>JBKEAB010000026.1:0-35034 GCA_047971845.1 Paracoccus sp. (in: a-proteobacteria) | reverse complement strand
CTGTACGTGACGTGCAGTCGTGCGGAAAAGAGCCTCGCTCTAGTCGCCTATACCGATAGCCCGCAGGCTGTAAAAGATCATGCACTGACGAACGAATGGTTCAGCGAGGAAGAAATCGATATACTTGGATAAGGTGCATTAGGTTATCACTACCATGCTCTCCTAGCCGTACATCCACGGTATTTTGTGCGGTTATTCGGCGATTATCGACCTGCGCGGCATCCGGGCACGTACCTTTGTCCAGTCCAACCCTTCGAACAGTGCTTCGAATTGTGAGCGGGTGATAGATATGGTGCCGTCGCCGACCCTCGGCCAGATAAACCCAGCCCCTTCGATCCGCTTGTAAACAAGCACCAGCCCGGTCCCGTCCCATACCACGATCTTTAATCTATCTGCCCGCTTGGCGCGAAAAACGAAAATTCCGCCAGAAAACGGGTCGAGATCGAACTCCGATTGCACGATGGCGGCTAGCCCGTCCATACCCTTTCGGAAGTCCACGGGTTTTGTTGCAATGTAGATTCTGAAGTTGCCCGCCGGAGAGATCATCTTTGACTTTGCACAATGACACAGACAATTGCTGGCACGAGGGTCGTAACGCCCGTCACGCCGTGGCTTCCATGGCCTGAACAAGCCGGACAAGATTTTCGATAGGATAATCTGGCGGAAGAATCAGGTTGGCTGCTACGCCTCGCAAATGAATACATTGGACACCGGCCTCAGGCAGACCATCCTCAGTCCACGGCTGTTTCGCGGGCTCGTTTCCAACCAAGACCTGCGCGAAGGTCTTGCTTGGCCGAGCAGTTTTGTTGGCGGACCTACTCTTGGCTTGCCACTTATAGATGATTGATTTTTTGATTCCGCTTTCTTCTGCGATCTGGCGGACAGTCAGTTCGCCGGTTTCCAACTATTCAATGACATACTTTTTGAAGCCGGGTGGCCATTGGTTGCGTCCGGTCTGGGTTACTGGAATGGTAAAGCCAAAGGCTTGGCGAGGTGGGTTGCTGTTGTCGATCATACTGCCCTCATGGTTTGAGGCAGATTATCATGACTGAAAGGCTGGCTTCAGGGGGCAAATAGGGGGTGATTTGCAACGCTTACGCTTTGCCCAAGTCGCCGCAGATGCAGTGCGGCACCGCCGCATGTCCGCTTACCGCCCGAAATGTTGATCGTAGCACAACCGCGAAGGCGGGAACCGCTGCGATATTTCAGGTCTCCGCGCTTCCCGCCTTCGCTGCTGTCGGCATTGTCAGCCTTGCCGGGACTGTCGTGTCAAAGGTGATGGGACTCGGGAATCAGGGCTTCGGGATTATGCAGCCATCCCGCACGCAGACTGTCGCTGATCGCAGCAAAACCGATTCGCACCGGTTCCGGAATATCGTCCGGGCCTTCATCTGGCCAATCAGGGTCAGTGCCGGTCATCATATCCTCCTTTTCAGGCAGGCTATGATGCCCCGGACCCGGCAATCAATAAAAATTGTACTATGGCTTCAGGTTAAGTTTATCAGTCAGCGCCGAATCAACCGGAGGGGTAACAAATTTTGATACATCCCCCCCCAACCGCGCAATTTCCTTGACCAGTTTCGATGCAATTGCCTGTCGCCTTGCATCCGCCATCAGAAACATAGTCTCAATACTGGAATCAAGTGCACGGTTCATGCCAACCATTTGAAATTCATATTCAAAATCTGCAACTGCACGCAGGCCGCGTATGATGACAGAGGCCCCGACGTCACGTGCGCAATCTATCAGCAGGTTTTCAAAGGGATGGACCAGGATTTCTCCGCCAGTGATGCGGGCAATGGATCCGCATTCGTGCCGGACCATCGCCACACGCTCATCAATATCAAACAGCGGTCCCTTGTCACGATTAATCGCAACACCCACAACCAGCCGGTCAACCAGACCCATGGCCCGCCGGATAATATCTATATGACCCAAGGTAATCGGATCAAATGTGCCGGGATACAAGCCTGTACGCATGAGCCAGTCCTTTCAGTTTCCGTGCAAACCATCTGATATGCACTGTAAAATCAAGGGCTTTGGTAAGATCTGCTATCAGGATCCCATGATCATGCCAGTCAGCGCTTCTTTTTCGGCACTCAGCTCTTTCAACCGTGCAGAGACGGCATCACCGATTGAGACAACACCAAGCATGTTCCCGTCATCATCAACCACCGGCAGGTGGCGAAAGCGACCCTCAGTCATCCGTTCCAGAACGGCAAGCGTGTCTTCACCAGTTCCACATGTTGACACCTTGCGTGTCATCAACTTGCTGATGGGTTGCGACAGGATACCCGCCCCCTGTCTGCCCAGTTCGCGCACAATATCGCGTTCAGACAAAATTCCGACAGGTTTCCGGCCGTCATCACTGACAACCACCGCACCAATCCGCTTTTCCGCAAGCAATTTTGCAGCATCGGCAACGGTAGCTGTCGAGGCGACTGTCACGACCTCGGCCCCGCCCGACCCTTTCAGGGAAAGAATCTGGTTAACCAGCATATAGCCCTCCGTGGTTATGTTCCCTCAGTCTGTCGTAACCACACGGAACGTCAAGCCCTGCAATCCGAACCGACCCCGCTTTCCAGTCGGGCAACCTCTGCCCGCATGATCTTTACCAGTTCATCCGCCAGCCTGTTCAGCCTGTGGGACCTTTGATCATCAGCATGACGGATAATCCAGAAACTGCGGCTGAGGCTGAATTCATCTGCCAGGATTCGTGTTACCCCCGGTGTAAAGGGCACAGCAAAATCATGCACGATACCAATCCCCGCCCCATTCCGGATTGCCTGCATCTGCACCGAGACCGAATTCGACGTCAGACGTGCAGGATCTGCCCCGCTGCGTGACAACAGCGGGGCAAGATAATCCAGCTCACTGTCGAAAATCATATCGGGAATATAGCCGATCAACCGGTGTCCCCGCAGGTCCGACAAGGAAGTGACCGGGGTACACATTGCCAGATAGTCCCGGTGCGCAGCCAGATGCAGATGATAGTCACATAGTCGCTGAACAACCAGACGACCGCTTTCCGGACGACTGACAGCAATCGCGAAATCAGCCTCGCGCTTGGACAGGTTAAACACACGCGGCAAGGCGACAATCTGAATTTCCAGCCCCGGATGCGCATCACACATAGCCGCCGTGACCTGAGGAAGCAGATAATTTGCGCAACCATCCGGTGCCCCGATCCGCAGCTGGCCGGTTATCTCGCCGGGCTGCCCCAGCGAATCAGCTATCCCGGACAGCTCACGTTCGGCCGCTTCGGCATGCGGAACCAATCGTGCACCTTCCGATGTCAGGGAATAGCCCTGCGGAGATTTCATGAACAGCGGATGACCAAGTGCAGATTCCAGTCGGGTAATCCGACGTCCAACCGTGGATGGATCCATCCCCAGCCGTCGTCCCGCACGCGACAGGCTGTCATCACGCGCAACAGCCAGAAATACTTTCAGATCATCCCAATCCATCTTGTCTTGCATTTTTGCAAAATACTTTTGCTATATTTTCACTATTGAATGGCATTTATGCAAGATAGAATACTGAAAACCTGCCATGGAGGATGAGATGAAAGAGATCGGGCATTGGATCGACGGCAAAGAAGTCTCGGGCGGATCCGGCCGCTTCGCCGATATCTACAACCCTGCTACAGGGGAAATGCAGGCACGTGTCGCACTTGCCACCCCGGCTGAACTCGACACAGCCATCTCCAGTGCTGCCAGGGCACAGGTTGGCTGGGCCGCAACAAACCCGCAGCGCCGTGCACGGGTGATGATGAAGTTCGGTCAGCTTATCAATGAAAACATGGATATGCTGGCTGAGCTGGTCAGCGTTGAACACGGCAAGACCCTGCCCGATGCCCGCGGCGATGTTCAGCGCGGACTTGAAGTGATTGAGGTCTGCATGGGTGCCCCCTCCCTGCTGAAAGGTGAATATACCGACAATGCCGGTCCGGGCATTGACCTTTATGCAATGCGTCAGCCCTTGGGCGTAGTCGCAGGCATCACGCCCTTCAACTTCCCAGCCATGATCCCGCTGTGGAAAATGGGCCCTGCCCTGGCTTCAGGCAATGCAATGATCCTGAAACCCTCTGAACGCGTTCCGTCAACTTCGCTTGCCCTGGCAAAGCTGGCACAGGAAGCGGGCCTGCCTGACGGTGTTCTGCAAGTAGTCAACGGAGACAAGGAAATTGTCGATGCAATTCTTGACCACCCGACAATCCAAGGTGTCGGATTTGTCGGATCGACCCCAATCGCACAATATATCTATGGCCGGGCCGCAAACAACGGCAAGCGCGCACAGTGCTTCGGTGGTGCAAAGAATCACATGATTATCATGCCTGATGCCGATCTGGACAAGGCGGCGGATGCACTGATCGGTGCCGGATACGGGGCTGCCGGGGAACGTTGCATGGCAATTTCAGTTGCTGTTCCAGTCGGTGACAAAACCGCAGATGCACTGATTGAACGGCTGATCCCACGGATCGAGAAACTGAAGGTTGGTCCCTACACGGCCGGCAATGACGTGGATTTCGGACCAGTGATCACCCAAGCAGCAAAGGATCGGATCAACGGGCTGATCGCATCAGGCGTAGATCAGGGTGCCCGGCTGGTCATCGACGGACGCGACCTGAAGATTCAGGGCTATGAAAACGGCTTCTTCTGCGGCCCTTCCCTGTTCGATAACGTAACCCCGGATATGGAGATCTATCGCGAGGAAATCTTCGGACCGGTCCTGACCACCGTCCGCACCCAAAGCTATGACGACGCGCTGCAACTGATTATGGATAATGATTACGGCAACGGTACCGCAATCTATACCGCCGATGGCGACACCGCACGCGATTTTGCCAGCCGGGTCAATGTCGGTATGGTCGGGATCAATTTTCCGATCCCGGTTCCACTCAGCTATTACAGCTTTGGCGGCTGGAAAAAGTCTGCCTTTGGCGATCTGAACCAATACGGCCCCGATGCCTTCCGTTTCTACACAAAGACCAAGACGGTTACCGCCCGCTGGTTCTCGGGCATAAAGGACGGCGCTGCTCTGAACTTCAAGGCAATGGATTGATGACAGGCTCGGGGGGCGAACAGTCCCCCGTTCAACTTCAGGGAGCATGGGATACTCTCTGAGCGTTTTCTGATCCCGTATACGACTGAGACAGGGCCATGACACAGGAACTTATCATCCGCAAAGACCGCCACGCCGGACGGATTACATTTAACCGGCCACAGGCATTGAATGCGCTCAGCCATACCATGGCATGCGCCATACACGCAGCGCTGAAAGAATGGCAGAATGATCCAGAGGTCCGGCTGATCATCATTGACGCCAACGGCGAACGCGCCTTCTGCGCAGGCGGTGATATTGCAGCGGTATATCACGCCGGCCTTGCAGGAGACCACGCCGAGGGCCAAAAGTTCTTTTTCGACGAATACCGCATGAATGCCTCAATTGCCGGTTATCCCAAGCCTGTTATCGCCTTCATGCAGGGATTCGTCATGGGTGGTGGTGTTGGTGTCGGGGGGCATGCAGATCATCGTATCGTCGGTGACACGACACAAATCGCCATGCCCGAGGCCGGCATCGGACTGATCCCGGATGTTGGCGGATCTTGGCTTCTGGGGCACGCACCTGATCACATTGGCGAATATCTGGCCCTGACCACTGCCCGAATGGACGCAGGAGATGCGATCCATGCAGGGTTTGCCGATTACTACCTGCCAGAGCCGGAATGGCCTGCCTTGGCAGACCAGTTGGCAAAGACCGGTGATGAGACCCTGATCCAGGGTAGGCATCCCCCTAAACCATCGCTGACAGATATCGACCTATCGGCCTTTGCAGCCCCCGATATGACCGGAATTATCGCATTACTGGAACAGCAGAATGCCGACGACATGCTGAAACCGATCCGGCGCAACTCTCCCCTGTCGATGGCAGCGGGGTTGCAGCTGGTTCGGGCAGCACGATCAGATCGGTGCATTGAAGAAAGTCTTACCCGCGAATATCGCTTCACCCACCGCGCCATAACCGACAGTGACTTTCTGGAAGGCGTGCGGGCCCAGGTCATAGACAAGGACCGCAACCCACGCTGGTCAGCTGACGCATCTGGGGCTTCGGTTGCAGCAATCCTGTCCCCTCTGGGCTCGAAGGAACTGTACTTCAATGACTAGAAATTGGGTCTGATCACCCGCCCATCAATCGAAACAACCCTGGATTGTTACGCCTTCAAGATACTTTCCAACAAGCAAAAGCAGGAAAAATCATGTAGTTTGGAACTTTCTCCAGGTAATTACGTTTCACTCAACCATAGCAAGAACCAAGCAGGCAAGTGTCGTTGCGGTATTTCGTTTTCGCTTTCGCTGTCATTACAACAACCCTGACGCCGGTTATCAGTACCGGTCAGAACACCCCAAACAGCAAGATAAGCATTGGGGAAACAGTCGCTGCCAGCGACCTGCATATCGTATCTCATCCCGGACGTTATGGACTGGGACCAGAACTGCCGGGCAGCCGGTATGCCGTAATCAGAAACTATCTGGTCCGCATCGACGCAAAGTCGCACAAGGTGCAATCTGTTATCCGCAAGGTACCCGAGATTCTCGATTAAAGAAAGATCAGCCGATTAATGCCCGTGCAGCATCCCGTGCAGCATCGGTAATCTGTTCTCCGGACAGCATCCGGGCAATCTCATCAATACGTTCATCTGTATTCAGTGCCATAACGCTGCTGGTGGTCATATTACCTTCAACTTGTTTGACAACCCGGAAGTGAACTGATCCAAACGCCGCAACCTGCGGAGAATGTGTCACTACGAGAACCTGTGCACCATCGGCAAGCCGGGCAAGCCGTCGTCCAACCGCATCCGCCGTAGCCCCACCAATACCGCGATCAATTTCGTCGAAAATCAGCGTCAACGCATCATTGCCACGCGCAAGGCTGACTTTCAGCGCCAGCAGAAACCGCGACAGTTCACCACCAGAGGCGATCCGGTCCAGTGGTCCGGCCGGAGCCCCCGGGTTGGTCGCAACAGTAAAGCTGACAGCATCATGGCCTTTGGGCCCGGGTTCGGCATCGCTCAGTCGGGTTTCAAAGATCGCACGTTCCATTTTCAGCGGGGCAAGCTCCGCTGCCATAGCAGCATCAAGTCGCTCCGCAGCCTTTGCACGTTCCGCCCGAATCCGGTCAGCCTCTGTCATATATGTACGATCTGCGGCAGAAACTGCCGCCTGCAAACGAGTCAGATCGTCTTCCCCGGCATCCAGATCCGCAAGACGTGCTCTCAAGTTATCAGCAAGCACCGGCAGATCATCAGGTTCGCAATCGTGCTTGCGGGCAAGCGCACGTAATGCAAACAACCTCTCTTCGGTTGCTTCCAGTTCATACGGATCAAAGGACATTTCCTGAAGCGCATTCTCAATCCCGGAAGATGCCTCACCCAGTTCAACCAAAGCTCGTGACAGGGCCGAAACAGCCCCCTCCAGGCGACCTTCGGCCTTGTCAGATACACCTTCCAGCCAGCGGTTGGCATCAAGCATCGCACCTTCTGCCCCATCTGGTCCAAGCGCCTCTGCCGCCCGCAGGACATCTTCCCGGATACGTTCAGCTGCCTGCATAGCCCGGCGCACAGAATCGAGATGCTCATCTTCGCCAGTCTCAGGCACGAAATCATCCAGTTCCTTCACAGCATAGCGCAGGAAGTCTTCTTCTGTGCGAACCTGCTCCAGACGGGCTTCTACTTCGGTGAGGGAGTTTTGCGCCAACCGGCGGGCCGACCATGCTTCACGCAAGGAAACAAGGTCTAACCCAGCAAAGGCGTCCAGCAACTGCCGGTGGCCACGTGGGTTCAGCAATCCCCGGTCATCATGCTGGCCGTGCAGCTCAACCAATGTTTCCGATAATGCCCGAAGCACCTCCCCAGTAACACGACGGTCATTGACCCAAGCCGTCTTGCGCCCTTCAGTGGTATTCACACGCCGCAGAATGAGTTCATCTCCGGTATCTATTCCCGCCTCTTCCAGGATGGCACGTGACGGATGACCGGGGGGCAAATCGAAGGCGGCTGTAACCTCACCCTGCGCAGCACCCGTGCGGACCAGTTCTGCACGACCACGCCAGCCCAATACAAACCCCAGACAATCAAGCAGTATGGATTTTCCGGCCCCGGTTTCCCCGGTCAAGACATTCAGACCCGGGCCGAAGTTCAGCTCCAGCCGGTCAATCAGCAAAATATCGCGTATCTCAAGCGAACGCAGCATGGCATTATCCCGTGCGGCCCACTATCCGCCGCGCAACATTACAGCCACTTGCCCTGAATGACCTGACGATAAACATCGGTCAGCCAGCTTTTACCCTGCGGGGTCGCTGTCAGACCACGACCACGAAGCTGGGCATAGGCATCCTGATAGAAGGGCGAGGACTGGAAGTTATGGCCCAAAATCGCACCGGCAGTCTGGGCTTCATCCGTCAGGCCAAGAGCCAGGTAGGCTTCGACCAGACGCATCAGCGCCTCAGGTGTGTGGGTCGTGGTCTGGAAATCTTCAACAACGACGCGGAAACGGTTAATCGAGGCAGTATAATGCCCCCGCTTCAGATAATAGCGCCCGATTTCCATTTCCTTGCCGGCCAGGTGATCAAAAGCAAGGTCAAATTTCAGGATTGACGACCGTGCATATTCAGTGTCGGGATATTCCTCGATCACATCGCGCAAAGCCTGCAACGCCTGAAAAGTCAGGCCCTGATCACGGCCGATTTCATCAATCTGGTCGTAATAGGACAGCGCCAGCAGATATTTTGCGTAGGCCGCATCATCATCTCCTGGATAGGTGTCGATGAAGCGCTGCGCAGCACCTCTTGCTTCCTCATATTGCTTGGCCTTGTGGTAACCATAGGCTTCCATGATCAGTGCACGCTTGGCCCATTCGGAATAGGGATAGAGGCGCTCGATTTCCGAAAAATAGTAAACCGCATTATCAGGCTTGCGATTATTTTCCAGTTCGTACTCACCCCGTCGGTAAATTTCTTCGGCAGTAAAATTGTCGACCGGAACCCGTTGGTCCGAACCACCCCTGCCACCGCAACCGGCCAGGACGGAACCTGCCAGCACCATGGCTAGAAGGGTCTTGGATGAAACGAAGCGGACCATCGAAACCTGCCTGTCTGAAACTTACGCAAAGGACGACGAGTCAACCCCGTCGCAGCCCGGTCGTCCTAGCATAGAACATCAGGGGGCGCAAAATGCCAATGCAATGATTTTACCGAAGAGTTGCCGAAGCCGCGCAAGCTTATGCAACAGCGATCAGCGATGGTGCATTGGCCGGGCCATAGGCAGCAACGCCAGCGCCCGGCAGCCGGCATTCCAGATCAGACGCGCAGGTTACCCACTCCCATGCCGCAGGGTCGGCAAACAGCGCCCGCAAGAGCTTGTTCGTCATGGCATGACCAGCCCTGTTCCCCCGGTAACGCGCCAGAAGTGGTGCGCCGGCAAGGGCCAGATCACCCATGGCATCCAGCATCTTATGACGTACGGCTTCATCCTTGTGGCGCAGCCCACCCGGGGACAGAACCCTGTCACCATCGACAACAACCGCATTCGTGTAGCTACCGCCAAGAGCCAGCCCGTTTGCACGCATCATCTCAACATCAGCCTGACGGCAGAAGGTACGGCTGTCCATCAGTTCGCGCACAAAGGCACCGTTCGCCATATCAAGCGCTTTGTCCTGCCGCCCGATCGCCGCATCAATGAAGTCTATATGGAAATCAATTTCCAGATGATCGGCCAGTTCAAGACGGGCAACCGCATCTCCTTCACGGATCTCGACCACACGTTTCAGACGGATGGCACGCTGCGGCGCATCCTGTACCTTGATCCCTGCATTCAGGATGCCGGAAACAAATTCGGCAGACGAACCATCAAGAATAGGCACCTCAGGCCCGTCAACCCGGATCAGGGCATTATGGATCCCCGTGCCAGACAGTGCGGCCATGATATGTTCAATAGTCGAAACCCGTGCACCATTACCATTATCAATCAGCGTGCACAGCTTTGACGAGATCACATGATTCCACAATGCCGGAATACAGTTGGTTCCGACCGGCAGATCACTGCGTTCAAAGATAATTCCATGGCTTGTCGGTGCGGGCAGGATTTCCATCCGGACAGCCGCGCCGGAGTGAAGCCCGACGCCCCGAAACTCTGTCGCTTTCGCAATGGTTGCCTGCATATCCTGTACCGTTTCTTATGACTGGCGGTCTGTTTACCAACCGCAGTTATCAGTTAGGCACAGCAGGCCAATGTCTCAATTAACGTTTTGTGACTCTCTGTAACATTGACCGGTCCCAGAATGCCGGGAACTCCATATATTGCAGTATATAAAAATAAAAGGACCGCCTTTCGACGGTCCTTCACGAGAAGCGGCGCACAGGACTGTGAGCCTTTATCTCCCTTTTTCGATCAGTTTGCCTGACGGCGCAGGAAAGCGGGAATTTCGGTACTGTCAGCAGGCGAATCATCTGCCAGATCATCAAATTCCGCATCCAGATTGCCTTGGCGGCGCACAGACATCCGCTCACTGACACGATCTGCGATTGAGGACGCCGATGGTTTATCACCCTGATGGCCACCAGCCATGCGTTCGATCATGCGGCCCAGACCAGCCATGCGACTTTCACCGCGGGCTTCGGACTCGGCCTGCGGCTGTTGCCTGCGTGACGGAGCGGGTGCACGCGATGCCGCGCCAGGCTGGGCAGCTGCCGCACGGCGCATGCGTTCCAGAACATCTGCCGGCGGCGTGCCACGCGGCGCGGTGCTGCGCGGTGCAACGAAGTTTTCCGCGTCATCGCGGATTGGATCAGCCTGTGCTGTCCGGGCTGCTTCGCGCGGCTGATAGGCCGGGGCCGGCATGTCATCTTCAAAGATATTCACCTGTTCGGGCCGGGTTTCCGCACGTGGCGCAGCAGCTGCACGACGCGCCGGCTGCTGATCGTCCACGGGATCGGCAGCCGGTTCCGACACAACAGGAGCAGCCTGAGCCACTGCCTCGGTCCTGCGGCGAGGAGCAGGCGGGGCCGCCTCTTCGACACCGGCATCAATACCAGTTGCCACGACGGAAACGCGGATCGCGCCTTCCATGCTTTCATCCATGGTCGAGCCAACGATGATATTTGCATCGCTATCCACCTTGTCACGGATGATATTGGCGGCCTCATCCAGTTCGAACAGGGTCAGATCTGTACCACCGGTGATATTGATCAGCACACCCTTGGCACCGTTCAGGCTAATTTCATCCAGAAGCGGGTTGGCGATGGCCTTCTCAGCTGCCTGTACGGCACGGTTCTCACCCGAAGCCTCACCGGTGCCCATCATGGCCTTGCCCATTTCGTCCATCACGGCGCGAACATCAGCAAAGTCGAGATTGATCAGACCCGGACGCACCATCAGATCGGTCACACCCTTGACGCCCTGATACAGAACGTCATCCGCCATGGCGAATGCTTCGGTAAAGGTAGTCTTTTCATTGGCCAGACGGAACAGGTTCTGGTTCGGAATGATGATCAGTGTATCAACATGCTTTTGCAGCTCACTCACACCGGAATCGGCCTGACGCATCCGTTTGGAGCCTTCAAACTGGAAAGGCTTGGTCACGACACCGACGGTCAGAATCCCCATCTGCCGCGCCGCCTGCGCAATGATCGGAGCAGCACCTGTACCGGTTCCGCCACCCATCCCGGCGGTAATGAAACACATGTGCGCACCTTGCAGATGATCAACGATATCCTCAATCGTTTCCTCGGCGGCACGGGCCCCAACCTCGGGTTTGGCACCGGCACCCAGACCTTCTGTCACCTTCGGCCCCAGCTGCACACGTGATTCAGCTTTGGATTGCTGCAATGCCTGCGCATCAGTGTTGGCAACCACGAAAACACAACCATCCAGCTGCTTTTCGATCATGTTATTGACCGCGTTGCCGCCTGCTCCACCGACACCAAATACGGTAATGCGCGGCTTCAGGTCATCCTCGTCGTTCATCATCAGATTGAGGTTCATGGTTTCCGCCTGTTGTTATGACTGTGGACCGTGTCTGCCGTCCGGTCGAATCCCTCGTAATTTTCGAACTTTAACCAAGAGGGGCCCTATCGTCACCTGAAAAACACATAAATCACGCAAAATATTGTGGGTAAACACGTCCATCCGGCGGCATCTTGCCAACATCTCAGAATGTAGGGGTAATGAGACACACCCCCACTATCAATCATTTCAATCGCCTATCACCAATTGTTGCGAAACCAGCGATAAGCACGGCGCAGGCTGCGCGCCGGATATGTCTCGGCAGGCGTTTCAAAATCCCACCATTCATCCTGTGGATGTGCGGCAAACAACGCCAACCCCACTGCCGAAGCAAAGTTCGGCCCGGTCAACTGATGCGGCAAGCCATGAATGCGCAGGGGACGACCGATCCGGACATTGCGCCCAAGCATCCGTGCCGCCAGCCCATCCAGACCGGGGATCTGGCTGCCCCCCCCGGTCAGCACAACCTGCTGGCTGGGCATATGGTCAAACCCTGCCGCTGTCAGGATTGCCGCAACCTCCTCCAGGATTTCCTCTACCCGGGGGCGCATGATCCCGATCAGATCAGTGCGGCTGACGGTACGACGGTCTGCTTCCCAATCACCGGTTTCTCCGCCCAGCTCGATCAGTTCACGATCATCGCGGCCAGTCGCCTCAACACCGCCATTCAGAGTTTTCAGCCGTTCGGCCACCGCCATCGGAACCCGCAAACCCTTGGCAATATCCTGGGTGACCAGATCACCGCCCATCGGAACCGCATCCGCAAAGATCATGTGCTTCTTGATGAAGATCGACACTCCGGTCGCCCCACCTCCGAGATCGACGCAGGCCGCTCCCAGTTCCTGCTCATCCTCGATCAGCGATGACAGGCCGGACATATACGAAGCCGAAGCCACCCCGGCGAGTTCCATATCACAGCGGCGTACGACATGAACCAGATTGTCGACTGCATCCGCATCAACCGTCAGCACATGCATGTCCACGCCAAGGGATTGACCGGAATGTTCACGCGGATCCATCAGGCCGGACCGGCCATCTACGGTAAAGTTGACAGGCTGGGCGTGCAGCACCTGCCGACCGCGCCCAAAATTCGGAACATCACAGGATGCCAGCACATGGGCAATATCGCCCTGACCAACCTTGCCACTTTTCAGTGGAATGTTACCTGCCAGCCCGTAAGATGACGGCCGGGCCCCGGAAATACAGGCAATGGCATGATCGACACGCACTCCGGCCAGCTTTTGAGCAGCCTGCACGGCCGTCCGGATTGCCCGTTCGGTTTCAGCCATGGTCTCGATTTCACCCAGCCGGACCCCGCGTGAGCGTGTTGTGGAAGCACCGATTACCCGAAAATTCGACTGCCCGGCCATCGGCCCGACCCCATCAGTCTCACGATATATTCCCGGCCCGTCGAATTGCAGCACGAAACAGGCAACTTTCGAGCTGCCAATATCCAGCACCGCAATTACACCGCGCTGAAGGGCAGCCTGACGCATGTTCCGCATGGCACGCTGTTGTTGGTAAACGTCTTTCATCACCTGCCCTCATTCCTGTCAGCCTGATCAGCCATTCTTCTCATCCTGAGGCACTTCACGCCCGTCCTGCCCAAGTAACGGCTGCCCCCTCTCCGCCCGGATACGGTTCCGCGCACCAAGCCCGATCCGTACCACCGGACGCGAACCGTCGCGCATGTCGATCACTGAAACATCCCTGCCCAGCAGATCATCCGCCCCGGTCAGTGCAATCACCCGCTCCAGTGCAGACACGGCACCATTGGCCGGCAGCAGGATCCGCTGGCCACGATCAAGGACAATATCCCACCGCCGTTCACCCAGCCGCTGAAGACCCCGCACCCGCGGCAAAAGAGGCCCTGCCGCGGCAAAAATCTGAACGGCCTCACGCGCTGCTTTATCCGCACCCTCACCCGCAATCAGGGGCAGTTCTGAGCGAACCGAACGTGCCGTTACCGACGCGACCCGGTGACCGGCCTCATCCAGTTGTTCAATCCCGCGGGAATGCCGCCATAACAATACGGGCTGGCGTTCGGCCACCTTTGCCGCAAGCACTCCGCCGGGCTTGACACGCAGATCCACATCCTTGACGGCATCCAGCATCAGGATGTCCTGCCGCAATTCATCCAGATCGATATCAAAGCTGGATGCAGGCAGATCAACCGGCAGCATCATCCGCAATGCCTTGTCAACCGGCTCAGAAGCCCCGTCTATCGTCATGACCTTGACCATGAACTGTTCGCGGTTCTGCACTTTTTCCACCAACCCGGTCAGCCCGCCCGCAAGACTGGCCCGACGATCCTCGTCCGAGAGCCACAACAGCGCAGTAAAGGCAATCAGGAAAGCAGGCAGACCGACACGGGTCAACCGCCGGAACGACGGCGTCAGCCACATCCGGTTCAGACGATAAGCCAGACGCGAAGGTGCAGGATCACGCCTAGGCTTTAGTGACTGTTGCTGCGGACGCTGCCAGCCCTTGCGGGGCGGCGTCGGCTGCGGGGAAAAGCCCGGCATGCTGTTATGCTGATCTATGTCCTGCACAGCACATCCTCGACCAGCCATGCACAAAGCGCCGGAAAATCCAGACCTGCCGCAGCTGCCTGCTCCGGAGCAAGCGACGTCGGGGTCATACCGGGCTGGGTATTGGTTTCCAGCAGATACAAACCATCCAACCCCCTTGTATCGTCCCAGCGGAAATCGGTACGGCTCATACCTGCACACCCAAGCGCATGATGTGCACGCCGGGCATAATCGAGACAGGCCGTCATGATATCATCAGGGATCCGGGCCGGCAGTACATGCCGCGATCCGCCAGCCTTGTATTTGGCATCATAATCGTACCAGCCATCAGTAACGATTTCGGTCACGCCAAGGGCACGATCCCCCAGAACCGCAACTGTCAGTTCCCGCCCCGGAACATAGGTTTCGACCATCACCCGATCCGGCATCTGGTCACCGATAACCGCCGGGCCATTTGCACCTTCATGAACGATATAGATTCCGACACTGGACCCTTCGGCATTCGGCTTGATCACATAAGGCGGAGGCATGGGGTGCGCATGCCGGGCATCCTCGGTCGGAACAACGATACTGTCCACAACCGGAAGCCCGGCATTCCGGTAGACCTGCTTCGAACAGGTTTTGTCCATTGCCATGGCAGAGGCCAGCACCCCTGAATGGGTATAGGGTATCCTCAGCCAGTCCAGCATTCCCTGAACACAGCCATCCTCACCCCAGCGACCATGCAGGGCATTGAAAACAACGTCAGGTACAATTTCGGTCAGACGCATGGGCAGATCATGCCCTGCATCAATCTCAATGACATCATAGCCCGCCTGCCGCAACGCCTTGGCGCATTCCGCCCCCGAAGACAGCGACACCTCGCGCTCTGCCGAGGGTCCACCCTTGAGGACTGCGACTTTCGGGACTGCCTTACTGGAGCTGCCCGCCAACTTCGCCTCTCTGCCCGGTTCAATCCGGGACCTGTTCTGCCGCCCGGTTGGTCCGGGTCGTACTGCTCTGAGGCAATTCTAGCCGACAGAGGCGAATCAGGGAAGGGCCTTATGTTCCCTGTGGCAGAAATCCGTCTGACTGCGCTATTTCATGCAATGTACGACCAAGCAGTGCCCACCCACCCGGCCGCCACCCGATCCGGCACAGGCGTTCCGTGGACATCTGGCCATGGCTGCTGCTATCAGCCATGGCAGGTAACCGGCCGGAAATACCGGTAACACGCTGCCATTCCGTCAGTAATTTCCACCGGTCAAGCAGCAGATCCGATAGGTTGAACACCCCGTCAGCCCCTGTCAGCCCCAGCCTGACGGCGGCGGCCAGATCATCGCCATGAACCTCTGTTCCGGCCCGTGGCCTGATCTTACGCCCCGCCTCGAAATCATCGAAAAGATCCGCCCATTTATGCCTCTGACCCGGACCGGCCTGGCCATAAACGCCTGTCGCACGCAAAATCATGGCTGGCTGACCAGTTTCAAGCAAAGCCTGCTCCGCCACGAATTTTGCCTGCCCATAGAGCGTATCAGGACGGCATTCGATATCTTCCGTCAGATGGCCACTCCGCGAACCGTATACGGCCCGGCTGGACATGAAGATCAGCCGGGCACCAACCCTTTCCGTCGCCCTGAACAACCGAATCGTACCAGTCAGGTTTCGGGCCAGAAAACCTTCCGGATCAGCACCCTCCCCCCCACGATAACGTCCGGGGACATGATCGAAAGCCGCATGAACCACAGCATCAAAGCCCGACAGGTCCGGAATTTCCCCTGCCAGATCATAGGAAAGACGCTCCACCGGCCCGTTGAAGAAACCAGGTTCCGGTGGCTGACGGGTCAGGACTGAAACCTGATCTCCCGAAGCAATCGCCTCATTCACGATAAAGCGGCCAACAAGCCCCGCCCCCCCGGTAATGGCGATTTTCATAACGATAACGGTCCTGGCAGGCCTGCCGGATCAAGCCTGGGCCCCCACCCGGCATAACCGCGCCATAAGTCGATCAGTGGACGCAGACGATCCGCCTTGTCATGATCGTGCCACGGTTTTTCATACTGATAATGCAGGATATGAATTTCGTCCCAAGCCCATAGTTCCGGCATGTTGAACCAAACATATTGCAGCATGTTGTAAAAGACGGGCAGCCCATGCCAGTCGGGGAAAAATGTCTCCAGAAATGTCTGATCCGTACGCCGCCAAAAAAAACCCGGTTTGTCCAGACATGCCACCATTGTGTCAAAAACCTTCAATGAGGGGCGGGCCGTAAAGACACCAGAATTCAGCCTGTGGAAATCGGCAAGACTTTCATAGACATTCGGGGCCGCACAAAATCCGGGATAACCAAACAGCCGGTCACAGTTCTTCAGCATGACCGCATCTGCATCGACAAAGACAACCGCCCGGTATTCCGTCAGCTGCCAAAGCCGCAGCTTGACAAAATTGTCCAGCGGCGTGTGGAATGGCGGCTTCGTTCCCTTGGTAAATGCTGCCCGCGCATGCAATGCATCACGGGTATGAGCTGCGTTGAACCCCACAGAAGTGTCCAGCAGCCCGACCCTGATCAACCTGGCACCAGCCCTGCGCAACAGATCAAGCGCATCATCGGGTACGGCGGTATGCAATACTACGCAATCAGCCCGCGTTTCGGTCGCCTTGATCGAGTTCACCAATGCCAGTGCACCCAATGCATAATCTGCATTCGTTGCCAGCGTCACATAGGCGCAATCACTGAATGGACCAGCCTCCGGCACCAGACCAGCAGACATGTGTTTTCCTCCTGTGAAAGATATCGGTCCGGCAGAGAGCCTGTACGAATCATTTTTATCCTGACACCAGTATCCCGGGGTCTGGGCAACGCCCCGGCCTCAGCCCGGACTGCGCCTGAACAGTGACCTTATCCCTGCCATCAGCGGTACAATGATCATATTGGCCAAGGGCATAATGACGTGTCCTGACAACGGAATCAGGATCATGCCCAGAACCAGCCCGATGATACCGTCAAAGAATGCTGTGACAAACCATGACACAAACCCGGCCATGGCTGGCAATGCCTGCGCGGCGGCTTCAGCCTGATGCTTGATCCATTCATAAGGGACATGCCAGCCCAGCTCATGCAGGCCATGCACGACAATATTGCCGCCAACCCAGATCATCGCAGCCGTCCCGATGATAGTCAGGCCAGTCATGAAGCGGGGCATGACCCGAACGATACCGCGACCGATCGCCGCAATCAGCCCCTGTTTGCGGGCCGCCATCACCATGCCGACATCATCAGCCTTCACAATCAGCGCCACCGCCCCATAGACCGCCACCGTAATCGCAAGAGCAACAACAAACAGCGTCACCGCCTTTAGTAACAGGGAACTTTCAACGGGGATGGTTGAAAGCGCAATGGTCATGATTTCAGCAGAAAGGATGAAATCGGTCTTGATCGCACCGGCCACCTTGGTTTCCTCCAGATGAGCGGGATCACCCGCTTCACCTTCATAATGGTCATGCGCATCGCCATGCGGAGCAACCGCATGATAAACCTTCTCGGCCCCTTCAAAGCATAAATACCCACCACCCATCATCAAAAGCGGGGCAATCAGCCATGGCATAAAGGCAGACAGGGCCAGTGCAACCGGCAACAGGATCACCACCTTGTTGAAAACCGACCCCTTGGCAATCTTCCAGATGATCGGCAATTCGCGCTTTGCATCAAAGCCCTGAACATATTTTGGCGTGACTGCCGCATCGTCGATCACGGCACCGGCCGCCTTGGCCCCCGCCTTGGCGGCCATACCGGTCACATCATCCAGCGACGCCGCCGCAACCTTGGCGATACCCGCCACATCATCAAGAAGCGCGATCAAGCCGCTCATTCCATATCCTTTCCTTGTCGCGTCTGCATAATAGCCCCGCAGCACAAAGGTTCCATCCCCACCTGCGCTTGCACTGGCGGCACGAATCCTTCATCACACACCGGAGACAGAGGAAAGGGCAAGGCCATGGCCGATCTGGACGCGAATGCGAAACCCACCGAGGAAATCGACCTGCGCGAGGTCTTCGGACTGGACAGCGACATGAAGGTCAAGGGTTTTGCCCAGCGCACCGACCGGGTGCCGGATATCGATTCAACCTATAAGTTCGACCCCGATACGACCCTGGCGATTCTGGCCGGGTTCGCCTACAATCGCCGGGTGATGATTCAAGGTTATCACGGCACCGGAAAATCAACCCATATTGAACAGATCGCAGCCCGGCTGAACTGGCCTTGTGTTCGCGTAAATCTGGACAGCCACGTTTCCCGGATCGACCTGATCGGCAAGGACGCGATCAAGCTGGTCGATGGCAAGCAGGTCACGGTCTTCCACGAAGGCATCCTGCCCTGGGCCCTGCGCAATCCAACAGCCATCGTCTTTGACGAATATGATGCCGGCCGCGCCGATGTGATGTTCGTTATCCAGCGCGTACTGGAAGCAGACGGCAAGCTGACCCTGCTGGATCAGAACGAGGTCATCACCCCGAACCCCTGCTTCCGGCTGTTTGCCACCGCAAACACCGTGGGCCTGGGCGATACGACCGGCCTTTATCATGGCACCCAGCAGATCAACCAGGGCCAGATGGACCGCTGGTCTCTGGTCTCAACACTGAACTACCTGTCTCACGATGCCGAGGCCGCCATCGTTCTGGCCAAGAACCCGAATTATAATAATGAAAAGGGTCGTGACGTCATTTCACACATGGTGACACTGGCCGACCTGACCCGGACCGCCTTCATGCAGGGCGACCTGTCAACAGTCATGTCACCACGTACGGTAATCAGCTGGGCACAGAACGCCCGTATCTTCGACAATGTCGGTTATGCCTTCCGTCTTACTTTCCTGAACAAATGCGACGAGTTGGAGCGCCAGACTGTCGCTGAATTCTATCAACGCCTGTTCGATGAGGAACTGCCGGAAAGCGCGGCAGCCATGGCGGGGTGATGAACTCTGCCGGCGAGACATTACTTACCGGTGCCGCAGGCGGACACCCCGTAATGTCGCGTTTCCTTTCACGCGGATATATCGCAGCACCTGCCCCACCAGGCACCTCAAATTTCTATGCGATAGTTCCTTCAGTGGAAGGAACCCATCTTTGTGCATTTCAGGTTAAAACCCGATGGAACAAAGGCGCTGACGGCCGCTGGCACATAATGCGCCCAAAACATGGTTCAATTATAGCGCATATTATAAAAATCTCTCATAAGACATGGCTTCGCCTTCCGGGTAAAGGCGGTCGGCCTCATGAAGATTCAAACATGAGACGGCGCCTGCCTGATTATTCCAAAATTCTGGGTTTAAACTCCAGTTACAAATCCGGCTGGCTGAAGCAATATCTGGAAAAATGGGATCAGATCCAACCTCTGGCCTTACCCGTATCCAGAATGACGAAGGGGCAAAACAGATGAAACCGACAGGCAACCCCGCCGATCCCTTCAAGAAAGCCCTGACCGAGGCCACCCGTACCCTTGCAGATGAAGGCGAACTGAGCGTCACCTTCACTGTCGACCCCCCGGGCGTGGCGGGAGATACAATGCGGCTGCCTCAGGTCAGCCGGCGGATGACACGGGATGAAATCGTGCAGGCCCGTGGCACGGCAGATGCACTGGCGATGCGTCTCAGACATCATGACCCTGAAACGCACGCAAAATATGCACCGTCCGGTCCGATGGCTTCCGAAATCTACGATGCGGTCGAAACCGCACGGGTCGAAGCTCTGGGCGCACGTAACATGCCGGGCGCCCTGTCCAATATCGATGCCAGGCTGGGCGCTGAGGCTGACCGCAAGGGTTACGCCCAGCTCAAGCAACCGGCAGATGTGCCGTTATCGGTTGCAGCGGGTTACCTGCTGCGCGAAGCTGCAACCAGTCGCACCCTGCCCCCTGCCGCAGCCCATGCGGCCGAACTGTGGCGCCCCTTCATCACCCAGCAGGCCGGACATGTCCTGAATGCGGCAAAGGAAACCCTTGCCGATCAGACAGCCTTTGCACGCCTTGCGCGGCAACTTATTTCCGATCTGGGCTACGGCGACCAGCTGGGCGAAGACCCCGATGCCGAACCCGAAGAAGACGTATCAGAAGAAGCCGAACCGGAATCCGAATCCGGTGATAACCAATCCCGCGAACAGGATGATGGCGACGATAATAATGACGCATCTCCGGAACGCAGTCAGGAACGTACGCAGGATGAACGGCAGGCACAGGTCAGTCTCGATAATTCTTCGGATGACGAGTATACTGAAGACACCGAGATACCCGATGACGAGATGCCGCAGGAATTGCCGCCTCCCGTCAGCGAGGCATCAGCCGAATATCATGTCTATACGCAGGAATTCGACGAGGAAATCCGGGCTGAAGACCTGGCCGAACCGGCAGAGCTGGAGCGACTCCGGGCCTATCTGGACAAACAGCTTGACCCGTTGCGCGGTGCGGTCTCACGTCTGGCCAACAAATTGCAGCGCCGGTTGCAGGCGCAACAGAACCGAAGCTGGGAATTCGACAAGGAAGAAGGGGTGCTGGATGCCGGCCGCCTGGCCCGCGTGGTGGCCAACCCGACCACACCGCTCAGCTTCAAGATCGAAAAGGATACCGAATTCCGCGATACTGTGGTGACCTTGCTGATCGACAATTCCGGCTCCATGCGTGGCCGTCCGATTTCCATCGCCGCCATTTGCGCCGATGTGCTGGCCCGTACGCTGGAACGTTGCTCTGTAAAGGTAGAGATACTGGGTTTCACCACACGCGCCTGGAAGGGTGGGCAAAGCCGTGAAACATGGCTGAAGGAAAGCCGCCCGGCGCTTCCCGGGCGGCTGAATGACCTGCGTCATATCATCTACAAGGGTGCCGATGCACCATGGCGGCGCGTACGGCCGAATCTCGGCCTGATGATGAAAGAGGGGCTGCTCAAGGAAAACATTGACGGAGAGGCACTGGAATGGGCCCATCGGCGCCTGATTCGGCGAACCGAGGCACGCAAGATCCTGATGGTGATCTCGGACGGAGCGCCCGTCGACGATTCCACCCTGTCCGTAAACCCGGCAAACTATCTGGAGAAACATCTGCGCGATGTGATCGAGATGGTGGAAAAGCGTAAGCAGGTCGAGCTGCTCGCCATCGGAATCGGCCATGATGTAACGCGCTATTACGAACGGGCGGTAACGATCACGGATGCAGAACAGCTGGGTGGGGTCATGACCGAACAGCTGGCCGCATTATTTGATACCGATCCACGCAAACGGGCACGTGTCATGGGCATGGGTAAACTATACAAGGCAGGGTAATCTGTATGTTCAATATCCTGAAGCAGCTTCCAAAGGGCAATCCGCAGCAATGGGAGAACAAGCCCTCTCAGCCCCCATCACACACAATATCAATTACACCGGAAGATCTGAAACCCAGTGCCTCCCTGGGACCAAGGCTTGCACAGCTGGGGCCAGATATCGTCCATCCTGTCCACGACAACTATCCGGCTTGCAGCTTGACACCGTGATGGATGAGCAACTCTATACACTGGAACTTGACGAAAACTACGAATCCAGCCTGTTCTTCCTTGGCAATTTCTGGAATTCGATGGCTGCACGGTTCAGCGCCCCGCCTGCTGCGATCTTTGCCGCAAGGGGGCATGTGATATTTGCCGATTCAGACAACGAAGACGCCATGAATGCACTTCGGAGAAACTCTGCATCCGAAAGTGAAACCAACCTACGCGATGCACCAGAGCGTATCTGGCTATGGCAGGACGATGGCTGGCAACCATATGGGCCTGTGTATGAAGAAACCGATCATCCAAGTTGATTTCGAGACAAAGTAACAAGGAAGAATTCATGTTTCAGACCTTCTCGAATTACGGGAACCCCGCAGACCACCCGCCACGCCTCTCAGCCCTGCGCACGGCAATGGCCGAAGAAAAACTTGACGCTTTCCTGATACCAAGGGCCGATGCCTATCAGGGTGAATACGTCACCGATGCGGATGCACGCCTTCGCTGGCTGACCGGTTTTTCCGGCAGCGCGGGGCTTGGCATTGTAACAGCCGATCAGGCCGGGATTTTCGTTGATGGCCGATACCGCGTGCAGATCCGTTCCGAAGTGGACCTAAACAGCTTCACACCGGTGGACTACCCCGAAACCCATCCTGCCGGCTGGCTGCGCAAGACCCTGCCAAAGGACAGCCGGGTCGGGTTTGACCTCTGGCTGCATACGCATAAGGAAATCACCGACCTGCGCAAACGGCTGAAACCTGACAGGATCGATCTGGTCCCGGTTGCGAACCTTGTCGACCGGGTCTGGACAGACAAGCCGCAACAGCCGGTCGGCAGGGTCCGGCTGCATGATGATGCAATTGCCGGAACCACCGCAGCTGAAAAATGCGCACAGATCGCCCGTAATCTGCGCAGATCAGGGCAGACTGCGGCCATCATGACACTGGCCGATTCCCTGTCCTGGTTGCTGAATATCCGCGGTTCAGACCTGCCACGGAACCCGGTCGTGCATGGGTTTGCCATTATCAATGCAGATGCCACGGTCCGGATATTCTCTGATCCGGAAAAGTTCGATGAAAATATCCGCCATAAGCTGGGCAGCAGTGTATCCATCGAGCATCCTGCCGGATTTTCCGAAGCTCTTTCCGGGCTGACTGGCCCGGTTCGGCTTGATCCTGATTCCGCCCCCGAGGCAATTTTCCAGATCCTCGCGGATCGGGAAATCAAGGTCCATGCCGCTGAAGATCCCGTCATCATGCCCAAGGCAACCAAGAACTATGCCGAGATCGAAGGCATGCGTGCCGCCCACCTGACAGATGGGGCAGTCATGGCCCGCTTTTTGTACTGGCTGGATGAAGCCGCTCCGGGCGATCTGACAGAAATTGATGTGGTAACAAGGCTGGAGACACTGCGTCGCGAAGCCGGGATCCTGGACATCAGCTTTGACACGATCTGCGGTATCGGCCCCCATGCCGCCCTGCCCCATTACCGTGTTTCAACTGAAACGAACCTGCCCTTGACCCGCGGGCAGGTTCTGCTGATCGATTCCGGCGGGCAGTACCCAAATGGCACAACCGATATTACCCGCACGGTTGCCATTGGCGATGCCAGCACAGAAGCCCGTGAGGCATTTACCCGCGTCTTGCAGGGAATGATTGCCATGTCGCGCCTGAACTTCCCAAAAGGACGGTCAGGCCGCGACATTGATGCCGTTGCACGGGCTCCGCTATGGTCGGCAGGACAGGACTATGATCACGGCACCGGCCACGGTGTCGGTGCCGCGCTTTGCGTCCATGAAGGACCGGCAAGGCTCAGCCAGATGTCCGAAGTTCCACTGGCATCTGGCATGATCCTATCAAACGAACCCGGTTATTATCGCGAAGGCGCCTTTGGCATCCGGATTGAGAACTTGCTGATCGTCACCCCGGCAAACAGTAATGACAGACGTGATATGCTGGGGTTCGAGACGTTGGCCTTTGTCCCGATCGACCGCCGCATGATTGTGGCGGATATGCTGAGCCCGACTGAACGTGACTGGTTGAACACCTATCACACCGAAGTCTTTGACAAGATCGCCCCCCTGCTGGATCCCGCGACACAGGGATGGCTGCAAGGCGCAACAGCACCGATCTGAGACTATCAGCCAACCCCATGCCACCGCTGAAATGCGGAAGACAGCTTCATCATCATGGGAAAGGCCCGCCGCACAATCTTACGGCGGGCCTTGAAACATCCCCCCTTTGCCCTCCTCATTGAGAGCCGTCGAACACAACGCGAACATCCTCTTTCCCTATCCCGCTCTCCGGGTTATGGTCACGCTATGATGGATGATGAGCCTCTCGAAACAGCTGAACGCCGGTTGTCCCTGTCGCAACGCGCCATGGGTGTGCCAGCCGGGTCGCCCCCGTATCTTGACGGGTTGAACAAGGCACAGCGGCAGGCTGTCGAAGCCCTGGACGGGCCGATCCTGATGCTGGCGGGTGCTGGAACCGGCAAGACCCGGGCATTGACCACTCGCATCGCACATATCATCGCAACGGAGCACGCATATCCTGGCCAGATCTTGGCCGTGACCTTCACGAACAAGGCCGCAAGGGAGATGCGCGACCGTGTTGGCCACCTGCTGGGTGACATCGCAGAGGGCATGCCATGGCTGGGCACATTTCACAGCATATCCGTCAAGATCCTGCGCCGCCACGCCGAACTTATCGGGACGGGTGGATTGCATCTGAAACCCGGCTTTACCATCCTTGATACAGACGATCAGATCCGCTTGCTGAAACAGCTTATCACTGCGGCCAATATTGATGAAAAACGCTGGCCCGCCCGCCAGCTGGCCGGACTGATCGACAGCTGGAAAAACCGCGCACTGACACCTGACAGGGTTTCAGCCAGTGACCACGCGGAATTTGATGGCAAGAGTGTACAGCTATACCGTGCCTATCAGGAACGCCTGTTGGCGCTGAATGCGGTGGATTTTGGCAACCTGCTGCTACATTGTGTGACACTGTTTCAGGCACATCCGGATATTCTGACACAATGGCAGCGCCGCTTTCGCTATATTCTGGTAGATGAATACCAGGATACCAATATCGCACAATACCTGTGGCTGCGCCTGCTGGCACAGGCACATCGCAATATCTGTTGCGTGGGCGATGATGATCAGTCAATCTATGGCTGGCGCGGTGCCGAGATTGGCAACATCCTGCGGTTTGAACAGGACTTTCCCGGCGCACGGGTCATCCGCCTGGAGCAGAACTACCGGTCTACCCCGCATATCCTTGGCGCTGCTTCCGGACTGATTGCAGCCAACAAAGGACGGCTTGGCAAGACGCTCTGGACCGATGCAGAAGACGGTTTGCAGGTCCGCCTGATTGGTCATTGGGACAACGAGGCCGAAGCCCGCTGGATCGGGGAAGAAGTCGAGGACTTCCACTCAGGATCGCGCCGCAGCATTGGCCGGCATAACCTGAATAACATGGCAATCCTTGTCCGTGCATCCCACCAGATGCGCGCCTTCGAGGATCGTTTTCTGACCATCGGCCTGCCCTATCGCGTTATTGGCGGCCCCCGGTTTTATGAACGTGCCGAAATCCGCGATGCCATGGCCTATTTCCGGTTGACCGTTTCACCCTCTGACGATCTGGCATTTGAACGGATCGTGAATACTCCGAAACGGGGCCTTGGCGACAAGGCGGTAAAGACCATCCAGACAGAAGCCCGCCATTTGGGCACCCCGCTGCTGACCGGGGCAGAGTTTGTGGTTGCCAATGGGCTGATCGGAGGGAAGGGGGGGGCCAATCTGCGTGTATTCACCGAGGCGATGGCACGTTTCCATGACGACGCCCTGAATCCCTCTGCCAGCCATGTCGAACTGGCCGAACGGATCCTTGATGAAACCGGCTATACCGCAATGTGGCAAAACGACAAGTCACCCGACGCACCCGGCCGGCTGGAAAATCTCAAGGAACTGATCAAGGCACTGGAAGAATTCGATAGTCTTCAGGGTTTCCTTGAGCATGTTGCCCTTGTGATGGATCGTGACAATGACGAAGTACAGGATGCGGTTTCCATCATGACCCTGCATGCTGCCAAGGGTCTTGAATATCCGATTATCTTTTTGCCGGGCTGGGAAGACGGGCTTTTCCCTTCACAGCGGAGCATGGATGAAACAGGGGCAAAGGGCTTGGAAGAAGAGCGCCGTCTCGCCTATGTCGGGATCACTCGTGCCGAAAAACTGGCAACCATTTCCTTTGCAGGAAACCGGCGCATGTACGGACAATGGCAAAGTTCCCTGCCCTCCCGTTTTATCGACGAACTTCCCGAACAGCATATCGAGGTCCTGACCGCACCCGGCCTGTATGGTGCCGGATATGGCGGAGCAGCTGTCATGGCAGGAACGGATTTCGGGATCGCCGCAATGCAGGACCGGGCGGCGCAGGCCGATGTCTACAACTCTCCCGGCTGGAAACGTATGCACGCCCGCGGCGGCAATCAACGCCCACGGTCACGCCCGGCCACAGCCACCGTCATTGACGCCGAAGCAATAGGTTTCAGCGTCGGGGATCGGGTGACACATCCAAAATTCGGTGAAGGTACAGTCATGGGCATTGCCGAAGACACTCTGACAGTCCAGTTCGATGCAGGTTTCAAGAACGTAAAGGCCGGCTATGTCCAACCAACAGGCACAAGCAGCGACATACCGTTTTAGAGAAGATCGTTTCGAAGGCATCGGATGAATGTCCCCGAGCATGGCCCAATCCTGTATACCCATTGCCCAGCAAGCGAGTTCCGTGAACGGGGTGAAGGATGCGATCCTGTGGAAATGTTGAACGTAGGCCGGATAACGGAACCAGTCACCAGATGAAGGCAGTCATAATGACAGATGATAGGGAAACAGGAATAACGATGGCCAAAGAGATCGCGGACATGCGGTGATACGACTTAGTGTCATGCCCCATTGATTTCCGTCTATCGGCGTGATTCACGGCTCGAAAAGCGAGCGGTGAACATGTCCGATCTTTTCTGGTTGAGCGACGCACAGATGGTGCACCTTGAGCCCTGCTTTCCGAAGTCCCACGGCAAACCGCGCGTTGATGACCGTCGTGTGCTGAGCGGGATTATCTTCATCAATCGCAAATGGCTTACGTTGGCGCGATGTCCCTGCAGCCTATGGGCCGCATAAGACGCTCTACAACCGTTGAAAACGGTGGAGCGACAAGGGCATCTTCGCGCAGATTATGGCCGGCCTGGTCGGCGAGCACTGTGAGAAGAAGACGGTCATGATCGAGGCCACCTATCTGAAGGCCCACCGGAGCGCGACCAGCATGGCCGCGAAAAAGGGGGGCGTGGGCGCCTGATCGGCCGAACCAAGGGCGGCGAATACCAAACTGCATGCCATTTGCGACAGCCAGGGGCGGCCGCTCAACCTGTTCGTCACCGCCGGTCAGGTCAGCGACGACATCGCAGCCTGCCGGATGTCGATTGGCTGCCAGGAGACCGCGGCTACGACGCCGACTGGTTTTGCAAGACTAAGGGATACGCGCGTGTATCCCCGGTCGAAAGTCGCGCAAGAAAACCGTGAACTATGACAAGCGCCGATACAAACGGCGCAACCGCATCGGGATCATGTTCGGCAGGCTCAAGGACTGGCCAATTATCGGGAAAACAGTCCCCCGGACTGTTTTCTGATCCTCCTCATACGTCGTAACACGGTATGACCGGTGCCCAAAGGTCTTCCTCTCCGCCGTCGCACTCGTAGCAACCGTCATCTTCTGGCTATGAGTCCTGACCCTAGTACGCTCTGTCGTACGCGGCAAGGAGACGATTAGTTTTAATGGGGCGAAGCTCGAAAATCGGCCTGACCTTCTATTTTCTTGTCGGGTCGATCTCCGGCGTTTCCTTTGGCTGTGGAATGCAAGCTCATTGATGCGGCAAAGGGTAAATCCGGCTCACTCTACTGTAAAAACGGCCTGCGTCGCTTTCTGGCCGGTGAATATGCCTGGACAGGTCGTGACGCCTTTATGCTCGCCTATGTTCGCGACCAATCCACGTTTGAGTCTTGCCTGTTACCGATTCTCGCTGTCGCTCGGACGACAAACCCAGACCCTTTTGCGGTGAGAGACTGGCCGGTGGCGAGGCGCCATGAAGCATTGGATCTGACAACGACCAAGCACAACCGCGCTTTTCGCTACCTGAACAGAACATCGCCAGCTGATGAGCCCGGTCCCATCGCAATCTGGCATCTTTGGCTTGTAACACCGTTCGATCGCCATAGGGGCCTATCTTGGCGCGTAGCGTCAAGATAGGCCCCTACATTCCCAAAAGGAAGACTGCTTTTCCAGGGTCAGATGCAACGCTTACTATTTGACCGGTATTTTGCATTATTTTCTGCCGGGGATGCAGGTACGTATCCCTTTGGTTTTCAAAGCTTCCCGGAACCAGTCAGCATCATAACACCCATGATGCCCCAGCACCGAACAGAGCAAAACCCGGAATATGAAAACCAGATCCTCAGGTTGTTCACCTTGAACAAAGGACCAAGTTGCTCTGTCAACGGTGAAACAGTGGTGCCATGGCCTTTGTCCTGCTGTGTATAAAGTTGCTGACCATCTGAATATGTGATAGCAAGCGGTACTCTTCGGGATACAGAAGCCAATATGTTCGGCTGAAGGTAATTTCATCAGGCAGCACTGGAACGAGGTCGGTATCCCGCGCCATGAAGCAGGGAAGAACACCAAGGCCGGCACCGTACCTGACTGCATCGAACTGGGCCTTGACCGTCGCGGCACGATAAACCACCCGCAGATCAGACTGTATGGCGCGGTTAAAATCCAGTTCGGGCGTATAGAGAAGTTCGTCAATGTAGCCGACGAACGGAAGAAGCCCCAGATCTTCACGTCGCGAGGGTGGTGCGTAACCATTGAAAAAATCTGGCCCCGCATATAGCTGCAAATCGTAATCTGTCAGCTTGCGCATAATGACGCGCCCCGAAAGCGGTCGGTCAAGGCTGACCGCGATATCTACGTCACGCCGCCATAGCTTGTGCGAGGCTGGGACGGGTACGAATTCGACTTCGGTCCCCGGATTATCCTTTACCAGTTCCGGCAGGATCCGGGACAGGACCGCATTACCAAACCCGTCCGGGGCCCCAACCCGCACACGCCCGCGGTTCTTGCCCTCCAACCGTGCCAGGCCGTCTGAGATGCCGACTGCTGCCAGTTCCATCTCTGATGCCTTTTGCAGCATCTGCTGACCGGCATCAGTCAGGATCAACCCATCCTCTGTTGGCTCAAACAGGTGACACCCGAAGCGTGCTTCCATTTGCTTGATGCGTCTCGCGATAGTCGTATGGCTGACACCAAGGCGCTTTGCGGCTCGGCTCATTCGTCCGGTGCGTTCAATCTCCAGAAAGATCCGGATATCGTCCCAGTTAAAATGCATGGCCATTCCTCCGTCCGATTAATCATAGACGAGTTGCGGAAGCCAAAGCACAATTTCTGGCACCAGCAGGATCAGCACAACGATCGCAAGCTGGATCAGCACAAACGGGATGATACCGCGATAGACGTCAGTGGTGGTGACTTCTTTTGGTGCAGCACCCTTCAGGTAAAACAGCGAGAAGCCAACTGGTGGCGTGATAAAGGACGTCTGTAATGCAACCGAGAACAGCACAACAAACCAGACCGGATCATAGCCAAGATCGTTCACCACCACTGGACCGACCAGTGGCAGAAAGATCAGTGTAATCTCCAGCCAGTCAAGGAAAAAACCGGCCAGAAAGGCAAAGAACAGGATAGTGACGATCACGCCCATATCGCCGAAGGGTATCGCATGCAGCCCGGCCGCAATCATCTGATCGCCACCAAGGGCCCGCATGACCAGTGCAAAAGCGGTAGCACCGATAAAGATACCGAAGATAAATGAAGTGGTCAGTGTCGTACGTCGCGCAACCTCATAGACGATACCTGATGTCAGCCGGCCATTGACCAGTGCCAGCGCCGTCGCACCAAGTGCACCAATCCCGGCGGCTTCGGTTGGGGTTGCGATACCCGCAAAGATTGAGCCAAGTACCGCAACAATAAGCCCCAGCGGCGGCAATACCGCCAGGAAGGTGCGTAGCAAGCGTCTGATGGTCAGTGGCTCGGGATTGGCCGGCCGTGGTGCCAGCTGTGGCTGGAGGGTAACCGCAACCACAACGTAAATGAGATATACAAGCCCCAGCAGGATACCAGGGATCAACGCACCCATAAACAGCTCGCCTACAGAAAGCGCCAGCTGATCAGCCATGATGATCAGCATGATCGAAGGTGGGATAAGAATGCCAAGAGTGCCAGCCGAGGCAATTACGCCTGCCGCAAGCCGCCGGTCATAGCCCTGCTCCAGCATAATCGGCATTGCAATGGTGGTCAGCAACACCACCGAAGCCCCAACGATACCGGTGGATGCAGCCAGAAGGATCCCGATCAGGATTACTGCAACGGCCAGTCCGCCATTGAACCGGCCAAGCGTAGCGGCAAATTCCTTCATCAGGATCTCGGCAAGGCCCGACTGGTCCAGCATCAGGCCCATAAAGACGAAAAGGGGAAGAGCAACCAGTACCCCATTTTCCATCACTGCCCAGATCCGCTGGACGATAACGGAATAGTCACGCCAGCTATCCAGAAAATAGGTATCGACCCCGGCATATTGATGCAGACCAAGCGCGAGCAGAGCAATGACCAAGGATGATCCCGCCAGCGCCCAGATAACCGGAATGCCAAGGAAAAGCAGGCCGATGAAGCCAATCAGCATCCCTATTACAAGCAATTCATTGACAGCGATTCCGAGCATGTTGTTTCCTTATTCGCAGGGGTTGGAATCGCGCTCAGCGATTGCGGATCAGGGTGATCATGTTGAGTGCGCGGGACAGGGCGGCCAGAAAGACCAGCCCCATCGCCAAAGGAATTACCGCCTTGATCAGCCAGCGATGGGTTAAGCCACCGGGGGATCGCGAAACTTCGTTGAGCTTATGGGAAAACTCGACAAAGGGAATCGAATCGCGGGCGATGATAAAGGCGAATGGCATCACCAGAATGATCATTGCCAGCAGGTCGATCCAGGCCCGCCGTCTGACCGGCCATTTTTCTGACAACACATCAACGCGGACATGCTGATCCTCGACCATGCAATAGGCAATGCCAATCATGAAGCCATAGGCATAAAGATGCCATTGCCATTCTTCCAGCGCAACCGAACTGTCGGAGAGTACATAGCGACGAACGACATTCGTAATGATGACGACGATAAGCACAAGCCAACTGAGATGAGCTGTCCCCGCAACGATGCGAATAAACCCTTCCAGCAGACGTGAAAGAGGCGAGCTCTGCCTCTCCAGATGAGTATGGCCGGCAGTCGGCGTATCCTCGATAAGATGGGGCATGAGCCTCGCCTCCCTCCTGACATTACTCGGTGGTGGGTGCGTTTGCCCATTGCCAGTCACGAGGCAAATAGCCAAGCGAATGCCAGGCGGCGTTTTCAGCCTGGAAGGTTTTCATTGATCCATAGACCTTTGCAAACATTGGATCAGCCTCGGATTCGCGTGCCATGACCACCTCAGTTGCGTCGCGGAAGGTTTGCAGCACGTCTTCGGGCAACTGTTTGGCTGTTACGCCCTTCTCGGCAAAGGATTCGAGTACAGTACCTTGTAATGCTTCGGCCCGTGCCATGGCATAGGTAACGCCCGCCATACAGCTTGTCTCAATCAGTGATTGCGTTGTGGTGTTCAGCCCCTGCCAGACATCGCCATTTATATAGAGATATTGCGAGGTTGAAGGCTGGTGCCATCCCGGCAGGTGATAGAACTTGGCAACCTGGTAAAATCCAAGCTGTTCATCCACGGTCGGTAGTGAAAACTCTGTACCGTCGAGAACCCCGGTTTCCAGCGCCTGATATAATTCACCACCTGGCAGGACAGATACAGCCATGCCAACTTCTTTCAATATCTCACCGCCAAGCCCCGCAGCACGAAATTTCAGCCCTGCCAACTGGTCCACGCTTTCAATCGGAAACTTGAACCAGCCTGCCGCCTCGGGGGCAATTACGCCGCAAAGGATCGGATGAACGTTGTAAGGCTCAAACACCTCTTGCAGCAGTTCGTTGCCACCGCCCTGATACATCCAGGCGATGAACTGATCGGGCTCCAGCCCGAAGGGCGTCGCACCAAACAGCGCCGATGCGGGCACCTGTCCACGCTCATATCCCATCCAGCTATAGCCGGCTTCAATCTGCCCGGTTGCCGTGCTTTCAAATACGGCAAGTGCCGGAATCAGCTTACCGGGCTCAAATATCTCGAACTGGATCTTGCCATCAGAAACCACATTGAGTCGCTCGGCAACCCACGGCAGCGTGTCACCAAGCGCCGTCAGGTTTGACGAAAAGCTGATTGGCACCGCCCATTTCAGGGCCTCGGCTTCCTCTGATAACGCGCAGGTTGCTGAAATCGTACCAAGCGCCAGACAGGCCACACTTGCCCCAAGGCGTAATGTTTTCCTGTATCCCATTCTTTATTCCCCCCCCCCTGTTTCATCGCAATCCTGTCCGGTGAGTACCGGCCCGGTCACACGATATGTACTGAGATTACGAAGTGCATGCATGAAACCATATGAACGATATTGAACAAGGGTCGTGCAAAAACGTTACTTTCATCCTCCTGCCCCAGATCCCCTTTTTGTGAGTGATCGGCGACCTGTCCGAATGGCACTCTTCGGTTTTTCAGGGAATAAGGATTTTGCTATGCTGAACCTTGGTGAATATGATTACGTCATCGTTGGCGCCGGTTCGGCCGGTTGCGTGCTGGCAAACCGATTGAGTGAACAGCCGGAAAATCGCGTCCTGCTGCTGGAAGCCGGCGGCAAGGACAATTACCACTGGATACATATTCCCGTTGGCTATCTGTATTGTATTGGCAATCCACGTACCGATTGGGGCTATTCGACAGCACCATGCGAAAGGTTGGCCGGCCGATCTCTCATCTATCCGCGTGGACGGGTACTGGGAGGAAGTTCATCAATCAACGGTATGCTTTATATCCGTGGCCAGGCAGCGGACTATGATGGTTGGCGCCAGATGGGATGCCACGGCTGGGGTTGGGACGATGTGCTGCCCTATTTTGTCAAATCCGAAGATTACTATGCTGGTGCCGGCGAAGGGCATGGCACCGGCGGAGAATGGCGCGTTGAAGAACAACGACTGAGATGGGACATTCTGGATGCATGGCGCACCGCCGCCGTTGCAGCTGGAATCCCGGCAATCGAGGACTTCAATCTCGGTGACAATTTCGGCGTCAGCTATTTCAAGGTAAACCAGCGCCGCGGTTGGCGATGGAGTACCGCAAAGGGCTTTCTGCGGCCCGCCAGTCACCGTTCCAATCTGACCGTACTGACCGATGCCCAGACGGAACGTGTCCTGTTCAATGAACGGCGGGCGCAGGGGGTGCTGTTTCAGCACAAAGGGCAACATGCCCGTGTTATGGCGCGGCGCGAGGTTATTCTTTCAGCAGGTGCGATCGGTTCACCCCAGATACTGCAACTTTCGGGGATCGGTCCTGGAGATCTTCTCCAACAGCACGGGATTGATGTATTGCAACATTCTCCCGATGTCGGAGAAAACCTCCAGGACCATCTACAGATCCGTTGCGCTTACAAAATTACTGGTGCCAGAACCCTGAACACGATGAGTGCATCACTTTGGGGCAAAGCGATGATTGGCCTGGAATATATGCTGAAACGCAGCGGCCCGATGTCAATGGCACCTAGTCAGCTTGGGGCATTTGCCTATTCCCATGAAGGGGCAGCAACGCCTGATCTGGAATATCATGTCCAGCCGGTTACCCTGGAAGCCTTCGGTGAGTCACCACATGACTTCCCTGCAATCACAGCCAGTGTATGTCAGCTTCGACCTGAAAGCCGCGGTCATGTCCGGATTACGTCACCCAGCACTTCAGATCATCCTGAAATCCAGCCAAACTACTTATCGACAGCACATGATCAGTTGACAGCAGCCCGCGCAATCCGACTGACCCGGAAAATTATGGCCCAGCAACCTCTGGCACGCTATCAGCCAGAGGAATTCAAACCCGGCCCAGATCTCAAGACCGATCTGGAACTGGCTCATGGTGCAGGCAACATCGCCTCGACAATCTTCCACCCTGTCGGTACCGCCCGAATGGGCTCTGATGCCCGTGCAGTTGTAGATGATCGGCTGTGCGTACGCGGCGTAGAAGCTTTGCGGGTCATTGATGCATCAATCATGCCGGCTATCACATCCGGCAATACCAATTCACCCACCATCATGATTGCCGAACGTGGAAGTGATCTGATCAAGGCAAAGGCCTGACCAGCATCAGGATTATCCAGTGATCTGGACCTTGAACACCAGGGTATTGCATGAATAGCGTTTTCTGCTTCACCTTGGTGTTCTGTTTCTGGTTCAGCTTCCCTGAACTTATGTTCGGAAGACAATTTCATTGGAAAGCGCCATTTCTTTTCAGTTTCTTATCCCGTTGATCACCGATCCAGGCAGGGAGTCGACTGGCAAATGGCGATCCAAGTACCATACCCTGAAACTGACCTGTCAGGCTTGTCCGTCAAAACAGAAGTGCTGCCTGAACGTGAGGGCGCAATATTATACGTGTCACAGCAGCCGACATCCGAACCAGTGCTTACGAGACCTGTGCGCGGATATTTCTGGACTGTTGGTTTCCGCCGTGATTCCCTGATCCGAAGGCGGGTCAGGAGGCTGGGATGTCGCGACGTCGGATTGGTCAGGAGAGTTTTGGTTTTGCCTGCGATCAGGGACATTGCCGTTCCTCGCTGGACGATCTGTCGGCACTGATCGACTGGTCTGCGGTCGCGTGTCGGCTTACGGATATTTCCAGCGCCGCCAAGGGCGAACCGGCTTGGCCGCTGCTGGCGCT
>JBKEAB010000025.1:0-10472 GCA_047971845.1 Paracoccus sp. (in: a-proteobacteria) | reverse complement strand
TCCAGCAGCACAGGGATATCCTTTACCTCGTTCGTCTTGTGCCCGCTCGCCTGCTGGCCGAGCACCAGACCCAGATCGTCACACCAGACCGAGATCAGATGCAGCGGGCTTGTTCCACCGGCCTTCGATCCCCGCGCGGTCTTGCCGTCGATGGCGACAACGGCGCCGTCAAGCCGCCCGGCCAACCCACCAACCCAGGCCGCGAAGGCCCTGCCGAACTCGTCGGGATCGAGCGCCCGGAACACCGCCGACAGCGTGTCATGCGAGGGGATCCCATGCACAAACGGCGCCAGCGTCCGCAGAAATTCCAGCTTCTCCTCGCCATATTCGGCGATATCGACGAAACTCTCGCTGCCCGATACCACCGCGCACAGGCACAAGAGCAATATCTCATCCAGCCTGTGAACCACCTTGGCCTGCTGCCTCGGATCGGTGGCCTGCGAGATAAAAGACTGAAAAGAAACGGTGTTCTCCAATAAAACCTCCCTCCGAACATACGTTCGAGGGGAACTGAATCAGAAACAGAACGCCGTGGCGAATCACATCGCGCTATTCATGCGATGATTTTGAACTATACATTTTAGTATCTATCTCCATGGTTGAAATATCGATAATATCGCCCGAATCACGTTAGTGCCAGCGGTGGTTTACGGAGAAGAAATCACGATGACGACACTTTTTTTGCGCCTGATCAAAGGCGCCCGCGCCCGCGCATGCTCGGGGCGACGGACTTCGAAGACGCGTCTGCTAAATCCGGTGTCCTCACAAATCTCTGAAGGCGAGAGCTTCTCCCGGTTCATGACTTTTGCATCCTATTCGTATCCACGGAGTCTAAATTATGGTTGATGAAACAGGTGTCAACTTTGACCGCCCGGTATTTTCCTATTCCGCAGATCAGTTCTCTTTTTCGACCTATACAGGCACCGGGTTTCCTGATGCGACAACCACGAATTCAGGTACCGAAACATTCAGCCTTAACGCGGGCCAAACGCCTGGTGAGATCACGGTAAATGCGCCAAATGGGCCGTTGCTGTCTGATACCTCCGCCTCGGGGATGACCGGAACCGGAACGGTCAATGGTGAGATTTTCGATGGAGGAACCTTTCAAACCGAAACGTCTTGGGATTTTATTGCGCCTGATGGACATACCTATTGGATTGCACAGATCGTTGACGACACGACCGGTGGATCCGTGTATATCTCAAACTATTCCTTCGTATCCGGGGAAACTCTGACATTTACGCTGTACGACCCATCGCCCGGCTATGACAATGGCACTGCCGGCTCAGCGGATGACTCGGTATATGATCAGATCGCAAACAGTTACACCTATCAACGTGGTATGCGGATCGACGATGCCGCCGCACCGGGCGCACCATCGACAACAGCAGATGGAAATGTAGTCTATGTCGCCTGGGATGCCGACAACGTCACTTATGACACCACAACGAGTACTTTTAGTATCGATTCGGGGGCTACATCAGGCACTTTTACCACATATGATAACGATCGGTATTTCTCGGATAATTATGGTGCTCCGGGTAACGGCTATGACACTCCACCGAATGATTTGAACCAGATCGGCGATGCTTCTGTTGGTGCTAACAGTTTTACCAATCAGATCTATCAGGCCGAACGCATTCTTGTACTGACAGATCCGGACGGAAATGTTGTCAAAGTTATCAATATTCAGGCGGATGACGGCAGCAATATCTGGGTCAGCACCGGAGAGATAGTGCCGGGTGTCGATTATACCATTGCTATTGATGACCCCGCTCCGGGTATGAATAATCCCGATTTGTCTGCCAATCAAGAACAACTCGCCGTTTATGAGGAGCTTCTTATCGTCTGTTTTACCCTTGGCACGCTCATTAAGACTGATCGTGGTGAAGTCACCGTAGAAGATCTTGGCCCGGGCGATCTGGTTCTCACAAAGGACAATGGATTCAAGCCTTTGCTCTGGATAGGGAGGCAGACAGTTCCGCTTAGCAGATCAGAAGATTCGCAAAGGCTGCGTCCGGTGCGCATCCGGGCAGGTGCTTTGGGTGGTGGGCTGCCGGAACAGGACCTTTATGTCTCGCAGCAGCATCGCGTTCTGGTGAAATCTAAGATTTCTCAACGCATGATGGGCTTTGATGAAGTGTTGATCCCTGCCAAAAAGCTGTTGGACATTGAGGGCGTCGATATCGTTACCGATTGCGATGAGGTGACCTATGTCCACTTCCTCTTCGATCAGCACGAAATCGTTTATTCCAATGGCGCGGAAACAGAATCTCTGTTCACCGGTCCTGAAGCGTTGAGAGCCGTTTCGAAGGAGGCCCGTGAGGAAATTCTGACACTGTTCCCAGAACTCACCGAGATGAACCAAGACGAGTTTGCGAGCACTCGGATTATTCCGTCAGGCAAGATCGCCAAAAAACTGGTGAGCAGGATCAAAAAGAACAACAAACCGCTCTACGAGACGCGGTATTAACAGACAGGATTTCCAATCCCATAAACATCACACTCCCCCGCCAATTCTGGTGGGGAGTGTTTGTTCCCGCATTTACAAACCATAATCCATCCCTCTGTCCCGCTCAACGTGACGAGCATGGGCGCAGCGTTGTTGCAGAAGTCTGAACCGGGTCGAAATTCCCCCTTCCCCGAGTGGGCTCAGGGGTCGCGAGGTGCCTTACCAAATATCCGGCCCGAACGACCGCTTCGTCCGCATTGCGTGAATTCTGCCGAGCATGAGTTTCGCGGTCGCGGCGGACGGCTGGTTCGACGGGCCGCAGCGCAGCACCTGAGCTTCCATCAGACGGCAGCAATGGGCCGATCACGACTGCGGTTCTGTGGGCTTGCAGGAAGCTGGATCGCCGTTTGGCGTGCCGCGCACCCTGCCCAAAGGCCAGAAATGAACGGGGCGACCTACTGGCGAGACAGGCAGCCTAAGTGAAACAAAAGGCAAACCTTCCTGAAACGCCATAAATTGGAAATGGTCGGAGCGAGAGGATTCGAACCTCCGACCCCCTGCTCCCGAAGCAGGTGCGCTACCAGGCTGCGCTACGCTCCGACCGTAGTGGGGCAGGTAACTTGGAGCGGGCGGAAATGCAAGGGGGTATCAGGTGGAAACATCCCTTACCGATCCCCGGCAGAGGAGCCCCAGCCCGAAAGAATACGCTGCAATAGTGTCGACTTTGGCGTAGTGACAGTTTCAGCCCGCAGGCGAGACGCAATAACCGGACGGTTTGAATCGCTGCCGCGGGAGCGCTCACGCCAGACGATATACAGGCCCGAAGCAATGATCACGCCTGCACCGGTAATTGTCGGACGATCCAGCGTTTCGCTGAAGATGAACCAGCCATAGATAGATGCCCAGATCATCTGGGAATATTGCATTGGTGCAACGATCGCCGCCTCTCCGGCGCGATAGGCAAGGATGGACAGAAAACCACCCAGCAGACCCAGAATCGCAATGCCGCCGGCCATGGCCAGGTCCGGCAACTGCATCGGCGTATAGGCCAGACTCAGACCTGCCCCGGTCAGCACAAGGTTGCCCAGCATTGGCCACATCAACAGGACCAGTGGGCGCTCTGACCCGCCCAGCTTACGGGTTGTCACCGCGGCAGTAGCGCTGCACGCGGCAGCCAGCAGTGCGGCCAGATGCCCCAGAGACAAATCCTGTGCGCCCGGACGCAATACGATCAGCACACCACAAAGCCCCAGAGCCACAGCCAGCCAGCGATGGATACCAACCTTCTCACCCAAAATCGGAATCGACAGCAGCGTAATCAGCAACGGTGCAGAAAACAGGATTGCATAGACCTGCGCCAGCGGCAGCACGGAAAAGGCAAAAAATCCACACACACCGGACATCATCGCGCATGCAGAGCGTATGGCAACCCAGCCCGTATTCTGTGGCCGGAGTGTGCCCGGCGTCTTTTCCTGCATCAGGATCAGCGAGACCAGCGGGAAGGACAGCAGGGACGAAAAGAACAGGACCTGTAATGACGGATAATGAGCACCGAGCAACTTGATGATGACATCATGTGTTGCGAAGACGCCCATCGACGCCAACGCAAAACCAATACCTTTCAGATTGTTCGGCGCACTCATTCAGCGCTCCGTTAACGCAGTGATAATCCGGTCACCCATTTCAGCCGTAGAGATCGGCGCCCCGCCATCGGGGCCCATCAGATCGGCCGTACGCGCCCCTTGCGCCAGGACCCGCTCAACCGCTGCTTCCAGATCATCGGCAGCCTGAGCCTCTCCGAAGGAATAGCGCAGGGCCATGGCAAAGCTGAGGATACAGGCAATCGGGTTCGCCTTACCCTGCCCTGCAATATCCGGGGCCGATCCGTGAACCGGCTCGTAAAGCGCCTTCGGACGACCATTGGCCATCGGAGCACCAAAAGATGCCGAGGGCAGCATGCCGAGACTGCCGGTCAGCATCGCCGCCGCATCCGACAAGACATCACCAAACAGATTATCGGTCACGATCACATCAAATTGCCGCGGGTTCCGCACCAGCTGCATGGCACCGTTGTCGGCATACATATGTGACAGTTCGACCTCAGGATATTCGTTGTCATGAACCCACTGGACTTCCTCTCGCCAGAGGATACCCGATTCCATCACATTGGCCTTTTCCATCGAACAGACCCGGTTGCCACGTTTCTTTGCCAGATCGAAAGCGGCACGGGCAACACGGCGAATTTCCCCGCTGGTATAACGCTGGGTGTTGATCCCGACACGACCGCCTTCATTATCAGGGTTGTTGTCATCGGGATGGATACCACGCGGCTCCCCGAAATAGATACCCGAGGTCAGCTCACGGATAATCAGGATATCCAAGCCTGCAACAACATCGCGCTTCAGCGATGAAAAATCGGCCAGGGCATCAAAGCATTGTGCCGGACGCAGGTTGGCAAACAGATCCATTTCCTTGCGAAGCCGCAGCAATCCGCGCTCCGGCTTTACGCTGAAATCGAGATCATCGTATTGCGGTCCGCCGACAGCCCCCAGCAACACGGCATCAACCTCCTGCGCCCTGGCCATCGTCGCATCCGCCAAGGGTGTAGCGTATTTGTCATAGGCACAGCCTCCGACCAGATCTTCCGACACATCGAAACGCATGCCGCGATTGGCCTGAAACCAGTCGATAACCTTGCGGACCTCGGTCATCACTTCAGGGCCGATACCATCGCCGGGCAGGATCAAAAGGGAGTAATCGGGCATGGGTTCCTCACGCTGTCTGGGATGAAGCTGGCCTAGCGCCGCCTTGCGTCAGGGTCAAGTTCACGCTGAATTGGGTTGCGGTTTACGCCCAGATGTTGCGGAATCCGGTTGATAACCGAATCCAAGGGCGATTGATGTTCCGCATTCTTGCTGCTGCAATTCCGGCCGGGCTTATATCCCTGTCACTGACGGCTACGCCCGTGCAGGCCGATGGCAAAAGGGTCGTGGTAGACTTGCCGAATCTGTCCGGCATGCCCGATGAAGACGCCGAGAAGCTGATCGCGGCACTGGCACAGATCAATGTCATCACCTCACATTGTCCGGACTATCCTATCTCGGATGGTGAATGGACATTGCTTGTCGGTACCGGGGATATGCTGGCCCGGCAGCTGGGGATGGATCCGGCGTCTTATGACAAGAACTATTACGGGCCGGCATTCCAGATGCTGGATGATCCGGCAGCCTGTGACCGGATCGGCCCCAAAGCCCGCCCGATTATCGAGGATCTGATATCAATGGGTGGCGGCACCGAACATGTGGCCGAATAAGCTGGCTAATCCCCGATCCGGATATCCACCCAGACCAGCCGGTGAGGCGAGGCTGCCACCGCTGCGGCATATCCGGGCTGCCCAGGAGCCGGCCAGAACACCCCCTGCCCCGTCACCTCCAGCCCGGACGAGGGCAGGACATAGGTAACACGCAGATTACCGGGCTTTCCATCCAGCCAGTCCGCCGTATCAAGCGCGGGATCACCCTCTTGCCCGGGATCGGCGGCTATCATACCACCCTCGCTTGCTGGCAGAAGGTCCTGCAAACGCGGATCAGCCAGCAACGTCCGTATTGCCTCATGCCGGCCATCGCCATCACGGGGATCCAGATTGGCATTTCCCGCCAATACGAACGGCGCATCAGGAAGGTGCCGGTTCCAGAAGGCGATTTCATCATGGTTACGGCGACCATTACGGTCTTCAGGCCCATCAAATACCGGGACAGAGGCCGAAAAGGCCAGAAGATGCAATGGCGGAGAGGTCATGATCTCTACATCCCAATGCCCCACCGTCGACAAAAGCTGTACCGATGCGGCAGCTTCGGTCAACGCATTGCCCATTTGATTATCCGGCATGTCACGCCACAACATGTCGCTGTAATCAGTCACTTCCCCAAAGGGGATACGGGACAGGATCGCCATACCATTCTGCCCGGTAAAGCTGCCCCAGCCCTGCGAATCCTCTGGCTCACCCAGCTTGCCGTCTCCGTCCAGATCGACACCACTGACCCGCCCCCGGTTGGGTTGAGGTGCCAGTAAATGAGGATATTCAATTCCACTGCGTTTCAGCAATTGCGCAAAGCTGCGCAGAGCCGCCCGGTCATGGTCCCAGTCGATCCCAGTCAGCAACAGAACATCCGGTCTGATTTCAGCAATGACCATGACCGCGGCAAGGATCTGTTCATCCTTGCCTTTCGTGATATCCCGCAACAGCAGTCCGGGTCCCTTGCGGGTCAGGTCCGGATCAAAACTGGCAATACGCAGGGTTTCGGCTGCGGCAGGTGCCACAGCCAGAACCAGTGCGATCAGGATCGCTTTCAGACCCAAGGACGGGACTGACTGGCAGTTGATTCGAAGGCATCAATGGTCGCGTTCTTTTCCAGGGTCTGCCCGATATCATCCAGCCCGTTCAGCAGGCAGTGCTTGCGATGTAGGTCAATATCAAAGTGATATTCCGTTCCATCCGGTGCCGTTACTGTCTGGGCCTCCAGATCGACGGCCAACCGGGCATTGGCACCATTACGGGCATCATCCATCAGTGCGGTCACGGCCTCTTTCGGCAGAACAACTGGCAGGATGCCGTTCTTGAAACAGTTATTGAAGAAGATATCGGCAAAGCTGGTCGAAATGACACAACGAATACCGAAATCCAGCAATGCCCAGGGCGCATGTTCACGCGATGAACCACAGCCAAAATTATCGCCGGCAACGATGATTTCAGCCTTGCGATAGGCCGGCTTGTTCAGCACGAAATCCTCAATCTCGTTGCCTTCGCGGTCATAGCGCATCTCATCGAACAGGTTTTTGCCAAGACCCGAACGGTGGATCGTTTTCAGGAACTGTTTCGGGATGATCATATCCGTATCGATATTGACCAGTGGCATGGGCGCTGCAACGCCGGTGAGGGTAGTGAACTTGTCCATATCGGTTCTCCGGGAAAGCCTGCGGCCAGGCCGTCAGGAATGATTATGATGAGAGTGTACGAGGGCATGTCCGCGCCCCCGCTTGATCAGCCACCTGTTGACCGGAAAGGCCGCTATTCCGGCAAGCGTCAGGGCTAAGGCCAGACTGATCCAGAAGCGCCATGACAAAACATGCGCATCCATCGCCCCGGGAATGACCAGCATGATCAGGTTATCAACAATTTCCATGATCGTAATCGACGCCGTATCAGCGGCAAGCGCCAGTTTTGCCGCCATCGGGAAAGACACACCGGATTTCAGCAGGGGCCGCATTGTCAGTGAATAGCCAAAGATGAAGGCCAGAGTAATCGCAATGATGACCGTCATCAGGTTGGACAGGCCAAGTGCCGATCCAATGACCATACCCAGTACTTCACCGATACCACATCCGGTTAGGCAATGAATTGTCGCTGAGCGCACAAGCGCATTCAGCTGTGCCGGATCCTGCGGGTCCTGCTGATGGTGCTGATCATGCATCATGGCTCAGGCTATCACATCCCGAACATCGACCAGATGGCCGGCAATACCTGCTGCCGCAGCCATGACGGGAGACATCAGATGGGTACGGCCCTTATAACCCATACGACCTTCGAAATTGCGGTTCGAGGTAGCCGCACAACGCTCGCCCGGTGTCAGCTGATCAGGGTTCATGCCCAGACACATCGAACAACCGGCAAGCCGCCACTCGAAACCCGCATCCGCAAAGATCCTGTCAAGACCTTCTTCCTCAGCCTGCATCCGGACAAGACCGGACCCCGGCACGACCATGCCACGCACACCATCCGCCAGCTTCCTGCCCTTCAGGATTGCGGCAGCAGCCCGCAGGTCCTCAATCCGTCCGTTGGTACAGGAACCGATAAAGACGGCATCTATACTGATATCCGTCAGAGGTGTGCCGGGCCTGAGATCCATATATTCCAGACTGCGCCGAGCGGCATCGACCTTGCCGCCCGTGAAATCCTCGGCAGCGGGCACGGTTGCCGTAATCGGCAGGACATCCTCAGGCGAGGTTCCCCAGGTCACGACCGGGGCAATATCCTCACCCCTGATGGTGATGACCTTGTCGTAATACGCACCCTCATCGCTGGTCAGGGTCTTCCACCAGTTCAGCGCCGCTTCCCATGCTGCACCTTTCGGTGCATGGGGGCGGCCCTTCACATATTCAAAGGTTTTCTCATCCGGAGCGATCAGACCGGCACGGGCACCACCTTCAATGGCCATGTTGCAGACCGTCATGCGGCCTTCCATGGACAGATCCCGGATCGCTTCGCCACAATATTCGATGACATAACCAGTACCACCCGCTGTACCGGTCGCACCAATAACGGACAGGGTAATGTCCTTGGCAGTCACACCCGGACGAAGCCTGCCGGTGATTTCCACCTTCATATTCCGGGATTTTTTCTGGATCAGTGTCTGTGTTGCCAGAACGTGCTCGACCTCAGACGTACCGATACCATGCGCCAAAGCGCCGAATGCACCGTGAGTCGCAGTGTGGCTGTCACCACAGACGACCGTCATGCCCGGCAGGGTCCAGCCCTGTTCCGGGCCGACAATATGGACGATACCCTGACGGATATCATTCATCGGATAATAGTTCAGCCCAAATTCACGCGCATTCTTGTCCAGTTCGGCAACCTGAATACGGCCTTCGGGGTTCTCGATCCCGTTCACCCGGTCGGCGGTGGTCGGAACGTTGTGATCGGGAACCGCAATGGTCTGTTCGGGACGGCGGACCTTGCGCCCGGCCATGCGCAGCCCTTCGAAGGCCTGCGGCGAGGTCACCTCATGGACCAGATGGCGATCGATATACAGAATAGTGGTCCCATCATCCGAAACATCGACGACATGGGAATCCCAGATCTTGTCATAAAGTGTGCGGGGTTTGCCCGTATTGATGGTGCCGGTCATGGCTGTTCTCTTGTTCAGGAATGGCTTTCAAATGCGATTCGGATGGACCGGATCACAGTCGGGCAGTCACGGACAGGCTTTCGCCATAGAAACGGCCCGGCAGGCGGGCACGATCATGAATGTTGAAATAGCGCGTCATGGGCAGGGAATTTACGCTGCGACGACACCCAAGGCAAGAGATCAGAAGGAACCATGCCACAATATGACGACTGTTTGTAAGGCTCCAGCCTCATTGATTTTGTGTGCCTGACATGATTCAGATTGGTTGTGTCTTGAATGCTGTGGAAATTCTCTGGCGGCGTGCTCCGGGCATGTGAAGGTTCTCTTTCTCAGGCGGCGAGGTCAAGAGGCATCGGTTCGATGGGCCGAGAGAGGGTTTCCCATCCGTCGACCTTGCGCATCAGGATCTGCCCGGATGCGAGAAGCGCCCAGAGCAGCATCGGCAGGGTCTCGGCGCACGGCAGCACGGTCTGGGTCTTGATGCGGCGGCGGAACTCCTCGTTCAGGCACTCAATGGCGTTTGTGGTCCGGGCGGGCTTCCATTGCGGATCGAGGCGGGTGAAGGTGAAGAACCGCGCTCCGGCTTCTTCAATGCTGTCGACCACTACCCGGCATTTCAGGCGCCACTTGCGCAGAAAGGCCTTGCGCCTCTTCTCGATCCCGGCCGCGGTTTCGGCGTAGATTATGTCCCGGTAGTCTTCGGTCAGCTTGTCGTGGAGGTGTTTCGGCGCATAGGCCCGGTTGCTCAGTCGGGCGCGCATATCCGCAGATACAGCATGAAAGGGAGTGACATCTGACTACCCCTGTCGATTTTCAGATTGTCAGCCGCAGCAGGGCATTTTCAAAGGGTAATCCTTCGTCATCCTGTGCCCGCCGGGAGATCTCGGCAAACCCAAGCGCCTTATAAAACACAAACGCCTGATTATTATCCGTATAAACTTCCAGCTCCAGTTGCTTCTTCAGATCCATTGCGTGTTGGATCTGATTGCGGCCAATCCCTGCCCCCTGACAGTCCGCCGAAAAAGCTATCCAACAGACTGAAAAAACCAGCTGGTACTCCATCAAGGCAAGCCACCCATGTTTCCTAATTCGGCATCATATATCCACGCGACAAT
>JBKEAB010000024.1:0-7693 GCA_047971845.1 Paracoccus sp. (in: a-proteobacteria) | reverse complement strand
TGGCGGTCCCATTTTTATTAGAACTGCTTCTCAAGCCCCGCCTGTTTCAAGGCAGCGTTAGCTGTGTGTCGCGACTTGCAGCCATGATCGACCGTGAAGTGAATTTTGGTGATCGGGCTAAACCAAACCTCGTGATCGCCCTTGCCCGCGCGAACAAAGCGGCAGCCAGCGGCTTCTAAGACCTTAGTAAGGTCCCGATAGTATCCTTTTACCATTAATCAGGCGCAATGGGCCATATGCAGCTGAGATTCAGCCAGTATCTGAACAGGAATATCGCTACCTTCGTGCTCGAACCCGTTGAGTTCGACTAAGTCGTGCAGCGCGTCCATGACCTTGCTGTAGAGCTTGTCAAGGGTGTCGCCTTCCACCGCCAAACCACAGACATCACTACTGATAGCGACCCACACTTCTGCGTCCGCATCCCAGCCGATTGTTACACGAATTGGTGCCTGTCCTACCATTTTTACCCCCGATTTTTGACCCGCCTTATACCATATCTGGCACTTAGCAACTAACAAAATGTCAATGGCAAAGCTAACCTCAGGTTCAAGCGGCCTTTTTGCCCTTCCAGCATTCGCCGGATCATCTCAGGCCGCAACAATTCCGGGTCCAGCTTCGCCCGCTGTTCCCCCAGCGTTCCCCAAAAGGAAGATGGAGGCTGGCGGCTGCGGCGCTATTCTTTCTAACGTCTTGATTTTATTGGTGGAGCCAAGGGGAGTCGAACCCCTGACCTCTTGAATGCCATTCAAGCGCTCTACCAACTGAGCTATGGCCCCACCGGAGGTCCGCAAGCGCTCGGTAGCGCTGCGTTGGGGGTCTATATGGGCTTGGATAGTGGGGCGCAAGAGAAAATTCGCGCCGCTTTGACAAAAAGATGAACGGGACGATCATACCCCGCTCAGAGGGTGTTGTAAGGTCAGGTGTCACGGCCAAGCTTGGTGTCGATGCTCCATGGGCCGGGGCCGGCGAAGACCAGATAAAGGAAGATGAAGCAGAACAGGATTGCTGCATCACCACCATTCAGGGCCGGGACCGGATGGCGTGGAGCATGGGCCAGCCAATAGGCAAACGCCATCAGGCCGGACAGAATGAAGGCGACCGGGCGGGAGAACAGGCCGATGATCAGCAACATGCCTCCGGCCAGCTCCAGAATTCCGGCAATCCAGAATTGTGAAAAAATTGGCGGGAAGGCCCGATCGCTGGCAGGAATGCCAAGGATCTTCTGGGTCCCGTGAGCGAAGAAAACCAGTCCGGATATGATGCGCAATACACTGCGCATCTGTGGGGCATAGTAGTTGAGGATTTGATGATTCATTACACGTTTCCCTGTTTCGAACATATGTGTTCAAAACAGGGGGTACGCGTTATTCGCTGCAAGCGCAATCAATCTTCATCATCGCCTGATACATCCGCGATATCATCAAGCGAGACATCATCGTTATCATCATCGTCTTCCAGCAGGTCGTCTTCCATATCGCTGCTGTCATCGGCATCCAGATCGTCATCAATCAGATCGTCATCCTGATCATTGTCCTTGGATGCAGTTTTTTCGGATACCAGCGAGCGACCCCGACCCTGGGCCAAGCTTTCCAGTGTAAATTCCGTTCTACAGGCCGGACAGGTCATTGGATCGCTTCGCAGATCGTAGAAACGGGACCCGCAATGCGGGCAGAGGCGTTTCGTGCCCCATTCCTCTTTGGGCATGGTAATCTCCTTACGCCGCAGTTAGGTAAATCCGCGTCCCCCTGCCACAAGCCCATGAAGCTGTAAAGACCTATCCGCCAGGCAATGTCAGAGCAGATTGAAATTGATGGTATCAAAATTACCGTTCGGCGCAATGTACGTGCCCGGCGGATGACGTTGCGTGTCTTGCGTACGGGGGGGGATGTGGTGCTGACCTTGCCGCCACGGGCAAGTCTGAAGGCTGGCAGGGAATTTGTCATGTCCCGTTCTGACTGGTTGCGGCGGACAGTGGCCACGATGCCGCCCGTGCAAAAAGTGGATGAAGGTGCCTGCCTGCCGGTTTCGGGACGGGGCAGGCAGATCTGTATCATGCCCGTGAACCGTGTACAGATACAGGATGATATCCTAGCCATTCCGCTGGGGAAACCCATCGGGCCGACGATACAGGCATGGTTGCGGCATCAGGCTCATGCCGCGCTGCGTGAGGCCGTCGACCGTCATGCTGGCAAGCTGGGTCGGCAGCCTCGGGCGATAAGCCTGCGTGACACCCGATCCCGCTGGGGCAGCTGTACATCGGACGGACGTCTGATGTTTTCGTGGCGACTGGCGATGGCTCCCCCGGAGGTGCTGGATTATGTCGCAGCACATGAAGTGGCGCATATGGCGCATATGGATCATTCATCACGGTTCTGGGCCCAGGTCGAATCCCTGATGCCGGGGTATACACCACACCGTGCCTGGTTGCGCGATCACGGGGTTGGATTGCAGGTATGGCGTTTCAAGGATTGACCGGGCCTGTCATTGTGATCACAAGGCGGCATGAGTACTGTACGTTCCGTTGACCCTGCCGCGCATGAGCGGCTGTACCGCAACCTGCGTGGTCGTATTCTCGTGGGTGAACTGCCGCCGGGCCTTCCATTGACCTTGCGCGGAATCGCTACGGAATATGGTGTGTCGATGACACCGGCCCGTGAGGCCGTCCGCCGGCTGGTGGCGGAAGGAGCGCTGACGCTTTCAGCGTCGGGACGGGTGACAACGCCGGAACTGTCGATCGAACGGATTGAGGAACTGGCGGCATTACGTGCGCTGATTGAGCCGGAGCTGGCGTCCCGCGCCCTGCCACGGGCACATTTTGCACTGATTGACCGTCTCAGCACTATTAACAACGGCATTGCAGATGCCGTGATGCGCCATGATGCTGTTGGCTATATCCGCAGCAACCTGGAGTTTCATCGGACTTTGTACCTGCGTGCACAGGCTCCGGCGATGCTGGCGATCGTTGAAACTGTCTGGTTGCAGCTTGGTCCGACAATGCGTGCCCTTTATGGACGCGTACAACGCAATGATCCCCCGCGTCATCACCGGCTGATCATTGCGGCACTGAAGGCCGGGGATGAACCGGGCTTACGGCTTGCTATCCGTGCCGATGTTACGCATGGATTGCGTCATCTGACAGCAGATCTGAACCCTCGTCAGGCTGGCCGCCCCCGTTGACCTTTGGGGGTCGGCAGGGCTATCGCAGACAGGAACAAGCGGAAGATGAAGATGAACCTCTTTGCCGATATTCGCGGTGCTGTCACCAACGCACTGAACGCCATGACCGAAGCCGGTGAACTGCCGGCCGGACTGGACCTGAAAAATGTTACTGTTGAACCTCCGCGAGATACCGCGCACGGAGATATGGCGACCAATGCGGCAATGGTGCTGGCCAAGTCGGCTGGTGTAAAACCGCGTGAGATTGCAGGGAAGCTGGCAGTGCAGCTTGCCCGGGATCCGCGCATCTCCTCGGCAGAGGTGGCGGGACCTGGTTTTATCAACCTGCGGCTTGATCCGTCGGTCTGGCAAGGGGTACTGCGTGCCGCGATGCTTTCCCCGGAAGGGTTTGGCCGGTCGGCAATGGGGCAGGGAATCAGGGTAAATGTCGAATTTGTCTCGGCAAACCCCACAGGGCCAATGCATGTCGGTCATACACGCGGCGCAGTCTTCGGGGATGCACTGTCCAGCCTGCTGGATTTCGCGGGTTATGATGTAACCCGCGAATATTACATCAATGATGGCGGGGCGCAGGTCGATGTGCTGGCGCGTTCGGCCTATGAACGTTATCGTGAGGCCAACGGGCTGGAACCGGCCATTGCCGAGGGGCTTTATCCCGGTGATTATCTGATCCCGGTTGGGGAAGCCCTGAAGGCAAAATATGGCGACAGCCTGCTTGATAAGCCTGAGGATGAATGGCTGGCTGATATCCGTGAGTTTGCTACTGCCGCGATGCTGGACATGATCCGCGAAGATCTGGCACTTCTCAATGTCAGGATGGATGTCTACTCTTCGGAAAAGGCGCTTTATGGTTCGGGCCGGATCGAAGCTGCGATTGAAAGGCTGCGCTCTGCCGGGCTGATCTATGAAGGGATACTGGAGCCACCAAAGGGCAAGCTGCCCGATGATTGGGAGGCCCGTGAACAGACGCTGTTCCGTTCCACGGATCATGGGGATGATCAGGATCGGGCTGTGCAGAAATCGGATGGCAGCTGGACCTATTTTGCCCCCGATATTGCCTATCACTGGGACAAGATCGACCGTGGTTTCGACCAGCTAATTGATATTTTCGGGGCTGATCATGGTGGTTATGTCAAGCGCATGAATGCTGCCGTGAAGGCTCTGTCCAATGGTCGCGTGCCATTGGATGTCAAGCTGATCCAGTTGGTGAAGCTGTTCAGGAATGGTGAGCCCTTCAAGATGTCCAAGCGGGCCGGCACCTTTGTGACACTGCGGGATGTGGTTGAGCGGGCGGGTGCCGATGTGACCCGCTTTCATATGCTGACGCGCAAGAATGACGCCCCATTGGCTTTCGATTTTGACAAGGTTCTGGAACAGTCCAAGGATAACCCGGTCTGGTATGTGCAATATGCATCGGCACGTGTGCATTCGGTACTGACACGTGCGGCGGAAATGGGCATTGATACATCAGACGAGGCATTGGCAAAGGCAGATCTGTCCGGGCTAAATCATCCGGCAGAGCTGGAACTGATGCGCAAGCTTGCCGAATATCCGCGACTGGTTGAGGCAGCAGCCTCCGCACATGAGCCACACCGGATCGCTTTTTACCTGTATGATCTGGCAGGTGCTCTGCATTCGCTGTGGAACCGCGGCAACGAAGACCTGTCCCTGCGGTTCATTCAGGAAGGGGATCCCGAAACGACTTTGACAAAAATTGCATTGATTCGTGCCGTTGGCGTTGCCATTTCGTCAGGTCTTGCTATTCTTGGGGTGACTCCGGCCAAGGAAATGCGCTGATAAAAGGCGCCGGGCCGGATCGGGCAGTTATCAACAGCCGGAACCCCGGCAGGCAGGCATCGTATGGCAGTTACCGATTTCGGCACCCGCCGATTTGTGGATTCGGCGCCCCGTCAGGCGCGGAAATACCCTTATCAGCATCAGGCGCAAGACGATTATGACGACGAATATGGCTGGCATGAAGACAATCAGGGCTATCTCGAAGACTATCCCGAAGGTCTTGGTGCCCGGCTGGGCCGGCTGACGCATTATCTTGGTGCGCTTGCATCAGTGGTTTTGCTGATCGGACTTGTGGTCTGGGGCTACAAGCTGGTGGCCCGTGACGTTTCAGGGGTTCCCGTGATCCGGGCGGCCCAGGGCGAGGCGCGGACAGCACCAGATGATCCGGGCGGGGAAATGGCCCGGAATGGCGGGCTTGCAGTGAATGAGGTGGCCGCCGGCGTTAATGTGCCGCCCAGTGCGGAAATCGCGATTGCTCCGGCCCCGACCGGGCTTGAAGAAGATGATATTGCTATGGGTGAACTGGCAAATTCTGCGGCATTGACAGCTGTGGCTGATGAAATCGTGCCGGTTATGCCGCAGGATCCGGTAGTCGCTGTATCCGATGCTGATGTAATGGCCGGCTTCGCGACCGAAGATCCGACCGATCTGGCATCGCTGGGTATTGTCAGCACCGGCGAGGACACGGCTGCGCTGAGCGCCGACCTTGATGCCGAACCCGTTGAAGAAGCTGCACCACCGGTCGCAGCAGTCAGTGCTCCACGCCCGGCCCGGCGCCCGGCGACGGTCGTTGCTCATGCACAATCAGTCGCACCCGCTGCTACGGCCGGTGCCAGCCCGGCTGAACGTCCTGCGATTGAGGCTGCCGTGGCAGAAGCCGTTGCTGCCGAAGACATCCCGGCACCTGTACGTGTCGCATCGGGTGCTCCGCTGGTTCAGATCGGTGCGTTCGATTCGGATGCCATTGCAAACAGTGAATGGGGCAGGATCTCAGGTCGCTTTTCATCGCTTTTCTCGGGTAAGTCGCCCGTGGTCCAGACGACACAAAAGAACGGCCGGACATTTTATCGCCTGCGCGTGGCCGGCTTTGAATCGCGGGATGATGCCCGCCGGTTTTGTGCTGCTCTCATTGCAGAGGGAACGGACTGTATCACGGCCTCACAGAAATGACGTCGGCCGCAATCTTCGGACTGAAGGGAACTGTACTGACCAAGGCCGAGCGGGATTTCTTTCGCTCGGTCAATCCTTGGGGGTTTATCCTGTTTGCCCGCAATGTCGAAAATCCGGACCAGCTCTGCCGCCTGACCGGGGATCTGCGCGAAGCGGTTGGTCGTGATACAATCATAACTATTGACCAGGAAGGCGGGCGGGTGCAGCGGATGCGGGCACCCCACTGGGCGGAATGGTCACCACCACTGGAAGATGCCAAACGTGGTGCAGATTCGGCAATATGGTTGCGCTATCGTCTGATTGGACAGGAACTGCGATCCGTCGGGCTCGACAGTAACTGTGCGCCAACGCTGGATATCGCCTCTGATGCGACGCATCCTTTTTTGCAAAATCGTTGTCTGGGCCGTAATGTCAGGGATGTCGTGGCGCGTGGCCGGGCTGCTGCTGCCGGGCTGCTTGCTGCAGGTGTTGTTCCAATCATGAAGCATATGCCCGGACACGGTCGTGCGGTTGCCGACAGCCATCGGGAAACGCCACTGGTCACGGTATCACATGACGAACTGTCGCGCAGTGATTTCGCAACCTTCCGCGAACTGAATCACCTGCCGATGGGGATGAGCGCACATATCCGGTTTTCTACCCTTGATGATGTTCCGGCGACGGCCTCCGCGCGGATGGTTTCGGTGATCCGCAATGAAATCGGCTTTGACGGGTTGTTGATGACCGATGATATTTCGATGGGTGGACTGTCGGGAACAATAGCGCAGCGCAGCGCGGCATCAATTGCAGCAGGCTGTGATCTGATACTGCATTGCCATGGCGATATGGATGAGATGGAAGACGTTGTCGCCCATGCCGGAACAATGTCCCCCGATGCCGTCATGCGTGGTGACCGGGCGCTGTCATTCCGCAATCCCCCCGATGATGTTCCAACGGTCGAGCTGCTGACTGCGTACCGGGCGCTTGGCGGTCAGGTTGACTGGCCGCACACTTGAGCCTGAAACCAGCTCCCACCATGGTCAAGCAATGCAGATCGGATTGGCCGCATGACAATCTGTACACCTCTGATGGGCAGTCCGGCCCCTGCGGTGGTCACATTGGATAGCCTTACCGGGGAACTATCGCATTCCTGGCTGGCATCGACCAGCCGCAGGCACTAGAGCGTTCTGCACGTATTGAGATTCATACTTCCTTTGGATGAGGCGCTGTGATTCCCTGTCTTTGAGGCAGATCGGGGGGATCACCGAGGGGTCAGCCGCATCCTGTGGAACTTCGCCAGCGTGTCGTGGATCATGTGTCCGAGGGTAACACGCACCGGTCAGCGGCGTCGCGTTTCAGGGTATCGGTCAAGTTCGTCAATGACATGGTTAAGCTTGCGAAGACGACCGGGGGCCTTCTTCCGAAGAAGCAAGGCAACGGCGGCGGGCACGGCAAGCTGTCCGCTCACAAGGATTGGGTCGCGGGCCGGATCGGGGAGAAGCGCGACCTGACGACGGCGGAACTGGCGGCCGAGTTCACAGCGACGACGGGAACGCCGGTGCATCGCAGT
>JBKEAB010000023.1:0-1762 GCA_047971845.1 Paracoccus sp. (in: a-proteobacteria) | reverse complement strand
TCTTTGCCGGGCCGTATTCCCTCGGCGCATCGCACCATCGCAACCCATTGCGAGTGATGAAGATTATGCCGCTCAACACACGGCGATCATCAACGCGGGGCTTGCCATGGCTCTTGGGAAAGAACGGCTTAAGACGCTCCATTTGCTCATCCGTCAGCCAGAAAAGATTGCTCATCGATCAGGTCTCCTCGCCGAGCCTGAATCACGACAAGCCATCAAATTCAATGGGTCTGGAGCATCGTTGGGGGGCTAATTTGCGATTATACGATTAATGCCGAAGCTGTATTGAAGTCAGTGAGTTGACGGGGTAGAAGGCATATCGGTAGGGTATTAGTAGTGGGCCTTGCTACAACGTGCTCCTATAGCTCAGCTGGTAGAGCAACTGATTTGTAATCAGTAGGTCCGCGGTTCGAGTCCGTGTGGGAGCACCAGAAAAATCAATGATTTATTGGATATTTTCCAGAATGCATTCTTTTGGTTTCCCACTACTGTTAGTCAACACAGATTAATGCAGTAGGCGGAGGACACCGGAAGAACTCGGATGAGTTATTGATAAAAAAATCCACAAAACTGATAACTCAGGGCGTAAGTTTGTTTTCATCATTACATATGATAGCAATTATTTGTTTTTTAAATTTTTTCCCATGCGCACCAAATTGAAGCTGCCCTTTCTAGCTTATACCATATTTTGTGATTTTGGGCCTTTGAGGCCAGTTTGCCACAAAACCTCGCACGGTGCTGGGAGCCATGCCGCAAGGCGAGTCATGTTGTTGATCGTCGCTTGACTGTAGCCGCCCAATGTTTCGTTTTGACCTGCCGCTGCACTTTCATCCGGCCGCCTGGTCGCGGGCATGCGCGAGGTTGCGGAACAGGGTCTCATTGAGAAACTTATCCCGCATGCGGCCATTGAAACTCTCCACGAAGCCGTGTCTCGCATCGGTTTGCCCGGTGTGCCATTCGATCCGATTCTCGGCGCACCATTCCAAGATCGCGTTCGAGGTCAGTTCCGTCCCATTATCACTGACAATCATGCCCGACCTGCCGCACCGTTCAATCAGAGTGGCAAGTTCCCGCGCGACGCAGCACCCCGAGATCGATGTGTTCGGGATCGCCGCCAGACATTCGCGGGTGACATCATTGACGATGTTCAGGATGCGGAACCTGCGGCTACAGGCAAACTGGTCATGAACGAAATCCAGCGATCAGCGTGCATTGGCCCGTGCCTCGATCAGAATCGGTGCGCGTGTGCCGATCGCCTTGCGGCGCACTCTGCGTTTACGGACGGTTAATCCTTCTTTGCGGTAAAGTCGGTAGATACGATTAATGCCGGAGGGCTCGCCCTCGCGGTACAGCAGGACAAACAGCTGCCGATAGCCGACCCGCCGTTTATTCGCCAAGTCCCGCAACCGGCCCTAGGCTCCAGACCCATTGATTTTGATGGCTTGTCGTGATTCAGGCTCTGCGAGGAGACCTGATCGATGAGCAATCTTTTCTGGCTGACGGATGAGCAAATGGAGCGTCTGAAGCCGTTCTTTCCCAAGAGCCATGGCAAGCCCCGCGTTGATGATCGCCGTGTGTTGATCGGCATAATCTACATCACACGCAATGGGTTCCGAAGGTGCGATGCGCCGAGGCAATACGGCCCGGCAAAGACGCAATACAACCGATGGAAGCGCTGGAGCGACAAGGGGGTCTACGCACGGATCATCATCGGAATGGACCCTGAGAAAGACGAACACAAGACAATTATAATCGACGCGAC
>JBKEAB010000022.1:0-11123 GCA_047971845.1 Paracoccus sp. (in: a-proteobacteria) | reverse complement strand
GGGATGCATACTCTTATCCCCTTGTCTTTCAACGCTTCTCGGAACCAGTCGGCGTCATAGCCCCTGTCCGCGAGCATCCAGCCGGCCTCTGGCAAACTGCCCAGCAGCGCCGCCGCGCCGGTGTAGTCGCTCACTTGCCCGGCCGACATGAAGAACTGGATCGGCCGGCCTTTTGCGTCGGTGACGGCATGCAGCTTGGTGTTCATACCGCCCTTGGTTCGCCCTATCTGGCGAGCACGTCCCCCTTTTTCGCCGCCAGGCTGGAGGCCGTGCGGTGCGCTTTCAGATAGGTCGCGTCGATCATAATCGTCTTGTGTTCGGCGTTCTCAGCGGCCAGGCCCATCATGATCCGGGCGAAGACCCCCTTGTCGCTCCAGCGCTTCCAGCGGTTGTAGAGCGTCTTTGCCGGGCCGTATTCCCTCGGCGCATCGCACCATCGCAACCCATTGCGAGTGATGAAGATTATTCCACTCAGAACACGCTGGTCATCAACGCGGGGCTTGCCATGGCTCTTGGGAAAGAACGGCTTCAGACGCTCCATTTGCTCATCCGTCAGCCAGAAAAGATTGCTCATCGATCAGGTCTCCTCGCAGAGCCTGAATCACGACAAGCCATCAAATTCAATGGGTCTGGAGCCTAAGCGAAAATCAGTGGGTCCTGACCCTGACAATCAAATTGGACCACCCAAGCGGGGCTGATCAATCCAAGGTTGGTTATTCCAACTGCTGTTTTAGCGCTCTCAGACTTGGCTGATCAGGAATTGCAGCAAGGCCTTCAGAAATCACCTTTTTTGCGGCGGCAGGGCCGTTCATTGTGGCTTCTATCCGGACCAGCATGACCCAAGCTTCGGAAAGCTGGGGATCCTGCGTTACAGCTTCGCGAAATGCCCCTGCGGCGGCTGGCAGATTGCGCATCATCAAGGCAGTCCCACCAAGAACCAGATGCGTTTCAGGATAGTCGAGCCGGTTTGAGAGGGATTGCCGCCATTCACCCGCAACGCGGTTCAGGTTCTCGGCGATTTTCGGCGGAAGCTGGGCGATTGGTGCGCCAAGCAGTTCAGGCACCGCTGTAAGTCGCACAAGGCGGACGGGATCCGTCAGCAAAGCAAGAAGCCGCTGCACCTGCAGCTGTGGTGCCGCCGTGCGTTGAAGACGGATTGCAGCACTGCGGATCAGCGGGCTTTCCGCCTCCAGATATTCAGCCGTCTGGTCTGCGACAGCCGTCTTATCATTTGCTGCTGCCATAAGATATAGCGCAGTCGCACGGACCAGATCCGGCTGTCCCTCATCGGCAGCGATTTGCATCAGAGATGGCATTGCCGCAGTTGGATCATTCTCTGCCACCGCGAAAGTGGCGCCAAAATGAGGGCCGCGCCTGTCAGAGTCAGGATACCATTTTGCGATCCATCCGGCAGCCCAATCCGGCGTTTGTTCTTTATGGCATCCAGTACAGGCATCCGGCGCAACTGTAGCTGACGCAAGGTCCGGGCGTGGAATACGAAAACTGTGATCGGTGCGCGCATCATTACCCATGTAAGTCCGTTCGGCCATGTGGCAGTTTTTGCATTGCGCACCTTCGGTACCCGCCTCATGGAAATGATGCGCCGGACTGTCATATTTCTTGGCCGTCAGCTCTGGAAATTCAGTATTTCCAGCTGGCGAATGGCATTGGGTACACACAGCATTGCCCTCTGCGATCAAGCTCACAGTATGAGGGTTATGACAATTGGTGCAGCCAACTCCGGCCGCATACATCTTTGATTGCAGGAATGATCCGTAAACATAGACCTCCTCCCGGATCTGGCCGTCCGGGAAATACAGATCCGGCGTCAGCATCGCGAGGCGGTAGGCGTCATGATAAGAAGTACCGGGCAAAGGATTGCCGTCACCAAATGCCTCACGGCGGGAATGACAACCAGCACATTGCTGAATCCAAGCTTCAGTGTCTGACCCCGATGGCATGGTCAGACCAAACGCATCCACCCCCGGAATACTGACCGGTTGTCGGGTTTCCGCCCATTCCAGATGTTTTGAGGCGGGCCCGTGACAGGCTTCACAGCCAACACCCATCTCTGCCATCCTGGATTGATAGCTGCGGGTTACCGGATCATAATTCTTTTCAAATCCGGTGGCATGACATTCAGCACAACGTGCGTTCCAGTTTTTATACACGCCCGTCCAGTGCATACCATCCCCGACCGGCAGCGACTGGTCGGGGTAAAGATGAAACCACCGTTTCAGCTGGGTGTCCCAGGCAACATCGAAGCTTTGTAACTTGCCGGGTTCAGTTTCAAACAGGTATTGTTGTAAGGGCGTAACCCCGACAACTGAGTGCACGTTACGCCTGCTGGTGACACCATCAGCTTCCGTGACCGTCGCATGATAGCCGTCTACGTCTTTTGAAAATATGACAGACATTTCATCATTGTAAAACTTTGACCCGTCAAAATCCGCCATGATGGTGTCGTCTGACGGTTCGGTCCAAGCGAGCTGGTGGTGTGAACCTGTCCATGCTTCGGCTTCGGCGGCGTGACAACCTGCACATTGGGATGAGCCGGCATATTCCGGTATCGCTTGTGCGTAAGCGGCATATGCACCCACAAGCAAGGAAACAGTGGCAACGATGATTGTCCTGAACATGATTGCCGCATTTCCGGTTAAAGTGAGGGGTAAAATTGCTTAATCCGCTATCGGCACTTATCAAACGTTATTTGCAGGATAATCAGCCACGCACCCGAAGCAATTGCTTCGGGTGCGTTTAGTAGCTTGATACAGTTTCAGTTGCTCGCAGTCGCGTTCATCATGGAACCGATGATTTCGTCCACCTGAAAATTCATACTTGCCTGACGCGGTGGATATTCCTCGAACGTCTTGAAGAAGTTCTGGATAACCCCCATCGCTGGCGACAATGCCCAAGAGCGGTTTTCCTGCCATTCGTCAAAACCGCGTGCTTCGTAGAAACGCTCAAACGGATCCAAATCCAGACGTGTGATCAGCGGTGTGGTCATCGCATTCTGAACACCGTTGAACCATTTGTCCTGATCCGTGAACAGGAACTTCCACTCATCAAAACGAAGTCCATGGAAGGTCGTTTCCGTAATAAAGAAGAATTCACGCCGGTTACTGGGTCCGGTTTGCGTCAGTATGGGTGTCTGATCATACCCATCCAGATGGACGCGGTAATTGCGATTACCAATATCCAAGCCTTCCAGTAATTTCTGTTTGAGTTCTGGCTGACCAAGCTGCGCCATGATTGTCGGCATCCAGTCTTCCATGGTCATTAACTCGCCCGTGGTGGTACCAGCCGGGATCACGCCCGGCCATTTTACCGCCATTGGAACCTTGAAGCCGCCTTCATAACCGCCAACACCCTTTTCGCCACGGAAAGGCTGATTACCCCCGTCTGGCCAAGAGTTGGAAGCAGCACCATTATCGGTCGAGAACATAACGACCGTATTGTTAGCAACTCCAAGTTCATCCAGCAGGTTTAATAATTCGCCGACATCATCGTCCAGTTCGGTCATACCGTCGGCATAGACGTTACCGGTACCGGTGATACCGTCATAATGCTCGTCCAGATTGGTGCGATAGTGCATCCGTGTCGTGTTATGCCAGACGAAGAAAGGGTCGCCTGCCTCAACGGATTCGCGAATGAAGCGCTTCGATTCTTCCAGCACCTCCTGATCAATCGTACGTTGACGTTCACGCCCGAAATTACCCAGATCCTCAATTCGCTGTTCACCGCCATCTGATGCCGCATAGGAATGGATGATCCCACGCTGCTTGAAACCAGCAGCCTCCATTTCTTCAACCGGATAGTCAGCTTGTTCAACATATTCTCCGGCATTCAGATGGTAGAGAATCCCAAAAAATTCATCGAATCCGTGATTGGTAGGGAGGTGCTCATCAAGATCACCAAGATGATTCTTACCGAACTGACCGGTCCGATAGCCCATAGGCTTCAGCATTTCGGCAATTGTTGGGTCTTCTGTTTGCAAACCAATGGGTGAGCCTGGCAGACCGACAGTCGCCAAGCCTACACGTAACGGATACTGACCCGTCAGAAATGCTGCCCTGCCTGCAGTACATGAGGCCTGCGCATAATGGTCCATGAACAGCATACCGTCATCGGCAATCCGGTCGATATTCGGCGTCTCACAGCACATCATCCCCCGATGATAAGCAGAGATATTCCACATACCGACATCATCGCCCCAGATCATAAGAAAATTGGGTGGAGCATCACTATCTTGTGCCTGCTCCGGGGTGCCTTCTGTTGCAGTTGATGCTGCATCCTGCGCCAATGCAGCGGCGGAATAGAATGAAACAAAAATGAAGCTGACAAACGAAATTCGTGTAAACCATCGTGAAGACATGGCTTCAGTCTCCTTAATTTAACGATCTGTGGTTACCTATTCTTTCCAGATCTGAAAGGTACTCAACAAATTATTACCATAGGCTATACAGAAAAAAATTGTTACCATACGTCCTGAGGCTCAGGATTCATTCTTATGTATAGCCGAAACAAAACCGTTGTGGTTGATTCGCGAATGGCCGACACATATGTCTTTCAAGTGTGGTAACAACTTCGAAAGCGGGTCATTGACCCCGCCTTGCAGCAGATAAACGTGTTACGATATGATCGATATCACCTGAGCCTTGAGAAACATAGCCACACGATCCGTGCGGTGATATTATGCTGCTGACACTGGAACAATCTCCATGATGCGACAGATACCGCCCGTGAGAATGATCTCCATGGTGCAGCGTCAGGCTTAGCAAGATACCGAAAAGCCCCGTCGCTGATCGGGTCGGATGGTGATTTTTCTCATGCCCCGGAAATCAATCTCCCTGCCAGGATAAGCCCAAGCCATCTCCGGCACCTTTCATTCCAGACAAAGCCTGCCAATCCTGTAATCCTGTGCCTATCACGATGCAGCACCCTTGCCCGCAGACTACGCCCGGCTTAGAACCCGAAGCGACCAGACAGGACAGATACATGCTCGATCATCTTGAATTTACCTCGCCTGAAGCCAAGCGTATTGCCGGGGCCACCTCGGATTGGGAACTTGTGATCGGGCTGGAGGTCCATGCTCAGATTTCTTCAAATGCCAAGCTTTTTTCAGGTGCATCAACCAGTTTCGGGGCAGAGCCAAACAGTAATGTCGCCTTTGTGGATGCTGCCATGCCCGGCATGTTGCCAGTCATCAACGAATATTGCATCGCGCAGGCCGTTAAGACCGGTCTGGGGCTGAAGGCCGGAATCAACCTGCGCTCGGCATTCGACCGCAAGAATTATTTTTATCCTGATCTTCCACAAGGGTACCAAATCAGTCAGCTTTATCATCCGATCGTCGGTGAAGGCGAAGTAATCGTGGACATGGGGCCCGGAATCGGACGCCGCGTTCGGATCGAACGTATCCATCTGGAGCAGGATGCCGGCAAGTCGATCCATGACATGGATCCGAACATGTCCTTCGTCGATTTCAACCGAACCGGTGTCGCCCTGATGGAGATTGTCAGCCGGCCCGATATCCGCGGCCCTGAGGAGGCCGCTGCCTACGTTTCAAAGCTGCGCCAGATCATGCGTTATCTGGGCACCTGTGACGGCAATATGCAGAACGGTAATCTGCGGGCCGATGTCAATGTCAGCGTCTGCAAACCCGGAGATTACGAGAAATATCAGGAAACTCAGGATTTCAGCCATCTCGGGACGCGCTGCGAAATCAAGAACATGAACTCGCTGCGCTTCATTCAGGCTGCCATCGAATATGAGGCCCGCCGCCAGATTGCCCTGATCGAAGATGGCAAGGAAGTCGTTCAGGAAACCCGTCTTTATGACCCCGACAAGGGTGAAACACGCTCTATGCGGTCCAAGGAAGAAGCGCATGATTATCGCTATTTCCCGGATCCTGACCTGCTGCCACTGGAAATCGAACAAGCCTGGGTCGACCAGATCGGCGCTTCGATGCCGGAACTTCCCGACGCCAAGAAAGCACGGTTTGTCAGGGATCTGAGCCTGTCGGAATATGATGCGGGGGTATTGACTGCCGAGGTTGAGAATGCGGATTTCTTCGAATCCGTCGCCAGTGGCCGGGATGGCAAAATGGCCGCAAACTGGGTCATTAATGAACTGTTTGGACGGTTGAACAAGGAAGGTATGACGGTCGGAATCTCCCCCATCTCGGCTGGCCAGCTTGGTGGCATCATTGACCTGATCACCAAAGGTGACATTTCGGGCAAGATCGCCAAGGAATTGTTCGAAATCGTCTGGACCGAAGGCGGTGAACCTTCTGAAATCGTCGAATCCCGAGGCATGAAGCAGGTCACTGATCTTGGAGCAATTGAAAAGGCAGTAGATGCGATTATCGCAGCCAATCCGGTGCAGGTCGAAAAGGCCAAGCAGAACCCCAAGCTTGCCGGCTGGTTCGTCGGACAGGTCCTGAAAGCAACCGGGGGCAAGGCCAACCCGGCGACTGTGAATGAACTGGTGGCCCGGAAGCTGGGTGAATAATATCGCTCAGCTGTTGACCTGCTTTCACGGAAACGTAACGGAATCGGTATCTGCGGCAAGACATCGCTGGTATATGGACAGGATTGACCTTTTTCTTGGCTCTTGTCCCATGAGTAACGAGTAGACAGAGAAATTACATGAGTTTTTACGAGTATAGCGCCGTCCCCGCCCCTTTGCGCAGTGACAAGCCCAAGGGCTCCAGAAACCCAACCGAACGTTATGCCACAACCCTGACCGAAACGATCAACCAGATGGCAGCAGATGGCTGGGAATATCTGCGTGCAGAGACCCTGCCTTCGGAAGAACGCAGCGGGCTGACAGGGCGCACGACAATATTCCATAATATTCTGATCTTTCGTCGTGAAACCGCAGTTGGGCGCAAACAGTCCGTACATGCCCGGCACATGCAGGATCGGGCCAATCCTGCGCCCGTGGTTGTAACACCGCCGCCTGCACCCACACCAGCCAAGGAAATATCGGTCAAAGAAACAACAGCCAAGACGGCCGATAACCCGAAACCCGAGCCGGCAGTAGCCAAAGCTACCCCGAAAGACCCAGATTCCCCCGCGGTTGACCAGGATACCGGTAAGCGCCCTCCTGCCTCCGAACCGACACAGAGCAAACCCGGGCTGGCGACTGCATCACCGGTTTTTTCGGAAAAGATGCGTCCTGCAGAAAAGCAGAAAAAGCCAAGGGCAAAGACATCCGGCAAGAGGGTAAATTCCTGACTGATCGGCACATGCTGGGCCGGAATGTCAATGCGGGCCAGTGCCGGAATACATGTTGATAACGACCACCCCTGCCGCGATCAGTCCGATCCCGGCCACAGCGGCCGTATCAAGACGTTGCCCAAGAAACACTGCACCAATCAGTGAAATCAAGGCGATGCCGGTGCCCGACCAGATGGCGTATACAACCCCCATTGGCATGCTTTTGACCACAACCGATAACGCGTAGAAGGCCAACCCATAGCATATAGCCATGATGACTGTTGGGAAGATCCGGGTAAATTGCGCCGATTGCTGCAATGCCGTCGTACCGACCACTTCCAGAACGATGGCTGAACAAAGCCAGACCCAGACCGGCATCAGACCAGCTTTCCTGCAAGCGAGTTCGGCGCGGAATGCGTTATTTCAACCTCAACCAGATCACCAATCTGCGTATCCGGAGCTTCGACAAAAACCGAATGCAAATAATCCGATTTACCGACCAGCTGCCCGGCTTCACGTCCGGCCTTTTCAAACAGGACACCAAGCCTGCGCCCGACCATCATCTGTTGCGCAGCCTTTTGCTGACGGCTCAAAAATGTCTGCAGTTCCTGTAACCTGGCATCGGCAACATCATCGGGTACACATTCCCGACCAGCTGCCGGCGTTCCCGGGCGTGACGAATACTTGAAACTGAAAGCTGTTCCATAACCCACATCTTCGATCAGTTTCAGCGTATCGCGATGATCCTGATCCGTTTCCCCCGGAAAGCCGGCAATAAAATCCGAAGTCAGCATGATATCGGGTCGGGCCGCACGAATACGGTCAATCAGACGTAAATAATCCGCTGCCGTATGCTTGCGGTTCATAGCCTTCAGAATCTTATCTGATCCAGACTGCACAGGCAGATGCAGATACGGCATCAGCTTGGGTTCTGCGCCATGTGCCTCAATCAGATCATCAGTCATATCATTGGGGTGACTGGTCGTATAGCGGATACGATCAAGCCCGTCGATCTCGGCAATCGCCCGGATCAGCCGGCCAAAGTGCCATTCCCCGCTACCATCCAGCCCCAGGCCATGCCAGCCATTGACATTCTGCCCCAGCAGCGTGATCTCGCGTACGCCATGCGACACCAGATCACGAGCCTCTGCCAGAATCCGGTCTGCCGGACGGCTGACCTCGGCACCACGGGTATAGGGTACGACACAAAAGGCACAGAACTTGTCACACCCTTCCTGTACCGTCAGGAAAGCCACAGGAGCGCGACGGGTCGCACGGTTTTTCGGCAGGTGCTCAAACTTGTCTTCCTCGGGAAATTCGGTCAGCACGCGCGGCCCTTCGCCACGCGCCATGGCCGGAAGGTGATGATAGCTTTGGGGGCCGACAACCAGATCAACCAACGGCATCCGGTTCACGATTTCTTCACCTTCAGCCTGCGCCACACAACCTGCAACGGCAATTTTCAGATCGGGCCTCTCCATCTTCATCGGTCGCAATCGGCCCAGATCGGAATACAACTTCTCCGCCGCCTTTTCCCGGATATGACAGGTGTTGAGCAGCACCATATCCGCCTCAGCCTGATTATCGGTCAGAACATAGCCATCCTCGCCCATGGCCTCTGCCATACGCGAACTGTCATAGACATTCATCTGACAGCCATAAGTCTTAATGAAAAGTTTCCTGGGTTCGTTGGCCATGTCGATATCCTTTGCGCGCGCCTCATAGCCGAAAGCAGGACCAAAGCAAAGCAATGCTTAAACGAAGCCCTGCCAGACCAGGACCCACACGATCAAAATTCCGAGTATGAGCAATCCGAAAACAACTGAAGCCGCAAAATTCGTTGCCCGTTCCTGCACCCGGGTTATCCGGCCAAATGGCTTCAGATAAGCAACCAGATCGGCATGCGCCTGCGCGGCCTCACGAAAATCAGTCTGACGGGCTATTTTCGGGATGTTTGTCACCCGTTCAGCATCACGCAGAACTTCCGCCTTCTTGCGCAGCTTGCGGGGCAGTGCAGCCCCCCGGCGCCGGATCATACCATCAAGACTGACACTTTCACCACGACGCACCCCACCAAGGCGCGTTGCCATCAAAATCGCAACCTCTTCAGCCCAGCTTCGCACATTAAGTGGCGTCATCAACATTCCCTTTTTCTTAGCACAGACATAGACTGGCTGGCGTCAGTCTTCCAGTCTGGTTAAACTGATTTTCATGATGCTGAATACGATCATTTCCGGTGAACCCCATGACCAGCCACCAGTGCTGCTGGTTCATGGCCTCTTTGGGTCTGCTAAAAATCTGGGCGGACTAGGACGTCGTCTTGATAATTCACGTCAGATTATTTCTGTAGATATAAGAAATCACGGAAATTCCCCCCACGATCCGGATCATTCCTACCAGGCTCTGGCGGATGACCTTGCTGCCGTAATCAAAGTTCATGGTGGCACAGCTGATATCGTCGGTCATTCCATGGGTGGCAAGGCAGCAATGGTATTGGCCCTGAGCAAACCCGCCATGATACGCCGGCTGGTGGTTCTGGATATCGCACCAATCGCCTATCATCACAGCCAGCAGGAATATATCGACGCAATGCAGGCACTTGATCTGCTCAACCTCAACCTACGATCTGAAGCGGACCGGCAGCTCGCTGATATCATTGACGATGCAGGTGTCCGGGCATTTCTGCTGCAAAGCCTTGACCTGAAGGCTGAGCCTGCACACTGGAAACTGAACCTGCCGGTGCTGGCAGATCAGATGTCCAATCTGGTTGGCTGGCCCGGCGGCATGACCATGGGCAGCTTTACCGGACCTACCCTGTTCCTGGCCGGCGCCGAATCCAGCTATGCCAAGACCGGAACCCAGACAGCCGCAATCCACACTTATTTTCCGCAAGCTGAGCTGCGTTATATCAATGGATGCGGCCATTGGTTACACGCTGAAAAGCCTCATGAAGTAGCAGACAGCGTCGCTGATTTTCTGGCCTGAGTTTATTGCCCTCCGGCTTCATCTGCCAAGACAGGCAGGATGATCCCGAAACAAGTTCGCAAAGACCCTGTGCGCCCCAAAATCACTGACATGAACAATATCGGAATAAAGATAACGCCCGTTTTCTTGCGTCCAGCCCCCGACGAGCAAAGTTTGGTATGGGGAAATATCACCCGAACACCATCACGTTGATAGCTTAAGTTAAAAATCTCTAATAATTCACTGTTTTCATTTATAAAAAAATTTATTGAGTGTCCAGGTATTCCAGCAAGTGCGGCTGGAATACCACCTCGAAAATCATTTGTCAGGTAAGGTAGCGGTGCAATGACACAGATATTGTCGAAACCTTGCCCCAACTGATCCAGCAAGCTTGTAATCTCATCCCTGACGGCATTCCGACGCAACCCCTCATCCGATACGGGACCCAGCGGAAATACCCGGGCATCCTGATGCGGTGTTTTCTAGTCACGATCTGTCGCAAAATAATCACTGCCATAATAATAGGATGCCCATGCAACCGAGATCACCACGGTCCGGGGTTTCGGCGCATCACTGCGGATATACTTAAAAAATTTAGCATAATGTACCTGACAACCCTTATTGAATTCATCAGAGCGATTACTACGTCGCACCTTGTCACTAGGGTCAGGACTTGTTCTTGATCATAGCCAGAAGATGACGGTTGCAGCGAGGAGGATGGCGGAAAAGAAGGTCTCGGGACATCGGTCGTATCGGGTTGCAACGCGGCGCCAGTCCTTGAGGCGCCCGAACATGATCTCGATGCGATTGCGGCGTTTGTAGCGCCGTTTGTCGTATTTGACCGCCTTCTTGCGGGACTTTCGGCCGGGGATGCATACTCTTATCCCCTTGTCTTTCAACGCTTCTCGGAACCAGTCGGCGTCATAGCCCCTGTCC
>JBKEAB010000021.1:0-5182 GCA_047971845.1 Paracoccus sp. (in: a-proteobacteria) | reverse complement strand
TTGCCTTGCTTCTTCGGAAGAAGGCCCCCGGTCGTCTTCGCAAGCTTAACCATGTCATTGACGAACTTGACCGATACCCTGAAACGCGCCGCCGCTGACCGGTGCGTGTTGCCCTCGGACACATGATCCACGACACGCTGTCGAAGTTCAACAGGATGCGGCTTACCCATCGTTGATCCCCAATATCTGCCTCAAAGACAGGGAATCACAGCGCCTCATCCAAAGGAAGTATGAATCTCAATACGTGCAGCACGCTCTAAAACGCATGATGGAGGGGCTGGAAAACCGGCCCTTCCGTTGTTTCGGCAAACTCCCCGCTGATTCCAAAGACCTGCGCCAGCAGATCGGTATGCAGGACATCCTCCGAAGGGCCATCGGCCACGATCCGGCCATGATCCATCACCACCAGTCGTGTGCAGTAACGTGCGGCCAGTCCCAAATCATGTATGGATGCGAGCACGCAGCGGCCTTCATCCGCAAGGCTGCGGAAGCATTCCATGGTCGCAAGCTGATAAGCCGGGTCCAGCCCCGCAACCGGCTCATCCGCCATCAGGATGGGCGTATCCTGTGCCAGTGCCCGGGCGATCAGGGCACGGGCCTGCTCTCCTCCGGATAATTCGGTGATCCTGCGATGGCGCAGTGAAGACAGGCCCATTCGTGTCAATGCCGCCGTGATCTGCGCCGGATTGGTGTCCGGACGGCGATGCGGGATGCGGCCCAGCAGGACAAGGGATTCGACAGTGACTGGCCATGCGGCTTCGCGTGCCTGTGGCAACCATGCGGCAATCATGGCACGTCGTGCCGGAGGCAGGTTTGCAAGGTTCGATACCCCCGCTGCAGCCGGGATCATACCAAGCATTGCCCGCATCAATGTGGTCTTACCTGCTCCGTTTGGACCGATCAGTCCGACGAACTCCCCCGGTCCGGCATCCAGTGTAGCATGGTTCAGCACCACCTTTTGGTTGCGCCTGTGAACGGTCAGATCCTGTATTGTCAGCCGCATGTTACTGCCCCTGCCTTTGGCGCCAGATCAGGTGCAGAAAAACCGGTGCGCCAATCAGGGCCATGACAACGCCAAGCTTCAGGTCCCGGTCCGGCAGGATAATCCGTACGGCAATATCAGCGGCCAGAACCAACACCGCACCGCCAAGGGCTGATGCGGTCAGCAAGCGTCCTGGTTCTCCTCTGGCGGCGTTGCGCAGAAGGTGCGGCACGACCAGACCGACAAAACCGATGGCTCCGGCCACTGCCGTTGCCGCACCGACCATGGCAGCCACGCCGACGATAATCCGTAACCGCAGCAAACGCAGATCAATACCAAGGGATGCAGCAGCATCTTCGCCAAGTGTCAGCGCGTCCAGCCCCCGTCCGGTTCCCCAGAGGAATGCAGCACCCGCAGCCATCAGAGGAGCGGCGATTGCAATGTGCAGCCATGACCGGTCCGCCAGGGATCCCATCATCCAGAAAATGATTTCCCCGGCCGCGTAGGGATTGGGCGACAGGTTGAGCACCAAGGATGTCAACGCTCCGGCAAAGGCCGAAATTGCGACGCCTGAGAGGATCAGCGACAGGGACCCTCCACCGGGTCCGGCCAGCAAGATGATCAGTCCAACTGCTGTCAGTGCTGCAATCAATGCGGCCATGGGCAGGGCAAGGGCAAAGGCTGCGGCAAATCCTGTTTGCAATGCGATCACTGCACCAAGGGCTGCGGATGCGGATATGCCAATCAGGCCCGGTTCTGCCAGTGGGTTGCGCAGATATCCCTGCATGGCTGCCCCGGACAGGCCAAGCGATGCCCCGATCATCAGCCCCAACAGCGCACGTGGCAGGCGGATTTCGCGCATGACAAGCCCGGCCGCACCATCCCCGGTCATCAGTGCATGCAGGCTTTCAGCCGGTTCCAGACCGGCAGGCCCGATCAGGATCGAGGTACAGGCCAATGCCGCGCACAGGGCAATCAGAATTGTCAGCAATGCTCTCATTGCATCAGCCTTGCAACAGTATCTGTAATGGCTGGCAGGCCACAGATCCAGTCGCGATCCGGAATGGCAAGGCGATCCGCCTGTAGGGCAGAAAATGCCGGATGATCCAGTAAGGCTTCCGCCCGGGATGGCGTTATCTCTCGTGATCCGGTGATGACCAGTTCCGGTTCGGTGATAACCAGCTGTTCCAATGCAACCTGCCCGCTGGACGCAAGGCCAAGCTGATCGGCAAGAAGCATCAGGCCCGCATGGCGCATCACATCAGCGCTAAGTGTATTGCTGCCATTGGCAAAGCCGTTGGCGGCATAGGTCGTGGCAAGCTGTCCATTCCTGCCTTTCGGTATGGCTGCAAGGTCCGCGTCGAAGTTGGCCAGTATTGTGGCAGCCCGCTCCGTCTGGCCCAGTATCTTGCCGATATGGGTAATGTTTTCACGAATATTGGCGATGGAGCCGGCCGGAGGCAGAGTTTCGGTACGAATGCCCAGCCGCGCCAGCATATCAAGGATTGCAGGATCGGAATAATTGTTGGCAAGTACCAGATCCGGCTGCATCAGAAAGATTTCTTCGGCCTGACCGTGGTTCAGATCAATGCTGCGCGCCTTCTCTGCCATCAGCGAAACACGTGGGTCTGCGGCAATATAGGAGACCGACCGGAGTTGCTTCGGATCAGCGATCAGCATGGCTAGCTGATCCGTACACAGGTTAATTGAAACAACCCGGGAAGGTGGCGGTGGTGGCATATTGATGCCGGTTGTGCCGGCATGGGCCGCGCCAGCCAGTAACAGCATGAGCGCGGCGAATGATCTTACCATTTGGCCTCCAGCCCTAACCAGCCCGTGCGTCCTTGTGCGCGGTAGCCCCAGACATCGGCATGATCGTTGTCGAACAGGTTACTGACCCGGCCGGTCAGCCGTACCTTATCTGTCAGATCATAGCCTGCGGCAATGTTAACAATGGTATAATCAGGCAGCTCTTCGGTTGCATAACTACCAAAATACTGCGTGTCATAATTACCGGCAACATGATACAGATCACCGGCAAAGCTGCCGCGCCCTTCCGCAAACAGATATTCGGCGTTCAGCCCCAGTATATGGCGAGGCCGGCGTGTTTCAACCGTACCATCCGGGTTCTTGGCATCAAGATAGGTATAGCTGGCCCCCAGAGTCAGGACATCGCTGGCCTGAAAGCGTCCTGAAAATTCAATGCCCTGACGCTTACTTGTTCCTGACTGATTATAATAGTTGGTTCCGTTGCTCAGGGGAATGCCGCTCCAGGTGATTTCGTTTTCCAGATTTTCATGGAAATAAGTCAGGTCGACAACAGTACGACCGTTCATAAGAATCGCTTCGACGCCCAGATCAAGGCCACGGTTCTTTTCGGGTTCCAGGTCTGGATTACCGATAGACCCCCACCCTCCGAACAGTTCGGAATAGTCCGGATTGACCACTCCGGTTCCGGCTGAGGCATGGATTCGCAACGGTGCGTTGGGCAAGCTATAAGACAAGCCCAGCGACCATGTTGTGGCATTCCGGAAGACATCATTATCATCGAAGCGCAGGCCAAGCTGAACATCCAGTCCACTGTCAAATGCACCGCGATATTCGACAATGGCCGAACTGGATCTGCGATGCTGATAGGTCGCCACACTGTCTTCATCTTTGCGTCGTTCCAGTCCGAAAGCGATGGTCTGGCTGGCGGCATCGACGGTCCCGTCAATACCCCAGACGGCGCGGTATTTCCACAGATCGGTCCTGGCTTTGCTGGCGTCCTGATCATTATGGGCTGTTTCAAAGCGGGTCTGATCATAGGACAGGTGGTGGATCAGCCGGCCTGAAAGCGTTTCGGCCTCAAGCCATATCTGGCCTGCTGTCTCATCCCGGGTCGCCGTGTCGTTACTGTCGATAACATAATCCCCGGCGGTCAGGGCCGACCAAGAGGTCGTATCGTAACCATATTCCTCATCAGCATCGCGCAAGCGAAATCCGGCACGCAGCATTTCTGTTAACCGGTAATCCCCCGACAGATTGAGCGTGTGGCGACGGATGCCATCATCATCACCGCCTGATGTGTCAGACAAATCATAACCGTCGTCGTCACGCATGGCAGCTGAAAAGCTCAGCCCGCCGCGATCATTACGGGTACTGAGAAAGACAGAGGCAGCTTGGCCATTGCCGGTTTCGATCTGTCCGCTGGCCTCCTGTCCGGATGTGCCCTTTCGGGTGACAATATTGATCACTCCGGCAGATGCGTCCGCCCCGAAGAAAACTGATTGTGGGCCGCGCAGGATTTCGATGCGCTCGATGTTCGCGGTTTCCAGTCCCGACAGAAAATATTCGCTGTCCCCGGCAGCCGCGCGGACCCCGTCGACCAGAACCAGTGTGTGATTACCTTCCGCCCCGCGGATGCGCAGCTGGGTGTTTGCCGCACCTGTGCTGGATACGGCGATGCCGGGCAGTCCGCGCAGGGCATCCTGTACGGAGGTAATACCGCGTGCTTTCATATCCTCAGCTGTCAGAACGGTATTGGCGCGGCCATAGGCCCGTGTCTCAATGGGGGTCAACCCGCCATAAATGGTGATCGGGTCAAGAATGGTTGATCCTGTGTCCTGTGCAATGGCGGCAGCAGGCAGGAAGGTGGCAGACAGCAGATGTAGAAAGCGCATCAGATAGATCCCAGGCGGGCATGGCCCATGGTGAATTTTGCCTGTGGGAAAACCGCAGGCGGTGACAGATCACCGCTGCGGACCGGGCCGCTTCCCTGGCGCACCCCGCACCACGGAAAGGGTGAATGCCCGGGCAGGTCTCCTGGCTTGCGGGTCACAGCTTTGCCGGCCTTCCCGGGACAGCTTCCCAGTGACGTTTATCGGCATCGCTCTCCGCTTACAGTTGCGGGGGCAGCCACGGCTGCGGCCTGTGCCGTCCGTGTTCCCTTTTCACCGGCATTGATGCCGGACCTGAGCGGAGGCTTAATGCCCCATCCCGGTCCGCCTGGTCAAGTGTGCATGCAATTGCATCCATGATGCTGCGTGCAGTTGTTGCAGATTGGTCAGGCCGCCTGCGCGGTTTCCACTCTAGGTTCTGTGGGGATTCAGCGTCCGTTGATGAGAGCGCTTGCAGCATAGATCATGGCGGAGAAGACGGTGTCGGTCTTATCCGCTCTTAGGGCGATGCGTTTGAAGTCTTTCAGATTGCAGAAGAAAT
>JBKEAB010000020.1:0-14272 GCA_047971845.1 Paracoccus sp. (in: a-proteobacteria) | reverse complement strand
CTTCGGAAGAAGGCCCCCGGTCGTCTTCGCAAGCTTAACCATGTCATTGACGAACTTGACCGATACCCTGAAACGCGCCGCCGCTGACCGGTGCGTGTTGCCCTCGGACACATGATCCACGACACGCTGTCGAAGTTCAACAGGATGCGGCTTACCCATCGTTGATCCCCAATATCTGCCTCAAAGACAGGGAATCACAGCGCCTCATCCAAAGGAAGTATGAATCTCAATACGTGCAGCACGCTCTAGTGATCTTTATAATTCAGTCGGACAACCGGACAAATCACAACCATCCGATATCACCAGTTTATTTTTGAGAGATTTTAAAATCTGACCGGGAAATTTCAGAATCTGAGACGTCCCAAAACCAGTTGACCATGGCTTCAGGGTTATTCCCTTCCGGGAATCAGACTGCCTGCCGCCGGAAGTTCATCTGTATCACCAGATGAAGGGCCGCCGGCGTCCTCTGGAGGCGGTTCCGGAGGCCGGTCACCACCCATTCCCATATCGCCGCCCTGCTGAGATTTGGCGGCCGGATCAATACCAATGACCAGTACCGCGTCATAGCCATCAGCCTGTTCCCGGAGATAGGCATAGGCCCCTTCACCTGCCTCAGCCGCAATATTGTCGTTGCGGTTCACCGTATCACGACTGCCGCTGCGGATATATTCGATATCATTATCGAAAATGTACTGGCTCAGCGCATCCGGAAAGAAAACCTGTCCGGTCAGTACAGTCTTCTCATCAAGGAAGACCTTGAAATGGATATGGGTCGTCCGCCCGCGATACCAGCCCGGATAGATGGTCTGAAAGGAAACCACGCCCCCATCATCCGTCATCTGAGTACCACGCAGGAAGGTCTGATCTTCCGTATCTTCGGCGGTATCGCTGCCCTGCCCCAAAAAGCCGGAATAATTCCCCTGTGCATCACAATGCCAAATATCCACACGTACATTGCCAACAGGCTGGCAGTCGGCTGTTACAACCTGCATGCGCATTTTCAGGGATACACCTTGCTTGTCTTCCCGGATATCACGGCGGACCAAACCCGGATCAATATAATACGGCCCTTCGGTCACCTCGGGCATCAGCGTACAGACATTGCCAGTCAGCAATCCGGCCGATGCGGCCTCTGCCTGAAGCGCGGTTGGCAATGCAGCACCGAGACCAATGGCCGGGCTGGTGGACAAAAATTTCAATAGATTTCGGCGTGTCGTCATCAATCTGCCTGTCAGGTTATAATATCATTCAACCTGATGCCTGAAATAATGTTCCCGCTAACACCGCACAATTCCGCGTGAGCCCCTCATTCAAGCTCTGCAAGGAGATCTGGCTTATGAGCAATCATTTCTGGCTAACGGATGCACAATGAAACATCTGAAGCCGTTCTATCCAAGAGGCGTACAAGCCCTGCGTCGACGACCGCCGCGTCCTGAGTGGAATCATTTTCATCAATCGCAATGACTTGCGCTATCGTAACGATCCTGCCGCATATGGTCCGCACAAGACGCTCTACAGCCGGTGGAATCGGTCCCATCTATGGGTTATGAATCCTGTCCTAAAACATACTTATATTTAGTCACGAAACTGACGGAGGACAGGTTATCTTTCAACGAACCACGCCTGTTTCACATGCTGGCCTTGCCAAGCATACGCAGCAACCCGTTGACGGCGTGCTCAGTCCGGGCTGCAATCTCTTCTTCTGTGGGCATTGCGATATCTCCAATGATACGGCGCATCTGGAGGTCACCAATCAAAAGCGCCATGAACCACTGTGTCGCTTCAAGTGATGTATAACCGCTGCCTTCGCTGATCTGTCTGATAACCTTTTCAACCAGTGGTAAAACGACGTGCCGGCCACCAACGGTCACTGCCGCTCCCAGCTTGCCTGTCGGGTCCGATGCAGCAACCCTGTTCAACAGCACAGCCCGCCTTCCCAGCAGCATCCGCAGGAAAATCGGCGCAAAACGTCTGAGCGCAATCAGGGGATCCGTCTGATCGGCAAGCGCGGTTTCCAGAATACGGCGGGTTTCATCGGCATTATCGGATACCATCTGCCGGAAAAGACCATCCTTGTCCCCATACCAGCGATACATGGTCTCATTCGATGCCTTTGCCGCCTTTGCGACACGCAGCATGGAGGTTCCGCTATACCCATATCGGGCCAGAAGCGTATAGGCCGCCTCGGAAATTGCCTCATGGCGCTTCTGCCGGTTCTCATCCTTCACAGTTTACTCCAACCTGTCTGGGCGCAAACCTATATATGGTTAGGATGTAATGTACAGATGTGAACGTAGAAACGCCCCGTAAGAGACGGTAATTATTTCATTTTACCATATCAGAAAGCACAATCGGCGCGGCTGCAATCATGGTGGAAATTGCGCCCTGACAACCTGTCGACGGCATATCATTTGTTATCGGCAACCATTAACACCAGATGGAACAGACCCCGAAACAACCTGCAGGCAGGACTTCCCATGTCCGGCTCCCGGGATTATGGTCCGCGCATGGATATTCTGGACAAGATCAAGTGTTACAAGCTTGAAGAAATCGCAGCGGCCAAAGCTGCCCGCCCCCTGGCTATGGTTGAAACCGCCGCGCGGTCCGAGTCTTCGCCGCGTGGCTTTGCCAACGCCCTGCGTGACAAGGCGCGAACCGGATATGCCCTGATCGCTGAAATCAAAAAGGCCAGCCCTTCCAGGGGGTTGATCCGTGCCGATTTCGATCCTCCGGCACTTGCCCAAGCCTATCAGGCCGGAGGTGCTGCCTGCCTGTCCGTTCTCACCGATACTCCATCCTTTCAGGGTGCAGCCGGGTTTCTGACCGATGCCCGGGCGGCCTGCAACCTGCCCACGCTGCGCAAGGATTTCCTTTATGATCCATATCAGGTTGCCGAAGCACGCAGCTGGGGGGCTGATGCAATCCTGATCATTATGGCATCCGTTGATGATACGCTTGCCGCAGAACTGGAAGACGCCGCCGACCATTGGGGTATGGATGCCCTGATTGAGATCCATGATCAGGCCGAACTTGACAGAGCACTGAAACTGCGCTCCCCCCTGATCGGCGTAAATAACCGCAATCTCAAGACCTTTAAGCTTGACCTGACAGTAACAGAAAGTCTTGCTGCAAACCTGCCTTTGGATCGGGAACTAGTCTGCGAAAGTGGCTTGTTCACACGGGCAGACCTTGATCGCATGGCCAAGTCCGGAGCCCGTCGATTCCTGATTGGTGAAAGCCTGATGCGTCAGGAAGATGTGGCAGACGCAACACAGAAAATTCTTGGAGAATCATGATGTTATCCCATTTCAACAAACAAGGTCAGGCCCATATGGTCGACATTTCAGGCAAAGACACAACATCCCGGGAAGCTGTTGCAGAGGGCTGTGTGATCATGTCTGCCGAAACACTCTCTCTTGCCCAGGGAGGGACCGCCACCAAAGGTGATATCCTCGGTGTCGCGCGTCTTGCCGGGATCATGGGTGCCAAGCGGACTGCCGACCTGATCCCCCTGTGTCACCCACTGCCTATTACAAAGGTATCGCTGGATCTGGTTGCCGATCCGGCCCTACCCGGTATTCGCATCACCGCAACCGTCCGCACAACCGGACAGACAGGCGTCGAGATGGAGGCCCTGACTGCTGTCTCAACAGCTTGCCTGACCGTGTATGACATGCTCAAGGCAGCTGAGAAATCAATGCATATCGAAAACATCCGCCTGATCCGGAAGACAGGTGGAAAATCAGGGGTATATGAAGCAAAATGATCACGGTCAACGAAGCCCTTGACCACGTCCTTGCCTTGGCGGGGCCGGTCCCGGAAGAGAAGATAGTCCTTGCCGATGGTCTGGACCGCGTATTGGCCAGGCCCGTCCGGGCAAGGCTGACACACCCCCCTTTCAACGCTGCTGCAATGGACGGTTATGCCCTGCGCCATACCGATCTGAATAGCAACATGGACATGGAGGTTATCGGAGAGGCTGCCGCCGGTCGTCCATGGCAAGGAACAGTCCGCCCTCATACCGCTGTCAGGATCTTTACCGGAGCGCCGGTCCCGGAAGGCTATGATCATGTGGTCATGCAGGAACATGTTACCCGCAGCGGCAATAAAATTCATGTAACAGAAATACAAAATCACAAGAATATTCGAGAGCAAGGTATTGATTTCAGGTCAAACTCTACATTTGATCCGAAACGTCCGCTGACGGCACGTGATCTTGGCCTGATCGCGGCAATGAATGTACCGGAACTGACGGTTGCCAGACAGCCTCGCGTTGTCATCATTGCCGGAGGGGATGAACTGGTTCCGCCCGGATCTGATCCCGGGCCGGGTCAGATCATCTGTTCCAATGATATTGCCATTGCCGCCATTGCCCGTAAAGTCGGTGCCCGGGTCGAATGCCTGCCAATCGCAGCGGATACTGCCGAAAGCCTCAACGATCGTTTCAGCCGGGCAGCAGATGCCGACCTGATCGTTACCATTGGCGGCGCTTCTGTAGGTGATCATGACCTGATCAGCCAAATAACCGAAAACCTTGGCATGCAACGTGCCTTCTACAAGATTGCCATGCGTCCGGGAAAACCACTAATTGCCGGTTCAATAGGCTCATCCGCGATAATTGGACTTCCCGGAAATCCAGTATCATCAATTGTTTGCGGCGAATTATTCGTACGCCCCCTACTGCAAAGGATGCAAGGGCTTCCTAATGAAATTCGTATTCGTCAAGGAAAGCTTGGGCGGGATATCGGACCCGAAGGGCCACGACAACATTATCATCGGGCCGGAATAGAAATTCGGGGCGGAACCGAAGTCGTCACCCCGCTTGGTGACCAAGATTCCGCACGTCTTGGCCTGCTGACCGAAGCCGATGGCCTGTTGATCCGTCCGGCAGACGATCCCCCACGTAAACAGGGCGATACAGTCGAATTCATTCGGTTCGATTAACCCTTTATTTACTGCTTCATGCACAATCTGTTGACGTAATCGGGCTGGCATGGCAGAACATTACCCGAACGATGGTGAAACAGGTCCGGAACATGCTGACCAGAAAACAGATTGAGCTGCTCGAATTCATCCAGAAGCGTATGGCACGCGATGGTGTTCCACCTTCCTTCGACGAAATGAAAGTTGCACTGGACCTGCGATCCAAATCAGGTATTCACAGACTGGTCACGGCATTGGAAGAACGTGGCTTCATCCGGCGCCTGCCCCACCGGGCAAGGGCTCTGGAAATCGTACGCCTGCCCGATACACTGGCAAAATCCACACCCGGGTTCACGCCTCAGGTTATTGAAGGTGATCGCAAATTATCGGAAGCTCCGCCACGTGATGCGATGGCGGTCAGCGCCGATGCCATTGACCTGCCAGTCATGGGTCGGATTGCCGCAGGTGTCCCGATTGAAGCCATTTCCGAGGTTTCTCACCATGTGGCCGTGCCGAACAGCATGCTGTCAGGGCGTGAAAGCCATTATGCACTAGAGGTCAAGGGCGATTCCATGATCAATGCCGGAATCAATAATGGCGATATCGTGGTTATTCGCGAACAGGACAACGCCCAGAATGGCGACATTGTCGTGGCCCTTGTCGATGGGCATGAGGCAACACTGAAGTATTTCCGCCGCAAGGGTGCCATGATCGCATTGGAAGCCGCTAACCCGGTTTATGAAACCCGTATTCTGCCAGAAGATAAGGTTCGCATCCAGGGTCGCCTTGTCGGGTTGATCCGAAACTACTGAATCTATCCTGTCTTCCGGAAAGTTTTCATGCGTCTTCTCAGTGGCAATGTCCCGGGCACAAACCTCATCATGTTTAATCCGGCTCTGCAGCAGGTAATATCATACTGACCACAGTTCCTTCCCCAGATGGTAAGGACTCAATTTCCAGCCTGCCACCTTGCTGTTCGCAAAAACCGTGAACCATTGATAACCCAAGGCCGGTTCCGCGGCCCACATCCTTCGTCGTGAAGAAGGGTTCAGTCATCCGTATCAAAACCTCCTCAGGGATTGGAGGACCATTATCCGTGACAGAAATCACGATAGAATCGTCATCCTTATATCTGGTTTCTAAAACCTCTATCCTGATCGTTCCACCGCCGACCGATGCATCACAGGCATTTTGCAGCAGGTTCAGCAATGCCGTTTCCAACATGGCCCGGTCAGAGAATAGTCTTCGATGCGTATTAATAGAGTATTCAACTCGTTGGCTTCTCTTGATCATATGCCGCGCCATGGCAACTGTTCTGGGAATAAAACCAGACAGATCAATTTCTTCAATAGACAATGAACGTTTGCGGGCAAAGACCAACAGCTGGTTGGTCAGACTTTTACCGCTCTGAATGGCACCAATGACTTCTTGAATCAGAACATCCCGTCTGGGGTCTTTGTCCTTGATTTTCTCAAGATACTCCACATCCCATAAAATAACTGCAAGCAAATTATTAAAATCATGCGCAATACCACTGCAAAGGGTCCCCATGGCCACAAGCTTCTGGTTCTGTACCCTTTCCTTTTCCATCATACGCTGCCTGGTAATATCACGCAAAACAACCATTTTCCTGTCATCATTGTCACTCTCAGGCAGAAGATGGTAACCTACTGACAGGATCGGACCGCGTTTGTCTCTTATAACTTCAGTATATTCGTCGGGCGTCCGAAGCGTTTCCGGCGTCAGCAGCCTGCGCATATCATCACCAAGTTTCGGCTCACCACCCAAAAGCGTTACAAGGGCGGGATTCATCCGGCGAATCCGAAACTCCGCATCTGTGATCGCTACTCCATCCGTCAGATTTTCAAAGGTACGGGTGGAAATGTCACGCTCATGTCGGATTGCTGCCGTTCTCAGGTTAAGTTCCTGATAAAGCTGGTCTACCTCATCACCGTCCTTGCGAAAGGTACGCTGAGGGTCCCGCCAGGGCAGAGCCTCATGGTCCATCAGTCCGGCTGTCAACCTTCTGATCGGATCAATGATGATTTGTCTGGCCATTATCGCCGGCACAAAAGCAGCCATCACGACAATCAGGATAATGCCCAGCCCCGACATTAATAAAACCGCCGTCAGTTCACTCAGAGGCTGGTCATAGGTATAGCAGAGTTTCCAGCGGCCTTCAGGCAAGGCAATCCCATCTGTCTGAAGCCCCGTCAGATCACGTGTCATGACCACCTGACATGATTGCCAGATCTGTTCAGGTTCCATATGTTCAAAGCTGCTGGAGATGGCTTCAAGCTTAATGTAGCTATCTTGAAAGGAAGCTGCCGCAACCCCATGAAGCGAAGTGCTTGAGCGCAGGATGATATCAATTGCATCCGTATTCATCTGCCATACTGCACGGGCAATGGATGGCTCCATGACAGCGATCATGGACTGGACCTGATTCAGGCTTTCGGCCTCCATGTTGCGTATAATCAGAAAAAACTGAATCATGAAAATGCTTAGCGTTAGCAGCAGCAACCACCAAAAACTGTACCAGAAAATTCTGTGACCCATTGGTTTTAAATAAACTGTGGTGGATTCATCAGGCCGGGAGGAAGGTTTGACCATGTTCTCTACATTCAAAAGAAAGCTTCCTCACAGTTCCTGAAGACCATCAATTCGCGGAGAGATGACACCCGCAGCCATCAGATGGGCTTGGAGTAACCCGCTTGCTTTCATTTTCCGGATACCGGTATTCAGATAGCCCAGAAACTCGGATGACCTGGGATGCCTCGCACTGACCATATAAGCCCGACCATAGGGAAACAGCAACTTGACACCTGGAATTGGATAGAAGCGTTCATTGCTGGCACTATCGATAAAGGACATATCCGGGCCAGTGCCAAAAGGTTGCATGATAACATCCGCCCGGCCAACCTGAAGCATACGCATTGCAGATTTCCAGTTCGCCGCCCTCACCTCACGAAAGCCACGATCCGCCAGGATTTTTTGGTCAATATCCCAGTTGTGCACCGTGACAAAGCGCAGGTTCCGAATCTTGTCCAGATCGGTCAGGGCAAGAATATCCTTACGATTGCTATGGGTAAAAAGGCCAACATAGAATTCATCGGACAACAGGATTGGCTCACTCAGCAGGATGTTCGGATTATCACGTACCAGTTCGGGGAATGTCGCGGCTGGAAAAGACAAGATCCGGCCCGAACTGATTTCAGCAACCGAACGCGCAAAATTCACATCTTCGGGATAGCCCTGCAGCTTAATCCGACACCGACAGCCCCCGAGTACAGGTGCAATGGTAAATATGATATGCTCACCAAGGTGCCGCCAAAGGCCGGATTTTGGTGCCTCTGCCTTAAAAGGATCAAAATTCCTGATGTATTCTTCATATTCTTCAAGATTGTAGCTGTTCATGTAGAATGTAAAAATCTGCTCTTCAGCACCCAAGGTCGACCCGCATAGCAGGGACAAAGCACAGATTGTCGCGCATATCTGAAGCCTCAGCATCGCCTCACACCACCTGCTTTTCCATAACCGGTACGCTTCCTGCCATTGGCCCTTAATACATCAGAATATGTGATCATGATCAGTCTTTAGAATAAGAAACTGATAGTGGTCGGATGAACTAAAACCTACAAACCAGCACCACTGAAAGCCCCGCATCAGAGCGCCTTATCCTATCGCACTGACACAGGCCTGTTATATGCTACATTATCATCAAGATAACTTTATTAGTTTAGCAAAATAACCAACTGAAAGAAACAGTCTCATTGTGAGATTAAAAATAATTATACTATAAAACACTTCCTAATGAGCTACATTTGTTATCTTGCTGATCTTCGACGAAGAAAAGGTCAGAGATGTCGGGAACAGTCGTCACAGCACTTCCTGTCTTTGCGACTTCTCAACGTTGACATAGGCGTTTCCGGTCTTGCGCGGCAATGCACGGCTTCCGAAGCCAGTGGCACAACCGGCACCGGTATATCTGGAGGCCCAGACGACGTGGAACCTGTGGTAAAACGTAAGACCGCATGTCTTTTTCATCGGCGCTTGCCTGACGGCAAGTGCCGTCGTTCTGCGATGGAGGAAGACATGCGGTCTTACCCTGTTGATCTGACACCCCGTCTGCCCGGCTGTTCGAACACATCACCCACGATCTTACCGGCTGAGCGCCTTTTGCAGCATCAGATAGGATCCTTTTGGGGTCCGTTTCAGGGTCTCGTAATCGACATGGACAATCCCGAAACGCGGCCCGTAACCGGCGGCCCATTCGTAATTGTCCAGAAGGGACCACTGAAAGAAGCCACGCAGGTCCACCCCATCCGCAATAGCGCGATATGCAGCGGCAAGATGGTCCCGGATATAGCCCTGACGGATATCATCAGAGACATGGCCATCCAGAACCCGGTCATCCCAAGCCATGCCGTTTTCTGTCACATAGATCGGGACATTACCGGCCTGCTGACCAACCCGGACCAGAAATTCATAAAGACCGTCAGGACGAATTTCCCAGCCAAGCTGGGTTTTGGGTAATGGCCCCGGAACAGCCTTCGTTGCGGGCCATGGGCCATCAGTCGCGCGATGGATTGCCCGTGTGTAATGATTGACCCCGATCCAGTCGAGCGAAGCCGAAATGCGATCCATATCGGCTTCCCAGCCTTTTGGCATATGTGGCCCGAAACCTGCCAGAGCAGGCCCCGGATAGCCCGCCCCCGTCAGTGCCTCTATAAACCAGCGGTTATAGATGGCATCCTGCAGTGCCGCTGCCTCCATGTCGGCAGCACTGCGACTTGCCGGATGCGATGTTTCAAAATTCAGCACGATCCCGAGATTATCATGACCATCTGCCCGTAATGCTTCCAGTGCCGTGCCATGCGCCAAAAGTGTGTAATGCATGGCATGAGCAGCAGCACGGATATCGCGCAACCCCGGCGCATGAAGGCCCAAGAAATGCGAAAGATAGGCGATACACCACGGCTCATTCAGGGTCGCCACCATATCGACACGGTCGCCGATCCGCGCCATGACTGCCTGTGCATAATCCGTAAAACGCGCTGCAATATCGCGGTTGGTCCAGCCCCCCTGCATCGCCAGTTCCGAAGGCAAGTCCCAGTGATAAAGGGTCAGCGATGGCCGGATCTTTCGTGCAACCATCCCGTCGACAAGCCGGTCATAGAAATCCAGCCCCTCGGGCTTGGCAGTAACACCATCCGGCATCACCCGTGCCCAGCTGGTTGAAAAGCGGTAGGCATCGAAGTTCCCGTCCCGGATCAGATCCAGGTCCTGCTCCCAGAGATGATAATGATCACATGCGATACCACCGCCATCCGCATTGACGACATTGCCGGGTGTGACAGCAAAGCTGTCCCAATGGCTGGGTCCGGCCCCACCGAAACGGCTGCCCTCAATCTGATAGGCAGCGGTACTGACCCCAAAGATGAAGTCGTTAGGGAAGTCGTGACGTGTAAGCATGGGGCTGGTCATGATGACACCTTCTGTTTCCTCTGTCCATTTACTACGTCGCCTGAAAGCCCACGCCAATCCCCGCATTGATCCTGCTGCCCACGCGCGTTAACCCCGGAGCGAGACGGAGGATGATAATGAGCCGAATCGACGCCACATTTACCCGGTTGCGGGCTGCAAACCACAAGGCATTCGTGGCCTATGTCATGGCCAGCGACCCTGATCATGCAACTTCGGCCGAAATCCTGGCTGGTCTGCCCGCTGCCGGTGTGGATATTATCGAACTCGGCATGCCATTTACCGACCCCATGGCCGATGGCCCAACCATCGAAGCCGCAGCCCACCGTGCACTTGCCGCCGGGGGCAGCGTGACCGAAACGCTTTCACTGGTCCGCGAATTTCGCCAGACCGATAATCATACCCCGATTGTCCTGATGGGATATTACAATCCGATTTATGCCCGCGAAGGAGGCGTCACACAATTTTTACACGATGCTGTTGCAGCCGGGATCGACGGACTGATCATCGTGGACCTTCCCCCCGAAGAAGATGCCGAACTTTGCCTGCCGGCACGGGCAGCCGGACTGGATTTCATCCGCCTTGCCACCCCGACCACCGATAACCGGCGCCTGCCCACAGTGGTCACGAATACATCAGGATTCGTCTATTACGTTTCAGTCACCGGAATCACCGGTGGCCCTGCCGCAGAGGCCGGCACCGTTGCGCCGGAAGTTGCCCGTATCCGTGATGCGGCCGGTCTGCCGGTCATCGTTGGCTTCGGCATCTCGACCCCGGAAGCGGCCAAGGCCATTGCCACGGTTGCGGATGGTTGCGTTGTGGGCAGTGCCATCGTCAAGCGGATCGGGGCTGGCGAGCCGGTGGCTGATGTCCTGTCCTTCGTTCGGTCTCTGGCCGAAGGCGCACATCGGGGCTGAGGCATGAACTTGCCCGCATTTGACCATATCGTCATTGCAGCAGAACGTCTGACCGAAGGCAAATCCTGGCTGACCGGATTGCTTGGCATAACACCTGAGCCCGGTGGCAGGCATGAGTTTATGGGCGCCCATAACCGGCTGTGGCGGCTCGGGATACGAGAATAATCGAACTGATCGCCATCGACCCGGCAGCCAGAGCCCCCTCATATCTCCGCTGGTTCGGCCTTGATCATTTCACAGGTCCGCCCAGACTGATTTCATGGGTTTGCCGCGACAACCCGCTTGCGTACCACCCGGCAGCAGGATCATGGAGGCGGCACGCGGTAATCTGCACTGGCGGATCACAATCCCCGACAGCGGGCTGTCAGCCTGTGATGGTCTGGCCCCTCTTCTCATAGACTGGGGCATTGGGCCACACCCGGCGGAGCAGATGCCTGATCATGGTCTGAGACTGGACATGCTCAGCATGACACATCCAGCTCCATCCAGATTATCCTTGGGTGACCCACGCATCAGAACCAATACAGGACCTGCCCGCCTGCCCGCCTGCATGCCCGCCTGACAACACCACTGGGCAAGGTCACACTTTGATCCGCGATGCACAACCCGATGACGCAGCTGCCATCGGGGCAATCTGGAATCCCGTTATCCGCAATACAGCCATTACCTTCTGGCCGACTGAACGTTCAGATAACGAAATCCGCACCTATATGAAGGAACGGCAGGAAGCCGGTCACGGCTTTTTCATCTGGGAAGACGAATCCGGAAAAGTGATTGCCTTTTCTGCTTACGCACAATTCCGGACCGGAGGCGGATACGCCCATTCAATGGAACATACGATCTATAGCCTGCCGGAAAAACAGGGGATGGGGATCGGATCCAGGCTGCTGGCACATCTTGAAAATCATGCCTATGATCATGGCGATCGGTGCGATTACCGGATCAAATGCACATTCTCTCCGCTTTCATGCCCGAAACGGCTATACTGAATGGGGCCGCATCCCGGCAGCCGGATATAAATTCGATCTCTGGCATGATGTCATATTCATGGGTAAGGATCTGGGCAATTAAGTACATCCATCCATATCTCAGGGCATCATTTGTCCACCGGTAGACATGGACACAAATCCGGTTAGCATCTGATTATGGCCCAACCTTCCATTGCCCTTGCTCCTGAACTTCCCCAGCCTCGCAGCTTCTGGCGACGTATCGTCGACCGGATGGCCGCTTTTATCGGCGCACAGCGCCCCGCAACACCACCCGAAAAATCCGTGGCCTTTACCATCGCAATCATTGCCCTTGGCGCGAAGCTTGCCAAGGCAGACGGGCATGTCGCAAGATCCGAAGTCGCGGCCTTTCGCCGTATCTTCACCATTCCCCGTTCGGAAGAGAAAAACGCAGCCCGTGTTTTTGACCTTGCCCGTCAGCATACGGCCGGGTTCGAGGCATGGGCACAGCGTATTGCCCGGATGTTCCCCCCCGGGGACAAGGTTCTGGAAAACGTGATCGAGGGGCTCAGCATCATCGCCACGTCTGATGGTGACCTAGATAACTCCGAACTGGAAATGCTGCAGGAAATTGCCGGAATATTTGGCATCCCGGCAGCCTTGCTGGATGTCATCATCTCACGACACAATCCCAATGCCACCTGTCCGCCCTGCCGGATACTTGGCCTGCCCCCGGACGCAACCCTTGAAGAAGGCCGCAAACGCTGGCGGGAACTGATCCGTGAAAACCATCCGGATCGCGCCATTGCTGCTGGTCTGCCCAAAGAGGCAATTCGTCTGGCAGAAACCCGCACCCGTGCCATCAACGATGCCTGGCAACAATTCCGCATCTCTGTCATTCGACAGTAAGAATACAAATTTTCACGCATACTGGTGAAAGACAGAGCAATGCCTTGATATAGGCTATGTCAATAAAGCTGTAACTGCATAGTCTTGCTTGAGTTCCATGCCCATTAATTTTGCCTTTTCGGCCACGTTCAGGCTTGCGTAGAAGTCCTGCTCTGCTTTTGTTCGGTGTGACGTAACCGACGGCGCTGTGCGGGCGTGTCTTGTCATACCAGCCGACCCATTTCAGGCTTTCCCACTCGACCTGACCCACGGATTTCCAGGGGCCGGGGAGTTTGATGCCTCGGCCTTGAGCATATGAAGGAGACCGTCCGCGCAAGCCCCGTAATGGCTGATCGCCTCAGCCAGAGCGTTGTCATAGGGGTCACCGACGCTGCCTGCCGAGGTCGATGCCTGCCTCGGCCAGTTACCCGGTGTATCGGATCGACGGACTGGTCGCTGTGATGGATCAGCTTGTCGGCCTCGGACGGGGTGCGCTGGCAGATGACCTGGTTCAGGGCGTCCCGCACGAACCCGGTGGTCATTGAAGTGGAGGCGCGCCAGCCAACGATCTTGCGGGCGAAGACGTCGATCACAAATGCAACGTAGACCATGCCCTGCCAACTGGAGACATAGGTGAAATCACTGACCCAAATCTGGTTCGGCATATCCGCGACAAAGGCCCGGTTCACCTTGTCGTCCGGGCATGGTTGGGCCGCATCGGGATTGGTGGTGATGACCCGCTTGCCGCGGACAACGCCTTGTAATCCCATAGCCTTCATCAGTCTCTCCACCGTGCAGCGAGCGATGTCATGACCGTTGCGGCGCAGCTGATGCCAGATATTGCGCACCCCATACCGGCCGCAGCTGTCCTCGAAGGCCTGCTTGATCGCAGCCATGTCCAGCCAATCCTGTCCGGCCCGGCCCGAGGCCCGTTCCTAATCGCGCTCAGCCTGATGGCACCAGGGGCCCAGACCGTCGGTGGAACGGTTCTCTCGGAACAACACCAACACTGCGTTCGCGCAGATCAGCCCGATAAGCGGGGGTGAATCTCTGCTTCCCCATAGGGCTCACCCTTTGAGGGCTTTACTCTCAGGTAAACACCGGGCGGTTCAG
>JBKEAB010000019.1:0-1823 GCA_047971845.1 Paracoccus sp. (in: a-proteobacteria) | reverse complement strand
TCCACGCTGACAAACTGGGCAGAAAAGCAGGGCATCGCGCTGAACTACATCCAACCCGGAAAGCCGCAACAAAACGCCTATGTCGAGCGCTGCCACCGGACCGTCCGTCACGAATGGCTCGATCAATACATCATCGAAAGCATCGAGGAGGCTCAGGACTACGCCACGCAATGGCTCTGGACTTGCAACAACGACCGCCCCAACATGGGCATCGGCGGCATCACACCCGCACAGAAGCTGAAAATGGCCGCATGAATTCTACGAACCCGCCCCGCGAAAAAGGGGGATTACCACACCAGACGTACAGGCGTCGGACAAAGAACCAAGCTTTGGTGCGGTTCTCTCAGAATAGCCTGACATCACGTTCGCCTGGCTCGGCCGGATAGGCGGGGGTGAACCTTTGTTTCATTATAGAGTTCATCCTGTGGGTGTTCTACTCTCCGGTAGGCCCGGGATGGTTCAGTCTTTGCCATTCCGCTGCCGACCACCCAGGAAAAATCCCGTTGCAGATCATTGCCCCGCGCCGTTGATCCTTGAACCGGTATTGTACAGTGATGGGAGGTCCAAGAGGTTACAGAACCTGGCGTTTGTCGGGGCAGGTCAGATTGCGGTCTTGCGCATTTCGTCCAGATAGATCTCCCGCAACCGGGTGGCGACCTTTCCCGGAGTCCCTGACCCTAGCCTTATACCGTCAATTTCCACCACCGGCATGACAAAGGCCGATGCCGAGGTTACAAAGGCCTCATCCGCTTCTTTTGCCTCATCCGGGGTGAAACTGCGTTCCTCGACCTGCATCTGTGCTTCCTGCGCAAGACGCAAAACAGCGGCGCGGGTAATTCCATGCAGGATGTCGTGAGACAATTCTCGCGTGATGATTGTGTTACTCCTGACGATATAGGCGTTGTTGGATGTGCCTTCGGTTACCTTGCCATCCTCGACCAGCCATGCATCGTCGGCCCCCTGTGCCTTGGCAGCCATCTTGGCCATGGATGGATAAAGAAGCTGCGTGGTCTTGATATCGCGTCGTCCCCAGCGTTCGTCGGGTACGGTGATGATACGCCAGCCGGTTCTGGCGGCGGGGCTGTCTGCCAGACCGGGCTTTGACTGGGTAAAGACCACCACCGTCTGCAGAGTATCTGCGGGGGGGTAGGCAAAATCACGATCCCCCGGATTGCCGCGTGTCACTTGCAGATAGATCATGCCATCGGTGATTTTGTTCCGGGATATCAGTTCGCGAAATATGTCCAGATATTCTTCATCTGCAAGTGGATTACCAATTTCCAGGGCTTTCAGCGAACGGCTTAGCCGGGCCTGATGGCCGGCAAAGTCAATCAGCTTGCCATCAAGAATGCTGACTACCTCATAGACACCATCGGCCATGACAAACCCACGATCAAAGATTGAAATCTTGGCATCTTCTTCGGGAAGGTACTGGCCGTTGAGGTAGACGGTGCGGGACATGAGCGGCTCCTTCATTGACATGTTGCCGTCATGCGCCTGCAGGACCGGTGCGTCAAGCGTCTGATCCAGACGGCAGTGGGTTAGTCTGAAATTTCCGGTTGCCGTTTTTTGTATGGGCCGCGCGGGATTTCGGGCTTTGTTGGACAAATGTGTGAGGGATTCACTGATTGAATCCAAGATGGTAGCTGACCAGCATAAGCGGTTGGTCCCCTACGAAGTACAAGACCAGGAACTGACCTTCGTACAACACGGCGCTAAAGCAGCGCGGTTCGCTATCGATCTGGTTCGATCCTGAGATGCCTTGGCCTTGGCACGCGCGTCTGACAGGCAAGCGCGGTGGTCAGCCTGAGTTCAGCGACGCG
>JBKEAB010000018.1:0-11366 GCA_047971845.1 Paracoccus sp. (in: a-proteobacteria) | reverse complement strand
GCGAAGGCCTGGGCATCGAGGTTGACTTCTCGCTCCCTGCCGAACGGGTCGTCCGGTCGCTGAACCAGATCATTGAATGGCGCGGCAGGCCGCTGGCGATCAGGGTGAACAACGGCCCCGAATATGTCAGTGCCACGCTGATGACCTGGGCCGAGAAGCAGGGCATCGCGCTGAACTACATCCAGCCCGGAAAGCCACAGCAGAACGCCTATATCGAGCGTTACAACCGGACGGTCCGGCAGAATGGCTGGACCTCTATATCTTTGAAACCATCGAGGAGGTGCAAGAGATCGCCACCGAATGGCTATGGACCTACAACAACGAACGACCAAACATGGGCAACGGCGGCATCACACCAGCCATGAAGCTGAAAATGGCCGCGTGAATTCTACGACCGCGACCCGTTAAAACGGGGGGATTACCCCGCCACGACAAAACCGCCGCAAGTTTCATCGACATCGTCTGTATCCGGGTATGGATACGACATTTGTCAACATGATCCAGGAAACCAGATGATTTTTGATCGGAGAAATCCTGCCTTTATCCTCCTGTCAGAAATGGCAGGCGATAGCTGATTGCTTCTGCAATATGAGTGATGTCGACCTTGGTGCTATCATCAAGATCGGCGATGGTACGTGCCGTTCGCAGGATACGGTGATAGCCGCGTGCCGTCAGCCCGAGACGTTCCGATGCCTTGTGAATAAGTGCACGGCCGTCAGCATCCGGTGCTGCGATCTGGTCCAGTAATGCTGGCGGTGCTTCGCCATTGGTGCGGGGCGGTTTTTTGTCGTGGATATATTTGGAAAAACGTCGTGATTGCCGTTCGCGTGCGGCGGTGATCCGGAGGGCAATATCCGCTGAATGATCCCCGGATGCAGGCAGGTTAAGCTCATCAAGGCTGAGCGGAGGAACCTCAACGCGCAAATCGAAGCGATCCATCAGGGGGCCGGAAACCTTGCCCAGATAATCTTCTCCGCAGGTTGGGGCTCGCGAACAGGCACGGGCCGGATCAGCAAGATGTCCACAACGGCATGGGTTTGCAGCGGCGATCAGCAGAAAGCGGCATGGATAGCGGATATGGGCGTTGGCACGGGCTACGATGACTTCTCCGCCTTCGATTGGCTGGCGCAGGGTATCGAGAACCTGGCGTGAGAATTCCGGTAACTCATCCAGGAAAAGGATGCCGTTATGTGCCAGACTGATTTCCCCTGGTTTTGCGCCGCGTCCTCCACCGATGATGGCGGCCATTGAGGCGGTATGATGAGGGTCACGGAATGGAACATGACGGGAAATTCCTCCGTCCTTCAATAATCCGGACAAGGAATGGATCATTGATGTTTCAAGTGCTTCGGCCGGGCTTAATGGCGGCATCAGGCCAGGCAGACGGGCTGCCAGCATGGATTTCCCTGCGCCCGGCGGGCCCACCATCAGCATATGGTGACGTCCGGCGGCGGCAATTTCCAATGCACGTTTGGCCCGTTCCTGTCCCTTGACCTCGTGCAGGTCACTGAGACTGGCTGGTGCCTGCACCTGCCCGGGGATTGTTTGGTGCAATGGGGCACGGTCTGACAGATGGTCGATGACCTGACGCAGCTGCATTGCAGCGAAAACAGGGACAGACCCGTTCCATGCAGCTTCAGCCCCGCAAGCGGCGGGGCAGATCAGCGCGTTATCTCCTTCGGCAGCGGTCATGGCAGCGGGCAGGGCGCCTGTGACGGCAACCAGTCGTCCATCAAGGGCCAGCTCGCCAAGGGAAACCACATCTGAAAGAGCCTCCGCAGGCAAGGTTTCCAGTGCGGCCAGTACTGAAAGGGCGATGGGCAGGTCAAAATGTGAACCTTCCTTCGGAATATCGGCCGGGGACAGGTTCACGGTGATCTTCCGGGATGGCAGGGCTATTGAAAGGGCATGAAAGGCTGCACGTACGCGTTCGCGGGCTTCGGATACTGCCTTGTCCGGCAACCCGACAATGGCGAAGGATGGCAGGCCTGCGGCAACTGAGCATTGAACTTCGACCAGCCGTCCCTCGATTCCCTCGAAGGCGACTGTATAGGCAATAGCGACCATGACCTACCCTTTCGGTTGGCAGGTTAGCGGTGAATCGCTTAAGGAACAGTTAATGACGATATCTGCATTGGTTTCCTTGCCGAGGGGCTGTCTGTCGCATATCTCCGGTTCGTGGTTTTGATGAAGGAGGCGCCGATGCAGGGCGGCCGTGTTCTTTTAGTTATCGGTGGCGGAATTGCCGCCTATAAGTCGTTGTCGCTGATCCGGGACTTGCGGCGCGAAGGTTTTGGCGTGGTGCCGGTCATGACCCGGTCCGCCGAGCAGTTTGTCACACCGCTTTCGGTGGCTGCCCTTGCCGGAGAGCCTGTCCATCAGGACCTGTTTGACCTGACGCGGGAAGCCGAAATGGGACATATCCAGTTGTCGCGTGATGCGGACTTGATCGTTGTGGCTCCGGCAACTGCGGATATGATGGCCAAGATGGCCGGTGGACATGCGGATGATCTGGCATCGACCCTGCTGATGGCGACGGATAAACGGGTTCTCATTGCGCCGGCGATGAATGTCCGGATGTGGAACCATCCCGCGACACAGCGCAATCTGACAGTTCTGAGAAGTGACGGTGTGCTTGTCGTTGGTCCGGAAGAAGGTGATATGGCCTGTGGGGAATTCGGTCCGGGGCGGATGGCGGAACCGGCAACGATCCTTGCCGCAACCCGTGATGCGCTTGCTTTGGCGAAACCAGGCCCCCTGCGTCTGGGTGCGCCCTTGCGGCTGGGGCCGGATGTTGCGGCGGGTCCGCTGAGTGGCCGGCATGTCATCGTGACCTCGGGGCCGACACAGGAGCCGATTGACCCGGTGCGTTTTATCTCGAACCGCTCTTCAGGGGCGCAGGGAACCGCAATAGCCGCTGCGTTGCGTGGGCTGGGGGCAAGGGTCAGTTTCATTACCGGTCCTGCAAGCGTGCCTCCCCCGCCCGGAGTTGAAGTGATTCCGGTTGAAACTGCTGATCAGATGCGGGCTGCTGTTGAAATGGCCCTGCCTGCCGATGCGGCGGTCATGGCTGCTGCTGTTGCTGACTGGAAGGTCGCCAATGCCGGAGAACATAAGATAAAGAAGGGGGGTATGGGGCAGATGCCGTCGCTGGAGTTTGCTGAAAACCCGGACATCCTTGCCTGGGTCAGCCAGCTGGGCAATAACCGTCCGGGGCTGGTTGTCGGCTTTGCCGCTGAAACCGATAACGTGGTTGAAAACGCCACCGCCAAGCGTGCGCGTAAGCGCTGTGACTGGATTGTCGCGAATAATGTCTCGCCCGGGACCGGGACCTTCGGCGGAGTAGATAATACCGTGACCCTGATTACCGAAGGAGGGGTCGATACCTGGCCACGCATGGGCAAGGAAGAGGTTGCGCGCAAGCTGGCGCACAAGATTACAACAACACTGACATGAGGACTGCAACAGTACCGCCATGAGGGAATATCTAGACTGGAACGCCACCACGCCTTTGCGTTCCGAAGCCAGGCAGGCCATGTCTGAGGCAATGGATCTTGCAGGAAACCCATCCTCGGTTCACAGCGAAGGACGGGCTGCCAAGATGGCACTGGAGCGTGCCCGTGAAGATATCGCCATGGCGATCGGTGCTGATGGGGCGGATGTGATCTTCACATCGGGGGCAACTGAAGCCGCAGCGATGGTTCTGGCCGGGCAGGGGGTGTCCTGTGCGGCGATTGAACACAGTGCTGTCAAGGCCTGGTGCGAGACCGATCTGGCCGCAGATGGAAACGGGATCGTGGCAATACATGATCCGGCGCATGCGACATTGCAGCTTGCCAATAACGAAACCGGAGTCATCCAGACATTGCCTGAGGGGCTGGCTTCCAGTGATCTGACGCAGGCGTTCGGGAAGGTACCGTTTTCTTTCAACTGGCTGGGAATCACGGCAGGCTTTGTCAGTGCCCATAAGCTGGGCGGACCCAAGGGGGTCGGGGCGCTGATCCTGAAGAAAGGTACCGGAATCGAGGCTAGGATACGTGGTGGAGGGCAGGAACAGGGCCGGCGGGGCGGTACTGAGAACCTGATTGGTATTCTGGGCTTTGCGGCTGCAGCCAGGGCAGCGCAGCGTGATCTGGAGGCGGGTCTGTGGGATGAGGTTGCTGCCCGTCGTGATGCACTTGAGGCGCGGCTTCTGGCCGCAGCCCCCGGATCTGTTGTTGCCGGAAAACTTGTACGGCGCTTGCCGAATACGACCTGTATCCTTACATCAGGCTGGAAGGGTGAGACGCAGGTTATGCAAATGGACCTTGCGGGCTTTGCCATTTCAGCGGGGTCAGCCTGTTCGTCGGGGAAAATCTGGGCCAGTGGTGCCCTTCAGGCGATGGGGTTTGATGATCAGGCTGCACAATCGGCGATACGCATTTCCATAAGCCCGGCTTTGGGTGATGATCAGATGAACCGATTTGCGGATGCCTGGGAAAGCGCGTATTCACGCTGGCGCGCCAGGAATGGTCAGGCATAGGTCTGGCCGATAGAAGGACAGGAAATGAATATGAACTCCGATCTTGAGGTTCGTGATGGTGTCGACCGCGAAACGGTTGAAACCGTTGCCAATATGGGCAGCTATAAATATGGCTGGGATACCGAGATCGAGATGGAATATGCCCCCAAAGGGCTGTCCGAGGATATTGTCCGCCTGATTTCCCGGAAAAATGATGAGCCGGAATGGATGACCGAATGGCGTCTTGCGGCGTATCGTCGCTGGGTCACCATGAATGAACCTAAATGGGCGATGCTGAACTATCCTGAAATCGACTTTCAGGATCAGTATTACTATGCCCGTCCCAAAAGTATGGAGGTCAAGCCGAAGTCACTGGACGAGGTTGATCCAAAGCTTCTTGCAACTTATGAAAAACTTGGAATTCCCTTGAAGGAACAGATGCTTCTGGCTAGTGTCGAAGGTGCCGGGGATGCTCCATCCGAAAAACGCCGGGTTGCCGTTGATGCCGTGTTTGACAGTGTCAGCGTCGGAACCACCTTCAAGGAAGAACTGGCCAAGGCTGGGGTCATTTTCTGCCCGATTTCCGAAGCGATTCGTGATTACCCTGAACTGGTGAAGAAATACTTGGGCAGCGTTGTCCCACCGACCGATAATTTCTATGCGACGCTCAACAGCGCGGTCTTCTCGGATGGCAGCTTCGTCTATATCCCGCCGGGTGTGACGTGCCCGATGGAATTGTCCACCTATTTCCGTATCAATGCTGAAAATACCGGTCAGTTTGAACGCACGCTGATCATTGCCGACAAGGGATCCTATGTCAGCTATCTGGAAGGCTGTACCGCACCCAAGCGCGACACTGCCCAGCTTCATGCTGCCGTGGTGGAAATCGTCGTTCTGGAAGATGCTGAAGTCAAATATTCAACGGTTCAGAACTGGTTTCCCGGGGATGATGAAGGCAAGGGCGGTATCTATAATTTCGTTACCAAACGTGCTGACTGTCGTGAGGCACGTGCGAAGGTCATGTGGACACAGGTTGAAACCGGCAGTGCGGTTACCTGGAAATACCCGTCCTGCATCCTGCGGGGGGAGGAAACCTCGGGCGAGTTCTATTCTATCGCCATCACCAATAATTTCCAGCAGGCTGACACCGGAACCAAGATGATCCATCTTGGCAAGAATTCAAAATCACGCATTGTTTCCAAAGGGATTTCTGCGGGTTGTGCGCAGAATACCTATCGTGGTCAGGTTTCCATGCATCCACGGGCGACAAACAGCCGAAATTATACGCAATGTGACAGCCTGCTGATTGGTGATAAATGCGGTGCTCATACGGTCCCTTACATAGAGGTCAAGAATACCAGCAGCCGTGTTGAGCATGAGGCGACAACCTCAAAAGTAGACGATGACCAGCTTTTCTACTGCCGCAGTCGCGGCATGGGTGAGGAAGAGGCAATTGCCCTGATCGTCAATGGTTTTGCCAAGGAAGTGTTGCAGGTCCTGCCGATGGAGTTTGCAATGGAAGCCCAGTCATTGGTTGCAATCTCTCTGGAAGGATCTGTGGGATGATCATTACCACAACCCCGTCCATTGAGGGGCGCCGGATCGTTACCTATCATGGTGTCGTGACAGGTGAGACCATTATCGGGGCCAATATCTTCCGGGATCTGTTTGCCGGTATCCGCGATATCGTTGGCGGTCGTTCCGGTTCTTATGAGTCCGCGCTGGCGACAGCGCGGGAAACTGCCATATCCGAAATGCAGGACCGCGCTGATGAGCTTGGTGGCAATGCCGTGGTCGGCGTCGATCTCGATTACGAGGTCATCAATAACATGCTGATGGTGTCGGCCTCTGGCACCGCCGTCATCGTCGAATGAGGAAGTGAAATGCTGAAGATCGAAAACCTGCACGCCAAGCTTGAAGACGAAGACAAGCAGATCCTGAAAGGGGTCTCGCTGGAGGTTCCCGCCGGGGAAGTTCACGCCATCATGGGTCCGAACGGGTCAGGAAAATCGACAACGTCCTATGTGCTTTCGGGTCGTGACGGCTATGAGGTTACGGAAGGGGCGGCAACCCTGAACGGGCAGGACCTGCTGGAGATGGAGCCCGAGGAACGCGCCGCTGCCGGTCTGTTTCTGGCATTCCAGTATCCGGTTGAAATTCCGGGTGTCGGTAATATGACTTTTCTGCGAACGGCGGTAAATGCACAGCGCAAAGCGCGGGGTGAGGAAGAACTGTCTGCCGCCGATTTCCTGAAGCTGGTGCGTGAAAAGGGCAAGGCCCTGAAGATTGATGCCGATATGCTCAAGCGTCCGGTCAATGTGGGTTTTTCAGGCGGTGAGAAAAAGCGCAACGAAATTCTTCAGATGGCGGTTCTGGAACCCCGCATGTGCATTCTGGATGAAACCGATTCCGGTCTGGATGTTGATGCCATGCGGCTGGTGGCCGAGGGTGTGAATGCGTTGCGCAGTCCAGATCGGGGCTTTCTGGTCATTACGCATTATCAACGGTTGCTGGACCATATCAAACCGGATGTTGTCCATATCATGGCTGATGGACGGATTATCAAGACAGGTGGTCCGGAACTGGCGCTTGAGGTCGAACAGAACGGTTATGCCGATCTGTTGTCGGAGGCAGTCTGATGGCCGTGGATGCAGTCAAGGAAAGACCGGCTGCGGATGGGAATCTTGAAGCACGTCTTGCCGCGCTTGAACTGCCCAAGGGTGGCTTTACCGAGGCGGCCCGGAAAGCAGCACTGGCGCGGCTGCGCGATCTGGGTCTGCCGCAACCTAGGGACGAATATTGGCGTTATACGGATCCTGCTGCGTTCAACGCAGCGTCTCCGGAAGAAATTTCAATTTCCGGACAAGGGCCTGACGGGCCATTGTTCGAAAATTTCGATCGCCTGAGACTGGTTTTTGTCGATGGTGTTTTCGATGCTGCTGAATCAGATGATCTGGCACAGGAAGGCGTGGAAATCGACCTGCTTTCAGTGGCCGATCAAGGGAAAGATCACTGGGCTGCCGGGCTTTACGGTACTCTGGAAGCTGAATCCCAGAAGCGTGTGGCACGTCCCTTTGGTGCACTGAATACCGCAGTTGCGGGTGATGGTGCGCTGATCCGTGTGACGGGCAAAATTTCGCGCCCGATTCATCTGGTTCATCGCCGCCGTGATGCCGGGGCGGATGTTTATTTCCATCATGTAATTCATCTGGAACCGGATGCCGAACTGACCCTGCTTGAAACCGGAATGACCGGTGCCCGCTCTAACCATGTGATTGAAGTTGATCTGGGCGAAGGTGCTCGTTTCAACCATATCGGTGCCAAGCGTGCCGGTCATCAGAAACTTGGCTGGGGGGGGATCTTTGCGCGGGTTGCCGCAAGAGCTGCTTTCAAATCCTTTACCCTGTCGGTGAACGGAACCCTGATGCGACATGAAGCGGTGATTGACATTGTTGGTGATGATGCCATTGCCCATATTGCCGCTGCTGTTCTGGGAGATGCCGACCGGGGTGATTTCCATCATGATGATACGGTTTTCATCACGCACAGTGCAGAGCGCTGTGAAAGTCGGCAGGTCTTCAAGAAGGTTCTCAAGAACGGTGCGAAAGGTATCTTTCAGGGCAAGATCCTGGTTGAGCCAGGGTCCCAGAAAACCGACGGATACCAGATCAGCCAGGCGCTGCTTCTGGATGAAGACAGCCAGTTTCTTGGAAAACCGGAACTGGAAATCTATGCCGATGACGTGCAATGCAGCCATGGTTCAACCACCGGTGCGCTTGATGAGACGGCGATGTTCTATCTGCGTTCACGGGGGGTTCCGAAAGAGCGGGCCATTGTGCTGATGGTGCTGTCATTTCTGGCTGATGCGCTGGATGAGGTTGAAGACAGTGACCTGCGTGAAGAGATCAGTGAACGTCTGGATGCATGGTTGACAAGACACGCCTGAGAGAGGGAATAGTCCCGCGCATTCTGGCCAGCTGGCGCAGGCCGGAAGCAATTATACATGATCTTGCCCCAATGCGGGAAGGTGCCATGCTGGCTGTGCTGATGGGCGCCATGCTGGTTTTCACGATTGCCCAAATGCCCGGACATGCGCGTGCTGCTGTACTTGATCCTTCTGTTCCTTTCGGGGGGCGGATGGCCGGGGCCATGATGGCCGTGGTGTTTCTGATGCCCCTGCTGACATATACAGTAGCCGCACTGATCAGTCTTTTTTCGCAACTTCTTCCTCATAGATGTATTGCGCCGGCCGATTCACGACTGGCCCTTTTCTGGGCATTGCTGGCAATTTCACCTGCAATGCTGCTTTCGGGGCTGGTTGAAGGGCTGATCGGACCGGGGGTGGCGCTGATAGTGACACGGCTTGTTGCTGGTCTGGGCTTTTTGTTCATCTGGGGTGCCGGGCTGAAAGCTCTGGTGGGGAAGCATGACGTTCAGTGATCTGATCATTATTCTGCGTAATACCTTTCAGACTCCGGCAGGGGCCATGCGTCAGTTGCAAGCGCTTGAGCTGCCGATATCGGCACGCTGGATGGCCCTGCTTCTTGCCGTTTCCCTGTCGACCCTGCTTTCGGCAATTGTCGTGGGTCTGTATCCACAGGCAGCGCATCCGGTACTGGGTATATTGATGGTTCAGCCGGTGGTTTTTGCCCTTTTGCAGCTTGGTGGAACCACAATTGGTGCCGGATTGCTTGCTTTGCTTGGGCGGGCCTTTGGCGGCAGGGGGAATTTTGCCGATTCCCTGCTGCTGGTTGCATGGGTTGAATTGCTGTTCCTTGTTATTCAGGCAGTGCAGGTCCTGCTGCTGCTGATCTTGCCTCCCCTGTCCAGCCTGCTGGGGGTTGTCGCGATGATTGCCATGATCTGGGTGATGGTGCGCATGGTTCAGGAACTGCATGGGTTTTCCAATGCGGTTCTGGTTCTGCTTGGTCTGATCTTTGGTACGTTTCTTGCGGTTCTGATCCTGTCTGTTCTGGCTGCCGCACTGGGCTTCATGCCCGATCTTCCTCCGGAGATGTTGCAATGAGCTTTGATGTCGAAACCGTTCGCGCCGATTTTCCGATCCTGTCACGTCAGGTGAATGACCGTCCGCTGGTCTATCTGGATAATGGCGCTTCATCCCAGAAGCCACGCCAGGTGATCGAGGCGATCACCCGTGCGTATGAGGGAGAATATGCCAATGTACATCGCGGGCTGCATTTCCTGTCAAACTTGGCGACTGATAATTATGAACGTGTCAGGGGCATCATTACACGCTTCCTGAATGTCCCGAATGAAGATGAGGTGATCCTGACGACGGGATCAACGGAAGGGATAAATCTTGTTTCCTATGCCTGGGCTGCGCCACAGTTGAAGGCCGGGGATGAAATCATCCTTTCGGTGCTGGAACATCATGCCAATATAGTGCCCTGGCATTTCCTGCGTGAACGACAAGGAGTTGTCTTAAAGTGGGTCGAGCCCGAACCGGATGGCAGCCTGCCGCCCGGAAAGGTTCTTGCAGCGATCGGACCGAATACCCGGCTGATTGCGATTACGCATATGTCGAATGTGACCGGAACGGTTGTGGATGTTGGTGCTATCGCACGGGAGACCACTATTCCGGTGCTGGTTGATGGCAGTCAGGCGGCCGTACACATGCCTGTGGATGTGGCGGCACTGGGCGTCGATTTTTATGCCATCACCGGCCACAAACTTTACGGCCCTTCTGGGTCAGGCGGAATCTTTATCAGTCATGAGCGGCAGGCTGAAATGCGTCCGTTCATGGGCGGCGGCGATATGATTCGTACCGTGACACGTGATGCCGTCGACTATGCCAGCCCTCCCCTGAAATTCGAGGCCGGAACCCCCGGCATTGTCAACCAGATCGGCCTTGGCGCGGCATTGGAATACCTGATGGGGCAGGGGATGGAAAACATTGCCGCGCATGAGTGTGGTTTACGTGATTATGCGCAGACTCGCTTACGGGAACTGAACTGGCTGAAGATACAGGGGGATGCACCGGGTAAGGGGGCGATCTTTTCAATGGTTATGGATGGTGCCCATGCACATGACATGGCGACTATTCTTGATAAGCGTGGTGTCGCGGTACGTGCCGGTAGCCATTGTACCATGCCGTTGATGGATTTCTACGATCTGACCGCAACAGTGCGGGCAAGTTTTGCAATGTATAATACCCGATCAGAAGTCGATACACTGATCGACGGCCTGCAATTCTGCCGTGAACTTTTCACCTGATCTTTATCATGTAAACCCATTGCAGTACCCGAAGATAGCCGCTAATCAGACGCGCACGCACCCGTAGCTCAGCTGGATAGAGCGCTGCCCTCCGAAGGCAGAGGCCAGAGGTTCGAATCCTCTCGGGTGCGCCAATAATTTCAAGGACTTAGGCGGCTTCCGGCGAGGGCTTTCGTGCCCTATTTCCGGATTCTTTCCAGATTACTGCGAATTTAGAGCGTGCTGCACGTATTGAGATTCATACTTCCTTTGGATGAGGCGCTGTGATTCCCTGTCTTTGAGGCAGATATTGGGGATCAACGATGGGTAAGCCACATCCTATTGAACTTCGACAGCGTGTCGTGGATCATGTGTCCGAGGGCAACACACACCGGTCAGCGGCGGCGCGTTTCAGGGTATCGGTCAAGTTCGTCAATGACATGGTTAAGCTTGCGAAGACGACCGGGGGCCTTCTTCCGAAGAAGCAAGGCAACGGCGGCGGGCACGGCAAGCTGTCCGCTCACAAGGATTGGGTCGCGGGCCGGATCGGGGAGAAGCGCGACCTGACGACGGCGGAACTGGCGGCCGAGTTCACAGCGACGACGGGAACGCCGGTGCATCGCAGTTCGATCTGGCGGCTCCTGCGGGATCT
>JBKEAB010000017.1:0-2785 GCA_047971845.1 Paracoccus sp. (in: a-proteobacteria) | reverse complement strand
GGCCAAGTCAGCGATTACACCGGCGCTGCGGCCCTGCTGGGTAGCTTACCCAAAGCGGAATGGTTGCTGGCTGACCGGGGCCATGACGCTGATTGGCTCAGAGATGCGTTGAAAAACAGAGGGATAAATCCCTGCATCCCAGGCAGGAAGTCGCGCGGCAATCCCGTCAAATACGACAGGCGCCGATACAAGCGCCGCAACCGCATCGGGATCATGTTCGCCAGGCTCAAGGACTGGCGACGGGTTGCCACCCGCTGCGACAGGTGCCCCAAGGTCTTCCTCTCCGCCGTCGCACTCGCCGCAACCGTCATCTTCTGGCTATGACGCCAGAACAAGTCCTGATCCTAGAAATTTTCCTGTTTCTCTGTCATGAATCGACCCATCCATGACCGGGATCAATGCAAGGTATCCTGGAAGGAGGGCATGATGGACCTGTTGTTTTCCAATGATCGCCGTGGCGAATACCCACCATCAGTTTATGCGGATCAGATTGATCCCCTGCCTCCCTTCCTTCCCCTCTACGGGGAAGCACGTGCCGATGTCTGTGTGGTTGGTGGTGGTTATACCGGGCTCTCAGCGGCGCTTTATCTGGCGGAAGCGGGGTTTGATGTCGTACTTCTTGAGGCTCATCGTACCGGTTTCGGGGCATCGGGTCGTAATGGTGGACAGATCGGGTCGGGTCAAAGCCTGGATGTCGAAGAACTGGAACAGATTGCCGGCCCTGAAAATGCGCACCGGCTCTGGAATATGGCCGAAGAGGCAAAGCAACTGACCCGACAGCTTGCCCACCGTGTCGGTGTTCCAGTATACGACGGCGTTGCCCATGCCTTTTGCAAGCCATCCGAACTGGATGATGCCCGCCGTCATATTGATCACCTCGCCCATCACTATGGCTATGATCAGATTGAAGCCTGTGATGCCCATGATTTCCGCACAATTCTGCCATCACCCGCTTATTGCGGCGGAGAAATCGACCATGGCGCTGGGCATATCAATCCGCTGGCCCTCGCCCTCGGCATGGCGCGCCTTGCGCATGAAGCCGGAGCTTGCATCCATGAACTTAGCCATGTTGGCAAAATCAACTTTGCTACCGCGGCAACCGGAAAAACAACGGTTCATACCGATTCCGGTTATGTGATCTGCGATCATGTTATCCTGGCAGGGAATGGCTATCTGGGTGGCCTTTCAGCCCCGGTTGCGGCACGGGTTATGCCTCTCAACAACTTTATCGTGGCAACCGCTCCGCTTGGAGAGCGTGCCTCTGAAGTCCTGACCCGGAATATTGCCGTTCACGATACAAAATTCGTGGTGAATTACTGGCGTCTTGACGATGAGGGCCGGCTGATCTTTGGTGGCGGGGAAAATGTCAGTTATCATTTCCCGAAAGATATCGCGGCAAAGGTCCGCAAACCTCTGACCCAGATATACCCCCAGCTGGCCGATATCCCGTTCACCCATGCCTGGGGCGGTACCTTGGCCATTACCATGAACCGCCTGCCCTGCTTTATCCGTCCTGCCCCCAATGCCCTGTCCGCCAGCGGCTTTTCCGGTCATGGTGTCGCACTGGCAACATTGGCCGGACGACAAATGGCAGAGGCGATCCGTGGGCAGGCCGGGGATTTCGACCTGATGGCTTCCCTGCCTTCGTCATCCTTTCCTGGTGGGCAGTTGTTCCGATGGCCACTTTTGATTGCAGGGATGAGCTGGTACGCATTGCGGGACAGGCTTGGTGTGTAGGGAGGTGCTCCATTCAGTGAAAACAAACCTGCTTACCGTGCTACCAAGAAGAAGCCGTTCTTCCTGCGTCTGAATGCAGAAGAGTGAACAAAGTTAGATCATGTTGACAAATGTCGTATCCATATCCGGATACAGGCGATGTCGATGAAACTTGCGGCGGTTTTGTTGTGGCGGGTTGCCAGCCGCTGTGATTTTTTCAGCTTGTTGAAGCAGTGCTCGACCATGTTGCGCAGGATGTAGGTGGTCATTCCACGGTCTTTCGGACCTTGCGGTTCTTGTGCATCAGTTTCACCGACAGAGCATTGCGACCCTCAACAGCTTGCCGGACATTATCAGAGCCATAGCCCTTGTCCGCCACCAGAACGGCAGGTTGCGCCAGGTTGTCGGTTATCACCAGATTATAGCCGGAGCCGGTGTAGTCGGAATCCTGCCCGGTGTGGTCTCGGTTCTCATCGGCAGAGCGCCACTGTTGATGCGCAGATGGGCCCTGGTCGTGAACCCTGCCTGCCCTCAAGGCCGATTTTTGGCGGTTTTGTGCAAGCGGCCTCGGCGCATAAGGCCCTGATTGCGGTGGGGGTCACTGGGGTTCTGGCCGAATGGCCCGCAGAGGAAGGCCCGGCAATGGGGCAGGGGCAGGGGGAAAGGGGCCACTGCGCCGTAGGCGTGATCCATGCAACACGGTCGTATGGCGGCCAATCATATATCATCATGATTATAAAAGGGGAATATCCCCTTAATGCAAGTATGCCGTGACTCTATATTGAGGTCATGGAAAAGAGCAAATCAGCATCCCCCGATTTTAGAGCGTGTCGTGCTCATTTGGGTTCATATCCTGCGGCAATGAAATAATTGAGGCATTCGTCTTCGGTGAAGAGGTCGCAGACCTGGCCGACGGCCTTCCATAGTTCGTCGTAGGTTCGGGCCGCGGCCTTGCGCAGGAGGGCTTTGAGCTTTGCAAAAGCCATCTCGATGGGGTTCAGGTCGGTGCTGTAGGGCGGGAGTGGCAGAAACCAGCAGCCGATGTTGCGCAAAGTTGCAGACGCTTTCG
>JBKEAB010000016.1:0-28614 GCA_047971845.1 Paracoccus sp. (in: a-proteobacteria) | reverse complement strand
GGCCAAGTCAGCGATTACACCGGCGCTGCGGCCCTGCTGGGTAGCTTACCCAAAGCGGAATGGTTGCTGGCTGACCGGGGCCATGACGCTGATTGGCTCAGAGATGCGTTGAAAAACAGAGGGATAAATCCCTGCATCCCAGGCAGGAAGTCGCGCGGCAATCCCGTCAAATACGACAGGCGCCGATACAAGCGCCGCAACCGCATCGGGATCATGTTCGCCAGGCTCAAGGACTGGCGACGGGTTGCCACTCGCTACGACAGGTGTCCCAAGGTCTTCCTCTCCGCCGTCGCACTCGCCGCAACCGTCATCTTCTGGCTATAACGCCAGAACAAGTCCTGATCCTAAATGCAGATGCCGCCTAAAGGTGTGTCCGCAGTCCGAAACCGGGCCAGAGTAACGACTTATCTTTCAATGGCTTGCCGTCGTTCGTGTCTGAAATTGGCACACGTTTTTATGCCAAAGCTGTTACAGCTCTACAGAAGAAACACTTTCTTTTCTTTTGTGTTATGCCTATGCAGGCAAATTCGCCGCAGGGATGCGCCAAGGAGATATGCCATGACTGACAATAGCGACACCCCGAAAACTCCAAAAAAACCTAGTATGGTGGATCGTATCGCCAAGGTCATTGCCCGTGCAGGTGTTGCCAGCAGGCGGGAAGCGGAGCGCATGATTCTTGAAGGTAGAGTGACCGTGAACGGGCAAAAGATTGCCAGTCCGGCACTTGATGTGATGCCTTCAGACCGGATCACCGTGGATGGCAAGGCACTGGAGGCCCCTCAGGAAACGCGGCTCTGGCTGTACTACAAACCGGTTGGCCTAGTTACGTCGGAGGCAGATGAAAAGGGCAGGCAGACGGTTTTTGATGCATTGCCGCGTGATTTGCCGCGGGTGATGTCAATTGGCCGGCTTGATCTGAACTCCGAAGGGTTGTTGCTGCTGACCAATGATGGTGAACTGAAACGGCGGCTGGAGCTGCCAGCTACGGGTTGGCTTCGCCGGTATCGGGTGCGTGTCAATGGCCAGCCGAATGATCTGACCTTTGCACCGCTGCGGCGGGGGGCAACGATTGACGGTGAAGATTTTGCACCAATGGAGATCAAGCTTGATAGTCAGCAAGGAGCCAATGCCTGGCTGACGGTCGGTATCCGCGAAGGCCGGAACCGGGAAATCCGTCGTGCGATGATGCATGTCGGACTTCAGGTTAACCGTTTGATACGGATTGGATATGGCCCATTCAAGATGACGGGCATGGAAGAAAACGAAGTCAAGGAAATCAGGCGCCGTGTCTTGCGCGACCAGCTGGGTGGTTTGCTGACCGGAGATAGTGACGAAAGAGAACCACGTTCCTACCGGGAGCGTTCAGGTGATGGAGAGCGCGGTGACAGGCGGGATGCAGGTAAGACCGATTTCCGGCGTGATGATGCCCGTGGTGGTGACCGGCAAAAACCTTTTGGCAAGCGTGATGATATGGACCGCCCGGACCGTGATGGCCGGGGCAGGGGAGAGCGTAAACCGTTCGATAAACGTAACAGCGGCTCCGGTTCAGATCAGGATAGTGCTGTTTGGGGGGGGAACCGTAAGTCTGATGCCCGTGGTGATGGTGACCGGCGGAAACCTTTTGGCAAGCGTGGTGATGCAGGCCGCTCTGGTCACGGTGACAGGAACAGGGAAGAAGGGAAAACGTTCAGCAAGCGTGAGAACATGCCGCGTCCTGATCGGGATGGAGACACCCGTTCGGAACGGAAGCCCTATGGTAAGCGCAATGGTTCTGCACGCCCGGATCGTGACCGGACAGGGGGGTATGATAAGACGGGATATGGCAAACGAGCAGAAGGCGGCTCACGGCGTAAGGAATTCAGTAAATCCGGCGATGATCGTCGGCAAGATCACAAACAGGGTAAGCCGGAATATCGCAGCGGAACTGATCGCAAGGACCGGGGCTTTAAACCGGCCGGGAAGGGGCCGGGCGCACGCGGACAGAGTGGCAATGCACCGCGTGGGCATAAGCCCGGCGGCCCGGCGGGGCGGCCAACGGGGCCACGCCGGACCAGATCGTGATCACTTTGTCAGGATCAGTTTGCCGGCGCGGGTAATTCGCAAATTGTAGACCTGATCATTCAGGACGATCAGGGCCTGATTGCCGCCGCTGGTCAGCTCGACAGCTTCGTGAACAGGAAGGCCGTTTACCGAGGTAACTCCGGTGCGGCCAAATTCGGCGGGGCGCGTCGCGGTCATGGTCGTCCTCTTTACTGGTGCACCGTTACAGTGCGTGAGGCACCAGTAAATGTCAAAGTATTTTTGTCAGTTATTGATTTTTGATGTCAGACAGGCGGCTATCCGCTGTCCGGTTTGGTTGAGAAGTGCCATGTAATATCCTGATCCCAAGCTTATATTGGACCCTGTCGGTGAGAGAGGGCCCCCAATTTCGATCATGGAACCTTCCACCAGCCTGTCAATCGGTTGCCGGGGTTGATTCGCCTCGGGGAAGATGCAGCGTACGCCTGAATTCGTGACCCGGGTCTGAAGTTCACGAAGTCGGGCTGCAGATGGGGGCGTTGCATCACCGGAGGAAATCGCGATTGCGGGTTGCAAACCATAGTGATCGGTAAAATACCCATAGGCATCGTGAAAGATGACGAAGGGTTGGTCTGCCAGTGGGGACAGCAATTCGGTCAATGCCTGATCCTGCGCCATCAGCCCGGTTTGGGCGGCAGTGCTGTTGGCCGCGTAAGTTGCAGCGTTTTCCGGATCGATACCGGCCAGATGTTCTGCAATCAGACCAAGCCAGAGCGCGGCATTGTCCGGGTCAAGCCAGGCGTGTGGATCCACCCCCTCATGACTGTGCTCATGATCGTGATCGCTATGCTCATGATTATCCTCCCCTTCATTATTCGGGAAATTACGTAACATGGTATCTGGCTGATGCAGCAGGCGTATTTCAGCCTTGCTGTCGCGTGCTGCCGCCGCAAGGGAAAGCCAGGGTGTCAGCTCTGGTCCCATCCAGACCAGCAGACCGGCATCCTGTAAACTGCGTGCCTGAGATGGGCGCAGCTGGAAATCATGTGGATTGGCACCCTGATCCAGAATTACGGATACCTCGCCCAGATCTCCCAGAACCTGCTGAACCAGCGAAGCTGTTACTGGCATGTCGGTAATTATTTGTGGGGGTGCGGCCATGACCGGGGGTGCGATCAGTGTCAGGGCAAGCATCGTGGGCAGACGCATATTCATTTCCTTCCTTGTGAATGCGGTGGGAAACTGTATGTAATAAAGTAACATGTCAATAGGAATGTTATATCATAACATGAAAACTGCTTTTGAACATCATGATCATCATGCCTGCACGGGTGCGGCACTGGCCCGTGCCGATGAACTGGTTGCCGCGCGGGGGTTGCGGCTGACCCCTGTGCGTCGCAGGGTACTTGAGATCCTGCTGGAACGGCATCAGGCCATGGGGGCGTATGAGGTGCTGGAAAGGCTGGCTGCGGAAGGGTTGGGAAAGCAGCCGCCGGTGGCATATCGCGCATTGGATTTTCTCGTGGAACATGGGCTGGCGCATCGGATCCAGAGATTGAATGCATTTGCTGCCTGTCAGTCCGGGCATGAGGATGACCATGCCCCGGCTTTCCTGATTTGCCGCTCATGCCAGACGGTGGCGGAACTGGATGATGAATTGCTGCGCACCAATCTTGCTCAGGCCGCTGGAAATGCAGGTTTTGTCGTAGAACGTGCCACCGTTGAGGCGCTTGGTCTTTGCCGCAATTGCATGGAAACGACATGAAACCGGCATTGATTGAGGCCAAGGGCCTGACCATACGCCATCGCGGAGCCTGTACCCCGATTCTGAGCAATGTCGATTTTGCGATCCATCCGGGCGAGATAATGACTGTTGTCGGGCCGAACGGGTCAGGCAAGTCGACCCTGGTGCGTGCTGTTCTGGGACATGTTGCGGCCGAATCGGGGCAGGTTATCCGGCAAAGCGGGTTGCGCATCGGATATGTTCCTCAGCGGGTTCATGTCGATGATCGTATTCCGATGAATGTACGGCGCTTTCTGTCCCTGCCGCATCGAGTTGGTGATGATGATGCCGCTGCTGCCCTGACATGGACCGGGGCGGAGGGCTTGCAGAAACGCCAGATCACCCGCCTGTCCGGTGGGCAGTTCCAGCGTGTCTTGCTGGCCCGGGCATTATTGAACCATCCACAGATTCTGGTGCTGGATGAGCCAACTCAGGGGCTGGACCAGCCGGGTATCGTCGCCTTTTATCAGCTGATTGAGGATATCCGGAAAGAGACCGGAACGGCAGTTCTGATGGTCAGTCATGATCTGCTGGTCGTGATGAGGGCATCAGATCAGGTGATTTGCCTGAATGGTCATATCTGTTGCCACGGTACGCCGCAGGCAATCAGTGCCGCGCCGGAATACAGGGCGATGTTCGGTGCCGATTCAAAGCAAACGCTGGCACTTTATCAGCATCACCACGATCATCGTCATGACGGGCATGGTTGTGATTTTACTACTCATGGCGAACGGTCTTTCGATGCTTGATGATTTTCTGGTTCGTGCCGGGCTGGCCGGCTTTGGTTTGGTGCTGGCGGCCGGCCCGCTTGGATGCTTTGTTGTCTGGCGGCGTATGGCTTATTTCGGGGATGCTACGGCACATGCTGCAATTCTGGGTGTTGCGCTGAGCCTTGGTTTTGGTACTCCGGTTTATCTGGGTATTCTGGGTGTTGCGATTGTTATGGGCTGGCTGGTTGCGCATCTCGCAGGGCGTGGAGAGGCCGTGGATACTGCACTGGGCGTCCTGGCCCATGGCGCACTGGCATTTGGCTTGGTCGCTGCCAGTTTTGTTCCGGGATTGCGCAATGATATGAATGCGTGGCTGTTCGGTGATATCCTGATGGTCCGAAAGGTTGATCTGATCTGGGTCTGGAGTGGGGCAATTCTGGTGTTGGGGTTGCTGATCTGGCGATGGCAGGCAATGGTTACCGCGACAGTCAACGAAGAACTGGCAATGGCATCCGGAATCGTGCCTGCCCGCGAAAGGCTGATCCTGACATTGGCCATGGCAATTACGGTTGCTGTGGCGATTCGGATTGTCGGGGCGCTTCTGGTTTCCGCATTGCTCGTGATTCCTGCGGCTTCGGCCCGCGGGATTTCCCGCAGCCCGGAACACATGGCCGTGATTGCGGCACTGAATGGTGCAGTTTCTGTCATTGCGGGACTGGGGTTGAGCCTTTATGCCGACACGCCGGCAGGCCCTTCGATCATTGCTGCGTCAACGCTGATCTTCTTGTGTTTTCTGCCTTTTCGGCAAGCTGATGCGACATGAACCAAATATAAGGTTCAGGTATTATGGTGGGCTATAGTATAGCATGGGTAATGTGTTGTGAAATATGCAACAGTCAGCACAAAGCCGCTGAGGATTTGAATTAATCCGACTTTTAAAGCCCTGCGGTTTGTGAGACTGTCGCCACGATGTTGCCGGTACCGGCAGCTTTCATAAGACCAAACGGAGCATGATCATGACCAAATTTGCTACCTTCGCTCTGGCCCTCGGCCTGACCACCTCGACCGCTCTGGCTGGTGGCTATGTTGAGCCCGTCGTCGAAGTCGAGCCCGTCGTAGTTGACGCCGGCCCGTCCCCGTCGTCGAACGCTGGCCTGGTTGTCCCGGCCCTGCTGCTGCTGGGCGTTATCGCCGCAGTTGCTTCGGACGACGACGACCACTAATCGTTCTGAAGATCATTGTCCGCAAGGACATGATTTGGAGGGGCTGGCATTTTGCCAGCCCTTTCTCTTTCTGGCACTCCTGTTGGGTTGAACTGGCCTGCATCGCAGGAACCTCATGGCGTGCCTGTCGTCTGTTATGGCATCACGACAAGAAAACGCCCGATCCAATAATGAACCGGGCGTTTTCTTGCGGCAGTATCTGAAAATGGCTCAGGGACGGATCGTCTGAATAGTCACATATCCCAGATCCGGGCCAATCCATTGGCGGGAGACGGGGATCTGTCCTGATGCCGTCACCAGATATGAATTCTGAACATTGACCCCGCTACCCCTGCAATCTTCGATAATCTGGGTGGCATTCCAGCCTGTACCGGCAAAGCTGAAGCTTTTCCCTTCACCGACGGTAATGGTGCATTCCAGAGGCAAGGGCCGTTCGACCCCATCACCGGCAATATAGCGCATTGTTCGCCGGGCCTGACCAGCCTGCCGCGAGCGGATCAGTGCCGCAGGGCTTTCGATTTCAGCTACGGACAGATCATGCCCCAGACCCTTGGTGCCGGTCAGCATGCCTGACCGAATGATCAGAGCCTGCATATTGGGCGTCATATAGGTCCTCATATTGCTGTTCTCGGCCACCATTGCCATGACCTGCACCGCCCCGGAACTTTCCAGGCCAACAAGGATCAGCGGTGCCGGATTTGCCACAAGTGCGCGTGCTGCCATTTGATCGGGGGTGAGGGGTGCAGCAGGCTGTTTCTCACCTTTTTCCTGCCCCTTGGCGCGAGCGATGGCAGGCTCAGCCACCTGACGCAGGCTGCTGAAAACAGAGACTTCCTGCGAGGTATCGTTTCCACAACCCGCAGTTATTACTGCCAGCCCCGTCAAGGCCAGCAAGTTTTGCCAAATATGCTGTGTCATCGCCAGAAACGTCCCCATCCGTCATAGAGTTTGCCGCTATGGTAGTCGCGGACCTTCTCATAGAGCCGGCCATCGACCTCAACACGCGAACCGCCGTCACGTGACAGTGACCGCAGATCGCCACTGGCCATGCTTCTTGATGGAGATCCGATTGCCCAAGCCAGCGGGACCGACATCGTGACGCCCTTGTCGAAGGAACCATTGCCGAACTCGGTGTCGCTCAGATCAGTCTTTGATGCATATGCGCCGATGCGCCAGCCATTCTCGAATTCTCGGTACAGCGAAACAGTCGCGCCTTTGTCTCCGGCAAGATATTTACCTGCATCGACCTGACCCCAGATCCCGTTCCCGAAATCGTAATAGGCTGAGAGATGGCCGGTTGTAACTTCGTAGTCCTGGAAGCCGATCAGATCTTCGAAGTCGCGTTTGCGGACGCGGTTGATCTCGGCCCCGAGGGCAAGGCGGGAATCAACAGGTTTCCACAGGACCTCGGCTGAGGCACCGCCGTAGGCGCGTTCCAGAAGGCCGACAGTAACACGGCTGTAGGTTGCTGGTGTCAAATGGCCATACCAAGCCAGTGTCAGGTCTTCGAGGACAGGGCTGTTGCTTCCGGCATACATGCGCGAATCCGACCGTACGCGGGGTACACCATTATTGTCCGCAATGATCTGATCCGGGTTGGCAGTCAGGTATTCATCAATCGTATAACCTTTGGGCGCACTTTGTTCTTGCGTACCAAGGACGCGCTGCCGCAGGTTTCCTGACAGGACCAGGCTGGGGGTGATTTCGTACCGTATGGAAAGTTCTGCCCCAACCTCATAGCGGAATGGATCGTCAGGATCGAAAACGCCGATATCGGCATAGGGTCCCAGGTTCCAGATGAACTTCGGATAGTTCCGCGCTGCATAGACCAGTCCCGCCGGACTCTGGACGGCATTTTCTATCCGGGCCTGCTGGGCGATATGGGCGGCGGCGGTGTTTTCCAGCCGTTCGATATCCGAACGACGCAGCACCACGGATGAGGTTGCCATGCCGCTGTCCATTGAGGTGATGACAAATGTTTCGACCGAAGGTGGCAGTGCGCGTGTCATCAGCCTGGCTGTCCGGCCGATTGCCTCGGCCTGCATCAGGTAGCGCTTGTTGTGGATCCGGACTTCGGCCCTGTTTGCGGTCAGGGACATGGATTCCAAGACCTGCCCTTCATTGGCAAGAGCCTTGGACAGGGCATTCTGAATGGCAGGTTGTGCAGTCGGATCCGCGCTCCAGCTGCCGGACCATCCTTCAGGATCGACGGCCGGTGTCGGACGTGGACGAACTGGGGCCGGGGCAGGTTCCAGTCCGGAAGGGTAGGGTGACTGATGGGCGTTCAGGGCCACGGTGCCGCGGACACCAAAGACATTTCCGCCAATGGTATAGGCACCGATCTGATAGTTGTTTCCAATGCGGTAATTAACCCCGAGATTGACCTTGCCATCGGGGGCTTCATCGCCACCTTCGACTTCGGGTTGATAATCGTCATAAGAATATTCGGCCAGTAATGATAAGCGGTCATTGGCCTGCCATTCGACTGAAGCGAACGGCTTGGCATCGCCACGGAACCAGTCGTCATAATTCGGCTTGCCGCCTTCATCACTGTAATCCGTGCGCCGCCAGGCACCGGCCAGACGTCCCCAGCCAACCCCGGCCGAAACCCGGAGCCGGGGCGTTACAGTTTTCGTAGCAACCAGATATTCGCTGGAATAGACCCCGGTGCCCATGAAGTCGCGCAGACCGACCGCAACAGAAGGCCGCCATCCCTGTTCATCGAAAACGAGGAACTGAAGATCGAAGCTGCGATCATAAAGTGCATCGCGATCAGTGTCGATGGTCCCGTCAATCTTGGAATAGCGCAGCGCAGCGGTCAGGCGTGGAACAGGCTGGAAGCCCAGCGTGACGCGACGGCCATATTCACTGTAACTGACCGTTGCCGAAAGTTCACCTTCAGGTGGCGTGACAGCGGTCGGGGTGTCGATTACACCCGGCATGCCATAGCTGTTCAGAGTCTGACCATGGGCGGCCGGTACCGTTTCCAGTGCCATGATGGATGTGGTCAGCAAAGCTGTAGAGGTCAGAAGCAGCGGGCGAAAGCGGCGGCTCATAAGTGTGGTCCCCGGTAACAAGTTGAGGCGACTATAAGGTGAATGCCCTGCCGCGCCAATGCCGTGCGGATCAAAACTGGCAGGAAATTGCGTTTGAAATCTCTGACGTATAAGTAAGGGGTATAATTAAAATGGGCAGGGGATGTCCCCGGCCCATGATTTCATGGGCTATCTCAGCCCTGATTTGGTTTGTCGGCCGGTGCTTGTGCCGAAGCGGCCGGGGCCTGTGTGCTGGTCGGGCTTGCACAGCCCTGCATGCGCTTTGATCCGATTTTCAGCTGTGCCGTCATCGGGAATTTTTCACCCGACATGGTATCGGTGCATGTGGTGCTGCGGATATTCAGCGAGAAGGGGCTGCCACCGAAGGTGCCAATATATTCGACGCCTTGACGGTAAACGATGCGATTGACGGAGACATTGCTACCGGACTGGTTTTCCGGGGTCTGATATTTTGCAGTGCTGCCAGACACGTCGATACGCCAGAAGGGCTCGTTGCCACGCGCAATGAATGCTGCGGCGTTCAGGGTGCTGGATTCGGCGGTGGCAACAGCGGTGCGCGGGCCTTCGACTTCAATCGGAACCTGGGTTGGGGCGATCTCGGGGGCGACCAGCGGAGTCTTCATCGGGTCGATGGGTTCCGGTGTCGGTTCCGGCGCTGCGTCAAGCGGTTTGTCCCATGGCATGCGGAAACCTTGGGCTTGGTCGCCACAGGCTGCAAGGGCGAGAGGCAGAAGTACCAGGGCACAACGGAATTTCATAAATTTGTCCTTCGTTCAGGACCCGGACAGGCCGGATCGGGGGCGGGTCTGGCCTGCCATAGCGTAATCTGGCCCGGTCCGGCAAGCACAGGGGGGGGTATGCGGGCACGTACCAGCCCCGGGAACTGATCAAAACTCTGCCTTGTTTGTAGCCAGATAGCAGAATGTTGCCTATAATATAATCAGATACTGCCGGAACCTCCGGCGTATGTGTTGTGATTTGCTTGTGAAACTCGCAACTGCCCATTTGAGGGCGTGTAATATGACAATGGTGACCCGAATGCTCTATGACCCGATCCGGCTTGGGGACGCAGAACTTGGCGTGCCGGTGTTTCTGGCCCCGATGGCCGGAATTACCGATCTGCCGTTTCGTCGTGCGATTTCGCATTTCGGTGCCGGTCTGGTGGTCAGTGAAATGGTTGCCTCAACCGAGATGGTAACAACCCGGCCTTCTCCGCGTGCCTCGGTACGGGCCAGGGCCATGATCGAAAGCGGTGTACCCGTATCCGTGCAGATCGCCGGTCGTGAAGCTGCACATATGGCAGAAACGGCCCGGATTGTTGCCGGGATGGGAGCCCGGATCATTGACATCAATATGGGGTGTCCTGCCAGGAAAGTGACGGGCGGGCTGTCCGGGGCCGCCCTGATGCGGGATCCCGATCACGCGCTCAGCCTCATAGAAGCGGTTGTCGAAGCGGTGGACCTGCCGGTAACGCTGAAGATGCGGCTTGGCTGGGATGATGGTTGTCTGAATGCTGCGGATCTGGCGGCACGTGCGCGTGATGCAGGGATACGTATGCTGACGGTCCATGGGCGTACCCGCGCACAGTTTTATACCGGTGTGGCGGATTGGGCAGCGATCCGGCAGGTTGCGGACCTCCCTGGAAGGCCGCCTCTGGTTGCCAATGGTGATATTGTTGATCCGGTTTCGGCACATACGGCGCTTGTGGCGTCAGGGGCAGAAGCCGTAATGATCGGCCGTGGTGCGCGGGGCGCACCGTGGAAACTGGCGGAAATTGCCCATGCGCTTTACGGGACTCCGGCACCGGATATTCCGGAAGGGGCCGGACTGGTCGATCTGGTCGCGGGTCATTATGAGGACATGATCAGCTTTTACGGCATTGATCCGGGTCTGCGCGTCGCACGCAAGCACCTGGGCTGGTATGCGGATGCTGCCGGGATTACTGTCCGCAGGTCTGAGCTGTTCCGGACCGGTTCTCCGGCTGAAACATTGCGACTGATCAGGGACATATTCACTGATGCGCCGAAGAAACAGGCCATGTCCGGGGCCAGACAGGCAACCGGAGTTGCGGCATGAATATGCAACCGGTCTTTACGCCTGGTGCCAGCTTCGATGCGCTTCCGCTGCCGGGGGTTGTTCTGGATGGGCTGGGTCGGCTGGTCGGGCTGAACGATGCTGCCGAATCCTGGCTGAACCTGTCGCGCAAGGCAGCGCTCGGACACCGGATGGATGATGAGGTGATCCAGTCGCGTCTGCGTATCACCCCATCACTTTGTCCCCTTGTGGAACGTGTCCGTGTCAGTCAGGGGCCGGTCGGCCAGTCGCGCATACGCTTTGATCTTGGAGATCGTTCCGGCGGGCATCAGCCACGCTTTGGTGATGTACATCTTGGCCCGGCCCCTGACGGGTTGACTGACGGGGTGATTTTACTGATCGCCCCGACAGATGCGGCAGAAGGGCTGGAGCCGGGTCATGCTGCGCGAAAGGCGGCCCGTCAGGCCATCGGAATGGCCGAAATGCTGGTTCATGAAATCAAGAACCCCTTGTCCGGTATTTGTGGTGCGGCCCAGCTCCTGTCGATGAACATGGCCGACGAGGACCGTGAATTTACCGATCTGATCGTCGCCGAATCCCGACGGATCGTTGCACTTCTGGATCAGGTGGAACGTTTCGGAGATACAACGGCACCTGATCTTGGTCGGGTCAACCTGCACGATGTTCTGGAACGTGCCCGCCGTTCTGCCGAACTGGGCTTTGCCAGTGAGCTTGAAATGATCACGGAATATGATCCCTCATTGCCTTATGCCCTTGGCGATAACCATCAGCTGATGCAGGTGGCACTGAACCTTTTGAAGAATGCGGCGGAAGCCCTGTCCCGGCACGACGGCAAGGGTGTGATCTGTATACGGAGTTTCTATGATGGTGCCCTGCGACTGGCCCCCTCCCCGGATCAGCCGCAGGGTCGGGGGCTGCCATTGCAGATCGAGATAGAGGATAACGGTCCCGGTATCCCTGAGGCTATTGCCGCGCAGGTTTTTGAGCCATTTGTTTCGGGGCGCGAAAATGGCACAGGACTGGGACTGGCCCTGGTATCGAAAATTATCGCCGACCACGGGGGCTGGCTGCGTGTTGATTCACGCCCTGGCCGGACCGTTTTCCGTATTTCATTACCAAAGGCCTGAGATCATGGATGGAACCATTCTGATTGCCGATGACGACCGCAGTATACGCACTGTGCTGACGCAGGCGCTGACACGCGCGGGATGCAGGGTCCATGCGACAGGCAGTCTTCAGCAGCTGATGAAGTGGGTTGAGGAAGGTCGCGGTGATCTGGTCATTACCGATGTAATGATGCCGGATGGCAATGGAATTGACATGATCCCGGCCATTCGCCGGGTCCGGCCGGATCTGCCCGTGATCATCATATCGGCGCAGAACACGATTGTAACGGCCATTCGCGCGACCGAGGCAGACGCTTTCGATTACCTGCCCAAGCCCTTTGATCTGCCTGATTTACTGGCCCGGTCCCGTGATGCTATTGCCCGCCGGCCACGCAAGACGGACCTGTCGCCTTCGTTACAACCTGCATCTGCGCCTGATGTGAATCGTGATGAGGCAGGCCCTGAACTGCCACTGATTGGTCATGCCGTGGCGATGCAGGCCCTGTTCCGGCTTGTCGCCAGAGTTCTGAATGCTGACCTGCCGGTCATGGTGACCGGGCAGGCCGGTGTCGGCAAGACAACGATTGCCCGTGCGTTACATGAGTTTTCTGACCGGGGAAGCAATCCGCAGGTGGTTCTGACCCCGGCTGACGGTTCGGCTGACATCCTGTCGAAGGCTGGCCATGATGCGCGTGACGGCACATTGCTTATCGAAAACCCCGCCGGGTTCGATCAGGCGGCGCAAACCCGCATTCTGGCTATTCTGGAACAGATGGATGGGGCAGATCATGCCCCGCGGCTGGTTTCGACCGGTGGTGCCGATCCGCAGCGGGACATGAATGAGGGACGCCTGCGGCCGGATCTGTATTATCGCCTTGCCGGTGCGATTATCGCCGTGCCGCCGCTTTCGGAACGACGGGATGATATTCCCGCACTTGCGCATCATCTCATGGCCCGTGCAGGAGGTCTGGGCCTGACTGAGCGCGTATTGCCGGATGAGGTCATGGCCGGTTTGCGTGGACTTGATTATCCGGGCAATGTACGACAGCTGGAAAACCTGATCCGGCGGCTTACGCTGACCGGGACCGGTCCCGTGGCCCGTGATGAACTGGATGACCTGCCCGAACATTACCCTGTCCAAGCCGGCCCGCTGGGCATGTCGCGTCCGGTGACGGCAAGGGCCGGTGGGGAATCCGGTCAGCTGGCTGGTTCGGTTGCCGATCATCTGCAGCGCTATTTTGACCTGCATGGCGATGCCTTGCCTCCTCCCGGCCTGTATGACCGTATCCTGCGCGAGATTGAGGTTCCCCTGCTGGAAATTGCACTGGATGCCACTGGCGGAAACCAGCTGCGTTGTGCCGAGTTGCTGGGGATTAATCGCAATACTTTGCGCAAGAAGCTCAGCGATCTTAATATTCAGGTGACACGTCGCCGCCGGGTGATGTAAAACAGTCACAGGCGCGTCAATTTCGTCGCGCCCATGCAACAAGATGCCGCTTGCAAGCGGTACAGGGGCTGAGGCAGCAGACAGGGCAATGGCAGTATCCGGCCTGACACAATTTCGCGCTGCACGCTTTGCCGACAAGCTGGCACGGCTGGCAGCACGCCGGCGATGGCGGACGATAACAACATGGGTGATTGTCGTTGCAGCTCCGCTGTTGTCCGTGTTGACCGTTGCCGTGCTGAGCACGGTAGGCGTGACTGGCGGCAGTCGTGTGCTCAGCTTTATCCTCGTTCTGGACTTTGTCTATCTTCTGCTCGTGCTGGGTCTGGTCTTGATGCGTCTGGCGCAGATGGTGGCCGCCCGGCGGCGTTCACGGGCGGGGTCCCGTCTGCATGCGCGTCTGGTTGGCATATTCGCATTGATTGCCATGGTGCCGACGGTTCTGGTTGCCCTGTTTGCCGGTGTCGTCATCAATATCGGACTTGAGGGCTGGTTCTCGGACCGTGTGAAGGAAATGGTGGGTAATGCGCAATCTGCGGCCGTTTCCTATCAGAATGAACATCGTGAAGACCTCACCGAAGATGCCGGGATTATTGCCACAGTCCTGAGTCAGGCCGCTGCGGCCGATCCGTTGATCGGAGATGGAGACCTGCGCCTGATCCTGACCGGGCAGCAAGGACGCATTCAGCGTGGTTTGCGCGAAGCGTATATCATTGATGCGGCTGGTGAAATCCATGCACGTGGAGACCGTTCATATGATTTCTGGTATGTACAGCCTTCGTCCGATCAGTTTGATGCAGCGCGTGCCGATGGTGTCGTGCTTATAGAAGACTGGGACCAGAATGCGTTCCGTGCGCTTGTTGCCCTGCCACCACTGGCTGACCGCTTCCTTTATGTTGCCCGCGATGTGGATGGCCGGTTGCTTGGATTGCTGGATGACACGCGGGAAACGATTGGCGAATACCGTCAGCTGGAAAAGGATCGCGGCCGGGTATTGCTGGAATTCTCGCTGGTCTATCTTGGTTTTGCGCTTTTGCTGATTGCGGCGGCAATGTGGATGGCGTTGTGGTTTGCCGAACGGCTGTCGCGCCCGATCGGACGGCTGGCAGAAGCTTCGGAACGGGTTGGGCAGGGTGATCTGGATCTGCAAATTCCCGAGCCCGACACTGGGGATGAAATCCAGACCCTTGGGCAAAGCTTCAACCGCATGACCCGTCAGCTCAAGGCGCAGCGTGAGGAATTGGTTGAAAGCCATCGTGCCAGTGATGAGCGGCGGCGGCTGTTCGATTCCGTCCTGTCCAGCGTCACCGCAGGCGTTATCGGGCTGGATGAGGATGGTGATGTCGATTTCATGAACAGGTCTGCCACCCGGATGGTCGGTGTCGATCCTGCCCGTGATCATGATCGTCCACTGGCAGAGGTCGTGCCGGAATTCGCGCCGCTTCTGGAACGGTTGTCAGGTGCGGTCACGGAATCCGTGCAGGACGAGATCCGGCTGGTCCGGGAAGGCAGGATGGAAAGCCTGCTGGTCCGCATGGCCGTGCGTCACAGGGCTGATGGCGGGCTGGAAGGCTATGTCGTGGCCTTTGATGATGTGACGGAACTGGTCAGTGCGCAGCGTATGGCTGCGTGGGGGGATGTTGCCCGCCGTGTGGCACATGAAATCAAGAACCCACTGACCCCCATCCAGCTTTCGGCAGAGAGGATCCGTCGTAAGTTTGCCCGGATCGCCCCCGAAGGGGAGGATCGTGACAGCGTTGATTCTTATGTCGAGGTCATTATCCGGCAGACGAATGACCTGCGCCGGATCATTGATGAATTCTCGCGCTTTGCCCGGATGCCCGAACCGGACCGGCGCGAAACGGATATTGCCAAGCTTCTGCGCGATACGGTCTTGCTGCAACAAGATGCAGTGAGGGCGGATCTTGTTACGTCCATTCCGGATGAAACGGTGCGCATAGATTGCGATGCAACCATGATAGGGCAGGTTTTTACAAATCTCCTGAAGAATGCATCAGAAGCAGTTGATGAAGAGAGAAATAATAAAATTGACGAATGGTTTCCGTGCATTCGTGTTTCGTTGGAGGAAACATCGGATACTGTCATTGTTTCGATTATGGATAATGGTTCCGGCCTGCCCGAGGATCGCGCCCGTCTTTTTGAACCCTATGTGACATTGAAGCCGGGCGGGACAGGGCTTGGCCTGCCTATCGTCAAGAAAATTGTTGAAGAGCATGGCGGCAGCTTTGTTCTGACAGATGCACCCGATGGGGGTGCTCTGGCTGAACTGCGCCTGCCCCGTGAGCGTAACCCCGTGCGTATTGCACGCAAAAGCAAAGAGCAGGACGTGGTATGAGTGATATTCTGATTGTCGATGATGAACGGGACATTCGGGAGCTGATTGCCGACATTCTTCAGGATGAAGGTTTTGCCACCCGCACGGCCGCCAATTCGGACGAAGCTATTGCTGAACTGAACGACAGCGAGCCTGCACTGATGATCCTTGATATCTGGTTGAAGGACAGCCGGATGGATGGAATTGATATCCTCAAACAGGTCAAGCGCAATAATCCTGACGTACCCGTGATCATCATTTCGGGACATGGCAACATTGAAATCGCCGTGGCTGCGATCCGGCAAGGGGCCTACGACTTTATCGAAAAGCCCTTCAATATCGACCAGCTGATGGTTGTGATCAATCGTGCTGTGGAAACCAACCGGTTGCGCCGTGAAAATGCACAACTCAGACGTGGCGAGGTGAAGGCTGCAGAAATGCTGGGCAGCTCTGCCGCGTTCAAACGGATGCGTGATCAACTTGACAAGCTGGCGAAATCCAATGGCCGGGTGATGCTGACCGGCGATCCGGGGGCAGGCAAGGAACTGGCCGCGCGCTATATCCATTCACAAAGCCCGCGTGCTGGTGGTCCCTTCATCGTGGTGCCTTGCGCGACAATTGAACCTGAACGGATGGAAGAGGTCTTGTTTGGCCGGGAATTTCCTGATCGTGGGGTTGAGCCGGGTCTTCTGGAACAGGCGCATGGCGGGGTAATTTATTTTGATGAAGTGGCCGATATGCCGCTGGGCACCCAGCCCAAGATCTTGCGGGTTCTGACCGAACAGCAATTTTCCCGTGCCGGAGGAGCGGACAGGGTGCGTGTGGATCTGCGGGTCATATCCTCGACCAATCGTGACCTGCCGGCTGAAATTGCCGCTGGGCGCTTCCGGCAGGAATTGTATGACCGGCTGAATGTTGTGCCTCTGGCAGTGCCTTCGCTTGCGGAACGGCGCGAGGATATTTCCTTGCTGGCCGGACACTTCATCCAGCAGGTTCATGAGGAACAGGGATTGCCGGTGCGCAGCCTGTCCGAGGAAGGTGCCAATGCCCTGCAGGCAATGGAGTGGCCCGGTAATATCCGGCAGTTGCGCAATGTCATTGAACGTGTTCTGATCCTGGCTGAGGATAGTGGCCCGATTTCTTCGGGTGAATTGCAGGGGCAGAATACTGAAGGCGAGGGGGCCGATACCCTGACCCTTGGCCCGCGTATCACTGCGCTGCCCCTGCGGGAGGCGCGCGAACTGTTCGAACGCGAATATCTGGTAAATCAGATCAACCGGTTTGGTGGCAATATCAGCCGTACAGCCCAGTTTGTCGGGATGGAACGCAGCGCCCTGCACCGCAAGCTGAAATCGCTTGGCGTCGTAGGAGGGCGTACAGCGGAAGACGAAGAATCCTGATGCTCAGGAGGGTATCTGTTCTCTGAGGCAGATTGCGCCTTTGACAGTTCGAGTGATTGTCCGATCATCCTTGGCGTCTGCCTGGAAAGGTGAAGGGTTGCTTTCAGGATGTGGTATGTCGTGAAAGCAGGTTACGCAGCCATTGCCACGGCCCTTTTCGGGGCCGCTGTGCTGTTATAAGCCGGGATGGAGCCCCCCATTGAATGCCTGACTGGGGCAGGTCTTCATCATGGATCCGGATATTGGTGAAGCCGGCTTCCCTCAGTTCATCCAGAACACGCTGGCGGTTGAAAAGACGCAGTTCCAGGGTCAGTCCGGGACCGCCGTGGAAAATGGCCTGCGTGTCGGTTTCCCTCCGCCCGTCAGCATATTCCAGATCCGCCACCCATGTGCCGTTCTCCAGTTGGCGCGGTGTATAGTCGACCAGTCCGGGATAATGTTCCGAACCATCGCCGATATTGACGAAGGGAACGCTGAAAATCATTGTACCACCGGGTTTGAGGACCGCCAACGCCCCTTTGAGCGCACTGAGCGTATCGCCTATGACATGCTCGAATACTTCGGAATTGATGATGAGGTCCGCACTGTCGCGATAGGCTTCTGCCGGGTTGCGGATGTCCAGGATCGGGTCTTTGTGGTAGTAGGTATTCGTGTAGTCGAAATATTCGGCGAAAGGTTTGGCATAGACCATTGCATCTGATAGCCCCACGATGCGGATCGTTTTGCGGGGGTCTTGCCGGGCAAGTGGCGCCGGGTTTCCATAGATGGTACGGCAGGTATGTAGCACGATTGCCGAAGAACGTCCGGATGCGCCGCATGACGGACACATGACCCTTTCGCGCGTATTGATGTCAGACCGGAGGTCATACAGGGTGGCACAGATCGGGCAGGTTGCCTTGACAGAGTTGACAGGCTCTGCCGTTGGTGTTCGCTGGTCCTGTACCGTCATCTGCTGCCTTCGTTCTGTATAGTACTGAAAGGCGGGGCAATAGCGGATCGTACCCGCTATTGCCCCGCCTTGTTGTGATGATGGTCGTCCGTGTGTGTCAGGTCGCCTTGCGCAGCTGCTTCAGCAGTGTGGCGTTGGCATATCCATCGGGATCGACACCGATCCGGCGTTGGAAGGCCTTGATACCGGCAATGGTGTTTTCGCCAATGGCTCCATCAGGTTCGCCGACATTATAGCCAAGCCGGTTCAGCAGGCGCTGCACTTCTTCTTTTTCGTTATGGGTCAGGGCGCCGGCCTCCCGGGGGAAGCTGCCGACAATGCCCGGTCCGCCGCCGATCCGGTTGGCCAGCATGGCAACGCCAAGTGCGTAATTGTCGGATGCGTTATAGGCACGGATGGCTATGAAGTTTTTGGTGACCAGGAATGCCGGACCCTGCCGGCCGGCCGGGGCGATGATGCCGCCGGCGGGAAGTGAACGACCGTTAATGGCGGTGACGCCCTGTGCGGCCCATGCCGATCCTGATTTGACATTGCTGCGTCCGGTCTGGCCATAGTTGAAGCCGGAAGGCAGGCGAACTTCAATGACCGCCGGCAGACCGTTGATCCAGCCTGAACGCTTCAGGTAGGCGGCTGTTGATGCCAGTGAATCTGTCGGGTTATCCGACCAGATGTCGCGGCGGCCGTCACCGTTGAAGTCCACGGCATAGGACAGATATGAAGTTGGCATGAACTGGGTGTGTCCCATGGCACCGGCCCAGCTTCCCAGCATATGCGCAGGGTCAATATCGCCGGCCTGAATGATCTTCAGTGCGGCAATCAGCTGTTTTGAGAACATCTCTCCTCTGCGGCCATCATATGCCAGGGTGGCCAGTGACGGGATGATCTGCATCTTGCCCCGATTACCACCGAAGTTCGATTCCATACCCCAGATGGCCATGACGATGTTGCGGTCGACGCCATAGCGGCCCTCGACTTGGCTTAGTGTGCCTGAATAGGTGCGGGCCAGTCCGCGTCCTTTGGTTGTGCGGCTGTCGGAGGCGGCGCTGTCCAGATATTCCCAGACCGGGCGCGAGAATTCCGCCTGCTTGCGGTCCAGGCGGATTACCTCGGGGTTATAGCGGGCAATGCGCATGGCGTTGTCATAAACACCCGGGCTGACTCCGGCTGCAATGGCACGTGACCGGAAGCCCGAGATCCAGTTCTGCAATCCGGCTTCCGATGCGGGTGATGCGGCCGGGATCGGCGATGGGGTAACCGAAGATCCGGTTGATACCGATGTCGTTGATCCGACCGGGCCTGTTGCACAGCCGGCAAGTATGGCCATGGTGGCGGCGGAAATGGTTAGCTTGATGAAGGTTCTGCTCATACTGTCCCTGCCCATTCACAGTGGTTTAAGGTGATTTGCGGCAGGATAGCGCAGCCTGAGGGTAAGGAAAACAGGGCTGATGCCGGGAATGGGCACAGGCGGAAATCCGCACATTCCGTTCCGGGGTCAGGGATCGGTCGCCTGATCGCCGGAGAAAGGTTCCATCCGGGCAATGATGACGGCGTTTTCATCAAGTGCACGCTGCATCAGGGCACGGTCTTCGGGGGAGATCTCGTGCCCTTCGGATTCCTGTTCTGCCAAGGTCCCGTAGCCGGTCACATCCAGCGGTGCCATTTCGGCCTGTTTCAGAATCGCGACAGTTTCACGTACGGCATCGCTTTCGTCCTTGCCGGAAGCATAGCACAAAAGCCCGGCACCGTCTGCGCCTTCGGGCAGGCCATCCCCTTTCCGGCGGCCGACCTGTACCAGGAGTGTATAGACTTGTTGTGCCATGGTCGTCCCTTTACTTTTGTCCAGAGAAGGGGAGTGCGCGATGAGCAAGAGTTTGGCAAGGGTCGAGACTGCGTTGCGGGCAGCGGGTCTGGATGCTGAAATTCGTGAGATGGGCGATACACGAACGGCAGCGGATGCTGCCGCGGCGGTTGGATGTGAGGTTGATCAGATTGCCAAGTCGATTATCTTCCGGGGTGAGGAAAGTGGTCATGCCATCCTGTTCCTGACAGCAGGAGGAAACAGGGTGGATGCGGACAAGGCCGCTGCGCTGACAGGAGAGCCTCTTGGCAAGGCGGATGCGATATTGATTCGGGCAGAGACCGGGTTTGCCATTGGTGGTGTTGCGCCCGTGGGACATCTGACCAGCATATCAGCTTTCATTGATCCCCGTCTGATGGAATTTGATATGGTCTGGGCTGCCGCTGGCACTCCATGTCATGTTTTTGCCATTTCGCCTGCTGACCTGATCCGTGTCAGCGGGGCGATACGGGCTGATTTTACCACCTGATGGAATGGCGCGGGGAAGCCACGGTTCTTGGACGGAAACGGCATGGAGAACATGCCGTTCTGCTGGATGTTCTCAGTGTTGATGCCGGACGTGTGACCGGGCTGGTTCCAGGTGGGGCAGGGCGCTCAAAGGCAGCAATGCTGCAACCGGGCAACCGTATTTCGCTTGTATGGCGGACACGCCTGATGGATCAGCTTGGCACTATTTCGGCCGAACCCCTGCGTGCCCGGCCAGGGCTTTTGACCAATGCCACTGCTCTTGATGGCATGAATGCAACCGCTGCACTGCTACGCTTTGCCCTGCCGGAGCGTGACCCGCACCCGAAGCTTGCCGCAATGTCAGAGATGCTCTGGGATGTAATGGATGAAGGTCGGGACTGGGCTGCAGATTATGTCCGCTGGGAGATACTACTTCTGGAGGAAATGGGTTTTGGTCTGGATCTCGGATGTTGTGCGCTCAGCGGGGCCGAGGATGGGCTAAGCTATGTTAGCCCGAATACGGGTCGTGCGGTAACCGCTGCGGCAGCGGGGGAATATGCCCCGCGTCTGCTGCGTCTGCCGGCCATGCTGGGTGGGCCGCCCAGCAACGATGATTTGGCCCATGCACTGCGTCTGAGCGGGCACTTCCTTCATATGTGGCTGGCTGGTGAACATGTCGGCAGACCGCTGCCCAGTGCCCGTGCCCGTCTGGCAGCGCGGCTTATTCGTTCATGAAGTTCAGCGTGGCTTCCGGACCGGACAGGACCATACCGGCTTCGGTTTTTTCGGCTGATGTAACTTGTGCAAGTGCCGTGAAATAACGGGTTTCGTTTTCGCCGCCCTCAATGCATGCACGCCGGGTTGATGCGATGGGGGAAAGGCTGACTTCTGGCCATTGCGCCGCATTTTCTGTGCTGAAATTGTTGCATGATCCATTACCGGATAGCCGGGTGCCGGAAATATTCAGGATCATGGTCCGAGAAACCGCAGTTCCGCCAATATCGGTCAGTTTATAGCTGCCGTCCATATTGGGTGCGCCTGTGGAACAACCCGCCAATGCCATTATGCCTGTCAGTCCGGAAACTGCTATGAAATCAGAAAACCTCATCACCGCGTGCCTCTCGCATTTCAAAGATCAAATTGGCTCCTGAGCCGGTCAGAATAAGACGTGCCCCATCCCGACGGATCCATTCTACATGCATAAGCTGCTGGTTATAAAGGCCCTCGGCCTGTTTACGTTGCGGATCGGCACAGGGCATGTTTGTCCAGTGAAGGTTGGTTATGCTAAAACTTGGTATGGTTGCAACCTGTCTGCCGGAATAAGCATTACAGGGACCAACCCCGGTCAGACGATTCCCATTGATGCGTAGAGAAACGTCATCCGGCCAGGGCAGGCCGTCCATTTCAGTCAGCTTCCAGTCGATGCCGTCAATTCGCTGATCTTCAGGCAATTGAGTATATGCACAGGCTGCCAGAAATATCAGTGGTACGATCCATGGCTTCATTCTGCCCCCGAAAGAAAACCCCCGCAGGCGGTGGCCAGCGGAGGTTCAGAACCTTTAACGGTTCGCTTCGCCTTACAGAGCACCTTCGCGCTGTGCCTTTTTACGGGCCAGCTTACGGGCGCGACGCACGGCCTCGGCCTTTTCACGGGCCTTCTTGACGGACGGTTTCTCGAAATGCTGCCGAAGCTTCATTTCACGGAACACGCCTTCGCGCTGAAGCTTTTTCTTCAGGGCGCGCATCGCCTGTTCGACGTTATTGTCGCGAACGTTCACCTGCATGTGGTTGTCACCACCTTCCTAGGTTAGAGTTGATCAAGATTGCAGGAAGCCGCCATATACGGGCATACTTCCTGAATGTCCAGCCCGGGGAGAGGGACCGCATGACCGATACACGAGACAGGCTTGCAAGAGCCTCCATAGCCCATATCCCGTTTGATGGCATGAACGAGACGTCCCTGCGTGCCGGAGCCCGGGATCTGGGTCTTCCGGAAGATGTCGTGATGGCCTTTTTTCCGGAGGGTGGGGCCGGGCTGGTTGCCTGGATCCATCGTCAGGGTGACATGCAGCTGGCTGAATGGATGAAGGAGGCTCCGGGTGGACGGATTCGTGATCGTATTGCCGGGGCTATCTGGCAACGGTTGAGCTTTGCTGATGTGGAGCTGGTACGTGCGGCTTCGGCAGTTCTTGCCCTGCCAAAGAACCAGCCGTTTGCTGCAAGGCTTCTGTGGGGAACGGCGGATGTGATCTGGAACGGACTGGGCGATACATCTCGCGATGTGAACTGGTATTCGAAGCGGGCAACGCTTTCAGCGGTTTATGCAGCTGTGGTCCTGTATTGGCTGGGCGATCTGTCCGAAGGGCGGAATGATACGCGTGAGTTCATAAACCGCCGTATTGATGGGGTGATGCAGTTTGAAAAACTGAAGGCGACGGCCCGGAAGGTTCCGGGCGTGTCTTTGCTGACCGGAATGGCAACAGGTTGGGTTCGGGCCCCGCAACCGGTGGGTAAGGAACAGGACAGATGACCCTTCCCGATATGATGCGTGCGGTTGCGGTATCCGAATCCGGTGCGCCTGATGTGCTGGTGGAAACCAACCGGCCCCTTCCCATACCGGGGCATGACGAAATTGTTATCCGTCTGTTATATGCCGGGGTGAATCGGCCTGATGTGGCGCAGCGGCAGGGAAACTATGCACCTCCGCCTGGTGCGTCGGATTTGCCGGGGCTGGAAGGTGCGGGCGAAATTGTGGCCACCGGGCGCGGTGTTTCGGGTTGGAAGCCCGGGGACCGGGTCTGTGCCCTGCTGCCCGGTGGAGGCTATGCCGAATATGTAGCGTGCAATGAACGACATGCGCTGCCAGTGCCCGACGGGATGAGCTTGCGCGAAGCGGCGGGTTTGCCGGAAACTGCTTTCACTGTCTGGTCCAATGTCGTTATGCGGGGCGGGCTGAAGGCAGGGGAACGCTTTCTGGTCCATGGCGGATCGTCGGGTATTGGCACCATGGCTATTCAGATTGCCCATGCTCTGGGTGCTCGGGTCTGGGCGACAGCAGGTTCAGATAAGAAATGTGCTGTCATTACCGGACTGGGCGCGACGGCAATCAACTATCGGACCGAAGATTTTGTCAGCGTCATGCGAGATGCCGGCGGTGCTAACCTTGTTCTCGATATGGTTGGGGGCGATTATATTGAGCGAAACCTGAAGTCTCTGGATATGGACGGCCGGCTGGTAATGATTGCCTTTCTTCAGGGACCACAGGCCAGGATCAACTTTGCCCATGTGATGACGCGGCGCCTGACAATCACCGGATCGACGTTGCGTCCGCAATCGGATGCGGCCAAGGCAGGTATTGCCGCTGATTTGCGTCGTCATGTCTGGCCCCTGATTGAGGCGGACAGGATCCGGGTTCTGATTGACAGTGAATATCCCCTTTCTGATGCCGCTGGGGCCCATCGTCATATGGAAAGCAGCAACCATATCGGCAAGATTATCCTGCGCATCAGGTAGGCAGAACTGACATGATGGCCTCAGGGCATATTTTCAGGTAACCAATAATGTCTGAACCCGGGCTATTTTGGCCCTCTGCGGATAATTGATGAATATGCAGGATTCCTGTTGTCTGACATTGCATCTGATGCGCGAAAATGACGTTTAGCATCCCCGACAGAGGGCCGTCGGCATGGAAAATGGTGCAGCTTGGCCGGAGAACCTGTGAAGCCAACACGCCCCATCCTGTCCAGATGCGTCACGCGTTCTTCAAACTGTCGAACCCGCACAAGGCAGTGCAAGAGGTCGAAAATCGAAGTTCTCATAAATCATATCTGGATCCGAAAGCGGACAGCCATACGGTTTTTCCGGCTGTTAGAAAACTACGCAGGAGCGGGATACCGTATTGTGCAGCGGTACCCGGTGGCGCATCAGGCTTCAGGATTGGAAATTTCGGATATGCCATCCGCATCAGAAAGAACATTCAGCACGTGTCAGGAGGGGACATTTCGACTTTGAAGAGATGACTGTATGAAAGAACCAAGAACCTGATATCGTTTCTTTGCATAAGGTTAAAACATGTGGGCAAGGAATGGGTAGATGGGATAGGTATGGTTCTGTCCTGTCCCCTGATCAGCAGTTGTCCCCATGACCCAAGCCGATTTTCTTAAACATCCAATCCCTGAACCGAGTAAGCCTGATGCCGGTACTCCGTCAGGACCAGAGCGTTTTTTCAATCGTGAACTCAGTTGGCTGAGTTTCAACTGGCGGGTGCTCGATGAAGCACGGAATTCTCGGATCCCTTTGCTGGAAAGGTTAAGATTTTTAGCTATTTCCGCAACAAATCTCGATGAATTCTACACCGTTCGGGTTGCCGGACTGCGTGAACTTGTGCGTGAAGGTAGTGCCTTGCCGTCGCATGATGGACTGACACCGGCTGAACAGCTGCAATTGATCAATGCGGATGCGCGGCGTCTGATGGGGGCGCAACAATCGGTCTGGAATAGACTGCGCAAAGACATGGAGAGTGAAGGGATTGTGATCCTGTCGCGGCTACGCCTGACCCGAGCCGAGGCTGATTACCTCAATCACTATTTCACTGATCAGGTCTTTCCGGTTCTGTCTCCGCTGGCGATTGACCCCGCGCATCCTTTTCCCTTTATCCCCAATGCAGGGTTTTCGCTGGCGCTGGAGCTGGCACGGGAAGCGGATGGCCGGCGGATGCAGGCATTACTGCCGATTCCGGCACAGCTGCCACGCTTTGTCCGCTTGCCGGGAACAATGCGCTTCCTGCGGCTGGAAGACTTGCTGCTGATGAACCTCGCGAGTCTTTTCCCCGGCTATCGTGACAATGGTCATTGTGGGTTCCGGGTCTTGCGTGACAGTGATCTGGAAGTCGAGGAAGAGGCAGAAGACCTCGTTCGTGAATTTGAAACGGCATTGAAACGGCGCAGGCGGGGCAGTGTCATCCGGCTGAAGATCACGGAAGGGGCACCGGATGCGCTGCGCCGGATCATCATGGAAGAGCTGCATGTCAACCCTGATGAGGTTGTCGAAGTCTCGGGACTTCTGGGGGTCAGTGACCTGAAAGAACTGGTTCTGGATGATCGCCGGGATCTGCAATGGCCATCCTTTACACCACGTGTTCCGGAGCGGGTACAGGACCATGATGGAGACATGTTCGCGGCAATCCGGCAGAAGGATATGCTGCTGCATCACCCTTACGAGACATTCGATATGGTGGTCCGTTTCCTGTCACAGGCTGCACGTGATCCGAATGTACTGGCAATCAAGCAGACATTGTACCGTACTTCGCGGGACAGCCCTATTGTCGAAGCTTTGTGCGAGGCAGCGGAATCGGGCAAGTCCGTGACGGCCCTTGTCGAACTGAAGGCACGTTTTGACGAGGCCGCGAATATCCGCCAGTCACGCCGGCTCGAACGCTCGGGGGCTCATGTCGTTTACGGCTTTGTGAATTACAAGACGCATGCCAAGATCTCGACCGTTGTCCGGCGTGAAGGAGATGCTCTGGTAACTTATACGCATTATGGTACCGGCAACTATCACCCGATTACGGCGCGGATTTATACCGACCTGTCCCTATTTACCTGTGATGCGGCACTTGGTCGTGATGCAACCAAGGTATTCAACTTCCTGTCCGGCTATGTTCAGCCTGAAGAATTGGAAAACCTTGCGATTTCACCGATCAGCATGAAGGAACGGCTGATCGAACTGATCGGAAGAGAGGCTGAATATGCACGCTCCGGTCGTCCTGCGGCGATTTGGGCGAAAATGAACTCGCTGATCGAACCCGATGTGATTGATGCGCTTTATGCCGCATCTCAGGCCGGGGTAAAGATTGATCTGGTGATCCGGGGGATTTGTGGACTGCGTCCGGGAATTGCCGGGTTGTCCGACAATATCCGGGTAAAATCCATTGTAGGGCGTTTTCTGGAACATTCCCGTATTGTCTGCTTTGGTGCGGGCTTTGGTTTGCCATCACGCAGGGCGCGGGTTTTCATCAGCTCTGCTGACTGGATGGGACGCAACCTCAACCGGCGTGTGGAAACGCTGGTCGAATGTCTGAATGATACGGTGAAAGCCCAGATTGTCAGCCAGATCATGGCTGCCAACATGGCTGATGAGGTGCAAAGCTGGATCTTGCAACCTGATGGCCGTTACCTGCGTCATTTGCCGGCCGGACGCGATGACCTGTTCAGCTGCCACCGGTTCTTCATGGAAAATCCGTCATTGTCGGGCCGGGGAAGGGTCGGGGCACGTGACGTACCAGCCTTGACCCACAGCCCGGATTAAGGAAGAACCGAAACCATTCACGGGACCGTGACCGAAAGCAGGAGCAATATGATGAGCGGAAAGGCGAAAACCCCGGACCCGTTCGAAGGCTTGTTCGATGATGCCACTGCCCGCGCATTATCCCGTGTCGGGGTCGTTGATGTTGGTTCCAACTCTGTCCGGCTGGTTATCTTTGACGGGGCAGCACGTTCACCTGCTTATTTTTATAATGAAAAGGTAATGGCCGGGCTTGGCAAAGATATGGTCACTACCGGCCTGCTGAACCCCAAAGGTGTGGAGCGGGCGGCAACAGCGCTGAAGCGCTTTGCTGCCATTGCCGAAGGGATGAAGGCACGTCCGATGACGGTCGTTGCCACGGCCGCCGTACGAGAGGCTGGAGACGGTCCCGATTTTCGCAAGCGTGTGGAAAGGGAAACCGGCCTGAAGCTACATGTTATCAATGGTGAAGAGGAAGCGCGGCTTTCAGCACAGGGGGTCTTGTTGGGCTGGCCCGATGCAAGGGGGCTGGTCTGTGATATCGGCGGTAATTCGATGGAACTGGCCGAACTGGATGGGGGCGGTCATATTGGCAAGCGGGTGACCTCGCAGCTGGGTCCTTTCCGGTTACAACAGATCAAGGGTGGCGAGGATGTATTACGCACCCACCTGAAAACGGTGATGGAAGATCTGGCCGGTGTGATTGGAACCGGGCATGATCGCATTTATCTGGTTGGTGGTTCATGGCGGGCTATCGCGCGGATCGACATGGAGCGCAGGACCTATCCAATGACGGTTCTGCATGAATACCGCATGACTCCGCAAGCAGTTAAGGACACTGTGAAATGGATTGCGGAAAGTGATCTCCAGGCGCTTCGGGGACGGGTTGGAATATCCGGTTCCCGTATGGAACTGGTCCCGCTGGCCAGCCTTGTCCTGCGTCAGCTCGTTGAGACCTTTGAACCAAAAGAACTGGCAATTTCGTCTTATGGCATACGTGAAGGATTGCTTTACGAACATATGTCGAAAAACCTGCGGGCGCGTGATCCGTTGCTGGAATCCGCACGCTTTACCGAAAAGCAGATGGCGCGGATGCCGGGTTTTGGTAAGAAACTTTACTATTTTCTGAACCCACTATTCGAAGATGTTCCGGCAGCGCAGGACCGCCTGATCCGGGCTGCCTGCCTTTTGCATGATACGGCGTGGCGTACCCACCCCGATTATCGGGCGGAAGCCTGCTTTGATAATGTGACCCGTGCCAATATGGCAGCGCTGTCACATCCTGAACGTGTCTTTCTTGGGCTTGCACTGCTGCACCGTTATCGCAATTCGCGTACATCCTCGCCCATGGCACCGCTTTTTGCGATGCTCTCGGATCAGGAACTGCAAATGGCAGAGGTTCTGGGCAAGGCGATGCGTTTCGGTGCGATGTTTTCCATCAAGGACCCGTCCGAAGCCGGATTGCTTAAATTGTTACACAAAAAGCAAAGGCTTGAGCTGCAACTGACCAGGACCGGTCATGCTCTTTTTGGCGAAGTTGCCGAGGCCCGCTTTCAATCACTGTGTAAATCTCTTGGAATGGAGGCGGCGATCAGGTAGGTTCAGGACCCATAGTTATTGGGAACAAACTACTGACTTCCAGCCTGTCTGCTTCAGCGTGCTCTTTGTTGCTTCTTCATCTCTGTGTGTGTGCGTTTTACCGTAAGACCGCATGTTTTTTTCATCGGCGCTCGCCTGACGGCAAGTGCCGTCGTTCTGCGATGGAGGAAGACATGGCAAATGAACAATAGACGACTTATGTTGGAATTGACGTTTCAAAGGACAAGCTGGCGGTTGCGATTGCCAGAGGTGGGTGCGTGACGAGGTTCTCAGCTTTGGCACCTTTGAGAACACCCCTGCCAGCGTCGACCGGCTGCTCAAAAAGCTTTCCGGGCGCAGGTCATCCGT
>JBKEAB010000015.1:0-2470 GCA_047971845.1 Paracoccus sp. (in: a-proteobacteria) | reverse complement strand
CGTTCCCGTCGTCGCTGTGTACTCGGCCGCCAGTTCCGCCGTCGTCAGGTCGCGCTTCTCCCCGATCCGGCCCGCGACCCAATCCTTGTGAGCGGACAGCTTGCCGTGCCCGCCGCCGTTGCCTTGCTTCGTCGGAAGAAGGCCCCCGGTCGTCTTCGCAAGCTTAACCATGTCATTGACGACCTTGACCGATACCCTGAAACGCGCCGCCGCTGACCGGTGCGTGTTGCCCTCGGACACATGATCCACGACACGCTGTCGAAGTTCAACAGGATGCGGCTTACCCATCGTTGATCCCCAATATCTGCCTCAAAGACAGGGAATCACAGCGCCTCATCCAAAGGAAGTATGAATCTCAATACGTGCAGCACGCTCTAGCATACCCGTCACTGAGCCAATAGGATAAAGCCATCCGGGGAAAGGGGAACTGCGCTCGAACCCTGATTGGTGCAACAAAGCCGGTCCGGGGGCGCACAACCCCCGGTACACGGATTATTGGCAGCGTGATTTTGCAGCATTAGTCGCAGCGGTAATTCCCGACAGACTGAATGTATCCACGGTTCTGGTTCCGCGCGAAGACATTGCCGTGAGTGAAGCATTGGAACCCGCACGCAATGCAGCGATCAGCTTGGCGTCTTCGGACGAAGAACCGGTCCAGGCATTTTCACCTTCGGTGAACAGGTCAAACTTCTGTCCGCCGATATCGACAGCCACTGTTGAGCCGGGTTTGAACGGATAACCGCCGGTAAAGCTGACTTCACCTGCGGAGCCGGGACGATAAGCGACATACAGGCGGATATCTCCACGCTGCACATCGACCGGCTGTCCATCACGGGTGTTTGCGGTTGATTTCGGTGGGGACACAGCCCAGCATTCTTTTGGGTTACTGCCTGCAAAGACGGTCCAGTCGCCCTCTGTTGCGACAACATTGGTCGATTCCTGTGCCAGTGCGGGAGTTGCCAGCCCGGTTGCTATTGTGATGATCGCGGCTGCGCCGCGCAGTTTGGTAATGGTCATGTTCTGCCTCCTGCCGATAGCCTTCTTGACGATGCCTGTGGCCTTTGATGCGGTTCCTCGTCAAGATAACGCCAAAACAAAGCGCGGAAAAACCCCATTTGGCAGGAAATCGCGCATTTGTCAGCAAAATGAGAGGAAGCGGAATTATGCCAGCATTTAAAATGGTTGAATTGTGGCGCGGAGAACTGCGCGAAGGGGGCCATCGCGGCCATGCCGTAATACACGATGGGCGTGATATAATTGCCGCATGGGGGGACCCCGAAGCAGTGATATTTCCACGGTCATCGTGCAAGATGATACAGGCATTGCCCATGCTTGAATCGGGTGCTGCTGATGCGATCGGGCTTGGTCCGGAACAGTTGGCACTGTCCTGTGCCTCACATAACGGTGGCATGCTGCATGTTGAAAAAGTCCGGATCTGGCTGGATGGGATGGGTCTGGCTGAGAACGATCTGCGTTGTGGCTGTCACAGGCCATGGGACAAGACTGAGGCCCGCCGCCTGAGTTGTGCGAACTACGCACCTGACCAGTTGCATAACAACTGCTCCGGCAAGCATGCTGGATTTCTGACATGGACACGTCACGCCAGAGCAGGTTCCGAATATGTTGAAACCGACCACCCGCTGCAACTTGCCATCCGCCAGGCCACGGCTGAGGTAACAGGTGAAGAACCTGCCGGTGTCGGCATAGATGGCTGCTCAGCACCAAATTTTGCAGGCTCAATCACCGGTCTGGCCCGTGCCATGGCAGCCTTTGCACAACCCGGAGGAGATACGCGGGGTCAGGCAATGGGGCGTCTGGTGCAGGCCATGTGTACCTATCCGGAACTTGTCGCAGGTGAAGGCCGTGCCTGTACTGACCTGATGCGTGCCATGAATGGGTGTGTTGCCGTCAAGACCGGGGCCGAGGCTGTCTATATCGCCATTATTCCGGAAAGGAAGCTGGGTGTTGCCGTGAAGATAGAAGATGGCAGCACCCGGGCCTCCGAAGCAGCCATCACGGCCCTGCTTGTTCACCTTGGTGTTCTGGATAAAGACCACCCCGTAGTTGGCCGCCTTTTGACCAATCCGATGAAGAACTGGCGTGGACTTGAGGTTGGCGGCCTGAGACTGGCACCCGGTTTTCCGGTTTAGAGCGTTTTGCACGAAACGGGAATCCGAGGATTCCCGTACGGTCGAATTTGTGATTCACCATGATTGGAGGTGGATCACATGGGCAAAGCGTATTCTTCCGATCTGAGAGACAGGGTGCAGCGGCATATCGAGGCTGGGCATACCCGGCGGGATGCAGCCATCCGCTTCGGTGTCAGCACGAGCTCTGCGATCAAGCTTGACCAGAGGGTCCGGGCGACGGGCTCGACGGCACCGGCGCGGCAGGGGCGGCCGACCGGATCTGGGGCGCTGGCCCGGTTCCGGGACTATCTGGTGGGGCTGGTCGAGGCGCGGCCCGACAT
>JBKEAB010000014.1:0-17756 GCA_047971845.1 Paracoccus sp. (in: a-proteobacteria) | reverse complement strand
GGCCAACATGCTGACGCGGATCGGATTTATTGACGAAACTTCGGTCAAGACCAACATGGCCAAGACGACTGGCTGGGCGCCGCGCGGCGAGCGGCTGGTCGACCATGCGCCCTTCGGCCACTGGCGCACGCAGACCTTCATCGCAGCGCTGCGACATGACCGCCTCGATGCCCCTTGGGTGATTGACGGGCCGATCAATCGCGACCTCTTCGACCTCTATGTCGAGATCCGGCTCGCTCCGACCCTTCAGTGCGGCGATGTTGTCATCCTGGACAACCTCTCCAGCCACAAGAGCCCGAAAGCGTCTGCAACCTTGCGCAACATCGGCTGCTGGTTTCTGCCACTCCCGCCCTACAGCCCAGACCTGAACCCCATCGAGATGGCTTTTGCAAAGCTCAAAGCCCTCCTGCGCAAGGCCGCGGCCCGAACCTACGACGAACTATGGAAGGCCGTCGGCCAGGTCTGCGACCTCTTCACCGAAGATGAATGCCTCAATTATTTCATTGCCGCAGGAGATGAACCCAAAAGAGCACGACACGCTCTAAACGGACGCTCGCCACAGACGATCCGGGCCGTCTGGACCGCACGGCCAAGCGGGCTTGCAATACAGGACATGGCCGGTACATCTGCCAGAACGGGGGCCATGATCTCCGACTGCCGCACGGCCTGATTACGGCCAAGTGCCGTTAACGGTGAATCAAGATGCCCCTGCATGCGACCTGCAGCATTCCATTCAGTCTGCCCATGCCGCATCAGCCACAGGTCCGGCCAGTCACGCATGACAGCTACATCCACAGGCCCGTGCAGATCCAGAACAGGGTTGCCGACAAGGTAGCCGCAGCCGGAACCGTGATCAGCCAGGCCGCGAGAATCGTCGTAAAATGAGACCGACGGACAACCTTGCGCCGCCGGCGCTGTTCCGGGGTCGAGGTCGTATCGACACGCAGTTCTCCCATGATGCGTTCGTGATACCATTCACGAAAGAAACCGACACCGAAAATGCCGCCAATGGCAATATGGGTCGAACTGACCGGCAATCCCAGCCAGGACGCAATAATGACCGTCACTGCCGCAGCCAGAGCCACACAATAAGCACGCATGGCATTCAGCCGGGTAATTTCATTACCGACGATATTGATCAGCTTCGGCCCAAACAACAACAACCCGACCGACAGCCCCACCCCACCGATCAGCATGACCCAGAGCGGGATCTGAACCTTGTCACCGGACATGCCATCCTGCACGGCATGCACGATCGCAGCCAGCGGTCCGACAGCATTGGCAACATCATTGGCACCATGGGCAAAGGACAGCAAAGCGGCAGACAGGACCAGCGGGATGGCAAACAACTCTTTCAGGGCCTTCTTGCGATTTTCCAGCCCCGCACTCTGACGTGCAATGACCGGTCGCATGACAAAGGTCGCAATGATGCCGGTGGCAAGGCCAGACAGGATTGCTGAACCAAAGCTCATCGGGAAAACCTTCTTGAACCCCTTCAGGGCCAGATAGGACACGAAAGTCCCGGCCATGATACCGATCAGTACCGGAACCCAACGCCGGGCCGAGGCCATCATATCGGGCGTATAGATGATACGGGTCTTGATAAAGGCCAGAAACAATGCCGCAATTACGCCACCCATCACCGGCGAAATTACCCAGCTAGCCACGATCGCGCCCATGATCGACCAGTTGACGGCACCAAAGCCCGCGGCAACGATACCTGCCCCCATTACCCCGCCAACAATCGAATGAGTGGTTGAAACCGGTGCTCCGATCCATGTTGCAAGATTGATCCAAAGCGCCCCCGCCAGAAGGGCGGAAAACATCGCCCAGACAAAAACCTGCGGCTCTGCCACTGATTCCGGTGAAATGATCCCCCGCGACACGGTGGACACCACATCCCCCCCGGCCAGCAACGCACCCGCGGTTTCACAGGTGGCGGCAACCAGCAGAGCCGAACCGATGGTCATGGCCCGCGCCCCGACTGCCGGACCCATGTTGTTGGCGACATCGTTGGCACCGATATTCAATGCCATATAGGCACCAACAACAGCCGCAGCGATAATGATCGCAGTTGTCGTACTGGTCCCGGAGAAGGAGGCGACCGCCAGCCCGACCAGAACCATAAAGGCCAGCCCGACCCCCGGAGCCACCAGCGGACGCGACACATAAGCCGCCGCCTTTTCCAGATTCGTGATACGATCAAGGTCCTTGTTAAGCGTCTTCCAGGACTTCGGATCAGAATCAGCCATATCTCACCATGAATTACCTTTGCGATTGCCTAACAGCATTCACGGGGCCGGACAATTGGACAGCTCCCCCTCCGGGTCACGCAATTGTTTGTTTTCCGGCCCTTGTCATGTAGTCTGCCTAACCTCAAGCTGACATTGGTATCAAAGGACAGGGATCATGATGAAATCATATGGATACGGGATTTCACGGCGCGTTGTCATGGTCTCCGGGGCGGCAGGGGCCATGATGCTGACTGCACCGGCCTTGTCCAGACAACCCCACCCTAATCCCATGCCGGAAGAATTGCGCAAGGCTCTGGAAAGAAACCCCGCACTGCCTGTGCTAGGCAATCCTGACGGCAATGTCACCCTGAGCGAATTTTTTGATTACAACTGTTCCTTTTGCCGCAAGAATATGGCCGATGTGCAGCGCCTGATCGGCGAGGACAAATCATTGCGTGTCGTTTTCCGTGAATGGCCGGTTTTCGGAGACGGATCATTCTTTGCCGCCAGGGCATCGCTTGCTTCGCTCAATCAGGGCAAATACTGGCAGTTCCATACCGCATTGATGAACATGGATGGCCGTGCCGAAGAAGCCAGCGTCCTGCGGATCGCACGCAATGTCGGACTGGACATGGATCAGTTGCGCACCGACATGGAAAAACGGGCAATCCTCGATCAGATCTATGAAACGATGGATCTTGCCGACACGATGATGCTGCGCGGAACACCAACCTTCATCGCCGGTCACGAAGCAAGCTTCGGCAAACAGAGCCTCGCGGATCTGAAGCTATTGATTGCACAGGCCCGCGACAACTTGCTGTAACGTCCTACAGGCATTGACGATCTGCCCTGAGCTGCCCAATCTGTCCCGGATACAGGGAGGAAGATCACATGTCGAAACATTTCGCCATGGCCATCGCATTGCTGGCCAGCAGTACCACCATCGCATCGGCTGCGGAAATCAAGCTGGGCTATGCCCTGGCCGAAGACAGCCATTACGGCGCCGGAGCCAGCGCCTTTGACGAAACCCTGAAGGCCATACTGGGCGATACCTTCACGGTCACACATTACCCTTCATCCGGATTGGGCGGCGAGCGCGAGGTGATTGAGGGCCTGCAACTGGGAACTGTGGATGCAACCATTGCCTCATCGGGTACCCTGTCCAATTTTGTACCCGATGTCGGTGTCTTTGACATCCCCTTCCTGTTTCGCGACCTGGCCCATGCTCGCACCGTTCTGGACGGCGAAATCGGCCAGGACATGCTGACAAAATTCGATGCAACCGGAACCCATGCACTGGCATGGGGCGAACAGGGCTTTCGTCACATCACCAATAATCGCGGCGCGATCACAACTCCGGATGATCTTGACGGCCTGAAGATCCGGACTATGGAAAACCCGGTTCACCTGAAAGCATTCACAGCACTTGGGGCGGCCCCCACACCAATGGCATGGCCAGAGGTAATCCCGGCATTGGAACAGGGCACCATTGACGGGCAGGAAAACCCCTTATCCGTTATCGTTTCAGTCAAACTGAACGAAGTGCAGAAATACCTGACCCTGGATGGTCATGTCTATTCTCCGGCCATCATCATGGTATCTGGAAAATTATGGGACAGCCTTGACGATACCCAGAAGGCTGCCTTTGAAAAAGCCGGTATGGCAGCTGTCCTTGCCATGCGCGGTTATGTCGATAATGTCGAGGCAAGGGGCGTTGCCACCCTACGTGAACGGGGAATGACTATCAACGAACTTACCCCGCAAGACAAGCAGACCTTTCAGGACAAACTGGCTGATGTCTATACCGAATATGAAGCGCAATTCGGCAAGGAATTGATGGATAGCATCATCGCCACGGAATGAGCAGCTCCGGTTCCACGACCGGCACGGGGGCCGCCACCCGGCCTCCGTTTGCCGAACGCATATTTGTCGTGGTCAATGCCATCATTGTCGTGCTGGCCCTGATTGTCATGTGTGCAGTCGTCGGATGGAATGTTGGTCTGCGCCAACTGACCGGACACTCCCTGCCCTGGGCAGATGAGGTTGCCCGTTACACAATGATCTGGATGGTGTTTCTGGGGGCCGGACTGGCACTTCGCGAGGGGGCGCATGTCGCACTCGGAAACCTGCAGACTGCCTTTCCGTCACGCATCGGGATGGCTCTGCGTATTCTGGTGCTGGCGCTCCTTCTGATCTTCTTTGCGGTAATGATCGGGACAGGCTGGAATTACATGATACGCAGTCAGTATCAGCTATCAGCCGCACTCCGGCTGAAGATGTCCTGGGTCTATGCAGCAATACCGGTGGGTTTCATCCTGCTGACCATCCACCTTTTGCTGGTTGCCCGCCATTATCTGCGGCATGGGTTTAACATGATCGCACCGGAGTCCGGCGAATGATCGCACTCATGCTTGTATCCTTCCTGATCTATCTGGTCATTGGCGTACCCGTTGCCTTTGCACTCGGCCTTGCGGCCTTCACCGCACTGGGGCTGAGCGGGGCCTACCCGCTGATCGTCATTGGAAAGGAGATGTTTTCAGGTCTGGACAGCTTCCCGCTTCTGGCCGTGCCCTTCTTCATCCTGGCAGCCGAGATCATGTCGGCAGGCGCGATTTCCATGTCGCTTCTGCGTTTTGCCCGCCAGTTCGTAGGGCACCTGCGCGGCGGTCTGGGTTATGCCAATGTCATCAGCCAGACATTGTTCGCCGGCATTTCCGGATCGGCTCTGGCCGATGCCGCCGGCCCCGGGGCAATGATGACCAGGATGATGGAAAAGGGGGGCTATGATCGTGCCTATGCCGGGGCGTTAACCATTTCCAGTGCCATTGTCGGACCGATCATCCCGCCTTCGATTACCATGATCATCTATGCGTTGCAGGACCGGAATGTCTCGGTCGGATCACTGTTCATGGCGGGAATACTGCCGGGGTTGCTGATCTCTGCCGCTATGGCGGGGGTAAACTGGCGGGTCAGCCGCAACCGCGGGTATGTCAGCAATGAACCCCGTCCGGACCGTATGACAATGTTGCATAACACGATCCATGCCATTCCGTCACTGACGCTGATCGTCCTGATCGTGGGGGGCATCCGCAGTGGCAAGACCACACCAACCGAAGCTTCGGTCATGGCAGTATTCTATGCGCTGCTGGTCAGTACCCTGATTTACCGTTCCATGGGATGGCGGGACCTGTGGCATGCTGCACGACGGGCGACGATCATGTCCGTGGCAGTCCTGCTTATCCTTGCCTCAGCCCGTGCTTTTGCATGGGTCCTGATCATCGAGGGTGTGCCACAGGCTCTGGCCGATCATGTCATTGCACTGAACTTATCCCCGATTGCATTCCTGCTGACCGTGAACCTGCTGCTGCTGGTTTTCGGAATGTTCATGGACCCGCTGCCCGGAGTGATGATCCTTGTGCCGATTCTGGCACCAATCGCCCATGCGCTTGGAATCGCACCCAATCATTTCGCCATCGTGGTCATTGTGAATCTGACCTTCGGGCTGCTGACCCCACCGGTTGGCGGGCTGATCTTCGTGATCGCAGCCGCCACGAACCAGAAACCCGGTGTGCTGATCCGTGAACTACCCCCCTTCTTCATTGCAGCCCTGCTGGTCTTGCTGGTCCTGACATTCGTTCCGGCCCTGTCCACATGGCTGCCGGAATTTGGCGGTTATCATAACGATTAAGTCACTTCCGGAACGGCTCCACCCCATTGCCCCAACGCCGGAAGGGTGGCAGACAGAAGGTATCACCCGCTTGTCCGGGCTACATCAGGCCCGTTGACCCAAACATCAGGCAAGCCAGCCGCAATGATCAGAGCACATCTCGCAACCTTTCCCCCACGCAAGGACATTATGCTTGCAGCCGTCCGGAGTATTCTCGGACAGGTAGACAGGCTCTGTATCGTTCTTAACGAATATGACCATGTCCCGGAAGAGCTTGCCGGACTGGACAAGCTCGAAACCGTCATTCCGGCCACGGATATGAAAGATACCGGAAAGTTTTACTTTACTCCGGACAGGGACGATGTGATTTTTACAATTGATGACGATATCCTCTATCCAGGAGATTACGTCACGCGGACCCTCGCCGCAGCAGAGGCCATCGGTCTGGATAAGGCCATATTCGGATACCAGGCCAATGCCTGGGTTTACAAGAAGGCCCAGGGACGGTTCGGCTGGAAGAATTTCATGTTCTTCAAGGAACTGCAGAAACCTTTCCCAGTCGATATTGTCGGAACAGGCACAGCCTGCATGCTGGGACGCAATGCCCCTCCTATACAGGCTCTGTCAGGCAGCGAAGGTTTCGTCGACATCAGATTCGCCCTCTGGCAGCAGGCTCAGGGCAACTCCATCTGGGCATTGCCCCGCCCCGATGAATATCTGGGACGAAACCTGCCTGAACATCTTCAGGACAGTTCCCTGTTTCATACCGTAACCCGGACATTCGAGGGACAGATTGCACGGGAAACACGGCAGCTCATTTCCAATATCCCTGCACGACAGGTGCCTGATGCCAGAATCAAAAAAGTGCAGGGCTGAATGAGTATCCTTGTCGTTTCAACCATGCGCGATGAAGGACCGTTCATCCTGGAATGGATTGCCCATTATCTGCATCTGGGTGCGACACATTTCCTGATCTTCACCAATGACTGCTTCGATCAAACCGAAGAAATCCTGACCCTCCTGGCAAAAGAAGGATTGGTCACCCATATCAACAATGACGCACCTGGCAAGCAGACCCCGCATTGGCGCGCATTGAACATGGCATCCAGACATACCCTGGCCAGGACTCATGACTGGATACTGGTCGCCGATGCCGATGAGTTTGCAAATATCCATGTCGGAAATGGCAGATTTCCCGATTTACTTGATCATATCAACGGAGAATTCGATGCCATCGCAATGCCGTGGCGGTTATTTGGCAACAGTGGCAGGCTGGTGTTCGAGGATCTTCCGGTAACCGAACAGTTTACGCATTGCGCCAGACCGGGATATTGCGGCGTTATCGCCAGCCTCTACTTCAAGACCATGGTTCGGGCAGGCACCAATTATCAGAAACTTGGTGTCCACAGGCCGAAGAACCTCAGGGACGGTCCCTTCCTGAAGTGGGTGGACGGGTCAGGCCAGCCGCTGCCTGCATCATTTGCTGAGGATGACAAGCTTTTGCGGCTGCCAGCCGGGATCTCATCCAGCGTTCCCCTGATCGAATTGAACCACTATTCCCTGAAAGCTGCCGAAAGCTTTGTATTGAAATCAAACCGCGGCCTGGCGGCGAGTTCCAGAAAGGCCGTCGATCTGGGCTATTGGGTGGAAAGAAATTTCAACTCGGTCCAGAATACAACAATAGCACGATATCATCCGGACACCCTCCCTCTCCGGGAGAGCCTGATGTCCCTTCCCGGTATGCGATATGCACATCAGCGTGCGGTCTCGGGGCATAAACAGAAGATCACCAAACTTCTAAAACAACACGACAACATCATGTTACTGCGTCGTATCATGGTCGCCGGCAGCAGTGAGGGCTTTCCCCCTGAACACGAAGCCAGGTTTCAGACCTTCTTTGCAAGAGCCAATACACCATGATCCGGAATTTTCCCTTTCTTCATGAACAAAGTAACAGGCTGCCAGTCAGGGATTTTCAGGTCTTTGGGGAAAGGTGTTCTGGCACCAATTTTCTGGAACATCTGATCGTCAACAATTTTCGCGAACGCTGCGTATATCACTATGGCTGGAAGCATGGCATACCAATGATGCCGGCAATCTGGCCTCATTCCCTGATTCTGGTCATTGTTCGGGAACCGGTCGAGTGGCTGCTCAGCCTGCACCGTACCCCGTATGAAGCCTACCTTCCTCTGATCGGATGCTCATTTTCCGAATTCATCCGTCAAGAATGGGAAGCCGAATCCAGACCGGGTATTCAAGGCTGGGAAAAATGGGGTATGCGGCAGGATGGCAAGCTGAAAGGCGAAATCTTTCAGCTGGACCGCCATCCTCTGCTTGGTCGTCGTTTCGTGAATGCGTTGGAAATGCGGACCGTAAAGGCCCAGGCCATGCTCGGTTTCCGGCACCGGGCCGGCAACCTGGCCATTCTGCGATTTGAGGACCTGTTGACTGACCCTGCACTATTCCTGACCAGCCTCGGCAAGTGCTTCCAGCTCCGCAGCAAGAGAACAAATCCCGATCTGACCACTGAAAGGGTCGATCCGAAGGCTGCACGACTTCGTCCTCGTCTGACCGCCGATCAGATCAGTGCCGTGGATATGAATTTTATTCGGGGCAATCTTGATCCGAGTCTGGAAACAGGGCTGGGCTATTGGCAGGACCGTGAATAGACGCGCTGTCGTTGAGCGACACTTTTCGGCAATCCAGGGGGCAGGCAAGTAAAAATGCCGCAAGTGACGAGACAGGCTTTTGCGGCGACGCCCGTCAAACGTTGCCTTCAGGTGATCCCCGGCAGTGCGCACCGGATCCGCCTTGGACCACTGACCAAGGACAGCATCATCAGGATTCAGATGCCCGGCAAAAATCACCACTTTGGTGCTACGCGGGATACGGGGAGGCACGACATAGTTCAGGGGAAACGGTGGAATGCAGTGCATACGAAAATGGCTGACCCATGTACGCGGCCAGAACCTGACCCCACCAGGGGCATTATGGGTCACAAAACGCTGCTCATAGCGGTATTTGTCGGCAACAGCCTGCGGATCAGAACGAAATACACCCTGCATCGGTTTCAGTTTCCCAACCTGCATCCGGTAAACCGACGTTTGCCCCATTCGTTCAAACGGCGTGTTCGGATTTTTCGCCGTTATCGTCTCTGACGGATCTCCATATTCAAAGAACGCATCCAGATTTCCGGTTACGATCACATCAAGATCCATGAACAATACAGTGCCGGTAATATCCCCCAGATCCCCCCAAAGCATGGATTTGGGCCATTTCCCGGGAGTATTTTGCGGCATGATAAAATCGGGATCCGGCAATGGCCGCGTTTCAATGGCCGGATCCAGCCCGTCAGTCTGGTCGGTAAAGCAGATCACGCGGAAAGGCCGCGTGATATTACGGGCCACCATATTATAGAATCTGTTGACATATTCAGGGCCGTATTTCGTGCCCCATTTGATGCAGATGATCTGTTTCATATGAACCTTATTCCGGCTTTTTCCAGATGCGGCAAGTCAGTTGGTCAGATATTGACTCTGTCCGCATGCACGATATAAGCGCCGCTTCACTGGTGTTGGTGGCCCCCGCAAGGGGATGCCTGTCGCCCTTTGGGAAAAGGACAACGCCCTTTTGAAACTGACAAAAGGAGATCAGCCGTGACCAAACGCACGTCTGCCAAGTACAAGATCGACCGCCGCATGGGCGAAAACATCTGGGGTCGCGCCAAGTCCCCGGTCAATCGCCGTGAATACAGCCCCGGCCAGCATGGTCAGCGTCGTAAAAGCAAACTTTCCGACTTCGGCACTCAGTTGCGTGCCAAGCAGAAACTGAAGGGCTATTACGGCGACCTGACCGAAAAGCAATTCCGCCGCATCTATGCCGAAGCTGAGCGCGTCAAGGGCGATACCGGTGAAAACCTGATCGGCCTGCTGGAGCGTCGCCTGGATGCCGTTGTCTACCGCGCAAAATTCGTGGCAACCATTTTTGCTGCCCGCCAGTTCGTGAACCACGGACATGTCACCGTGAACGGCAAGCGCGTGAACATCCCGTCCTACCGCATCAAGGAAGGCGACGTGATTGCCGTCCGTGACCGCTCAAAGCAACTGGCCATCGTATTGGAAGCCGTTGCCTTGGCCGAGCGTGACGTTCCGGACTATCTGGAAGCTGATCACAGCAAGATGACCGCGACCTTTGTCCGGACCCCTGCCTTGGGCGATGTGCCTTATGCCGTGCAGATGGAACCAAATCTGATCGTCGAATATTACGCAAAGAACTGATCTTTCGCATCAGGATTTCCGGGGCCGTCCTTCAGGGCGGCCCTTTTCATTTGGCGCAGGTTGACATCAAAACCGGCAGTGGCCGAAATGCAAAAACCGTGCCCGTCATATGGGCACGGTATGCATTGGACAGATGGTCTGCAGCCTTGCGGATCGCAGTCAGCTTTGATCCCGGCAAAGCAGATCTTCCGGGATTAGTCAGTGCATCGCTTACTTTTTGTCCTTCAGCGCCGCGAGGACAGCAAAGGGATTATCCGGATCAATCGGCTTCTCGGACCTTGGCGGACGGGCACTGAATTTCTTTGGCTTCTCATTCCGGTCACCCTTACCCCGTGGCCTGCCGCCCTTGCCCGGTTTACCACTCTTGGAATCGCCGCGCGATCCATCCTGAGGCTCCCTGCTATGACGACGCTCGCCAGCAGCTTCGCCGCTGCCTCCGGCACGATGATTGCCCTGTCGGCGGTTGCCATATCCCTGACGCGGTCCACGTGGCTTCGGTGCCCAGCGGAAGGTATAAAACACCTCCATCTCGGGGCTTTCCCCATCCTCGGCGGGTGCCACATCGGCGGGCGCTTCGCCACGAGCTTCAGCCTCCGCCTTTTTCTTTTCAGCCTGCTCAGCCTCCCATCTGGCACGGGTTTCAGCGGCCAGAACAGATTCCTCTTCGGTCATGGGGTGTTCATGATCGACCTCGGCCGGGGCTTCCGGAACAACGGGTACGGCATCGCCCTTCGTTTTGATCCGTTCTGCCTTTTCGGCAGCATAGCCCAGACCTTCCATCAGGTTTGCAAACTGTTCCAGCGTCATGCCGGTAATCGACAGCATATCAGGATTGGCTTCAAATCCGGTACGGGTGTCCTGAGTGCGCAACATATCCGCCAGTCGTTCCAACATGTCGATACGAATGGCACGCTCACCTGCCGGACGATAACCTGACAGCGTGTAGGCTGAAGCCGGTGCATCGGGCAGGTTCGGAATCGTCACCAGACCCGGCGGTGGGCTTTCGGGGAATTCCGACAACCCGTTCCAAAGCCCCGACAGCACCAGCCGCAGCCGGGTTGGTGCAGGCTTCAAAAGCACCGGCAGGAAGATAGTGAACTGACCGAAGCGTACGCCATGCTTGCGCAACAGGCCCCTTGCATCCTGATCGAGATCCTTGACCTCGGTAGCAACGTCCTCACGCCGGATCACTCCCAGATTTTCAACCAGACGAAAGGCAAAGCCACGGGCAAGCCCCGTCAGACCCTCATCGCGGCTCATGACCTGCAGTGGCTCGAATAATGCAGCAACCTTACGGTCAATGAAATGCTGAAGCCGGCGCGTGACCTTTTCGGCGATTTCAGGTCCGGCTTCCTCATCGACGAAAGCCTCGACACCCGGCTTCATCGGATCAGCCCCTTTGAGCAGTTTGCCAATGGCCGCGTCGCCCCACATCAACCCGCCCTGTTCGGTAAAATCCACCTCCGTATCGGGCGCATTATAGAACCGGTCTGCACGCAGATGGAATTCAGGTTTCAGCGCCTCATAGGCAGCACGGTTGAGCATCCGCGCCTCATCGGGATTTTGCGTATCATCTGCCCGAAAACGAAATCCTTCCAGCCGACCGGCAAACTCGCCCTCGACAGTCACTTCGCCCTTGTCGTTCACCTCGGCCACGAGGGTCTCCTTCTGCTTGAGCCGGCGCATCAGCACAGACGTGCGCCGGTCCACAAATCGTTGCGTCAGAGCAGCATGCAGCGCATCTGACAAGCGGTCTTCTACAGTGCGCGTCGCGTCGCGCCAATACGATTCATCTTCAACCCATCCCGTGCGCTGGGCCACATAGGTCCAAGTCCGAATAAAGGCGAGACGCCTGGACAACGCATCTATGTCCCCATGGGTTCTGTCAATCCGTTCAATCGCACGGGAAAGCCAGTCGCCGGGGATCCCGCCTTCCTGCAGGAACATGAAGATCCGCAAAAGCAGGCTGCTGTGTTCTGCTGGCGAAATGGACCGGAAGTCCGGGATCCGGCAGGCATCCCAAAGCAGGCGGACATCCGCCGGCATCGTCACCCGATCCCGGATCTCCGGCATCTCACGCAGGGTCTTCAAAGCCGCAAGATCATCGGCTTCGCGGCCACGGATCAGCCATTCGCTGTCAGGCGCGGCCTCAAGGCTCGCCACCAGCCGGTCCATCGTGCCGAATTCCAGCGCCCTGTTCCGCCAGATCAGGCGATTAATCGAAGTAAACCGATGATTTTCAATGACTTCAATCAAACCTTCATCCAAGGAACCCGCCTCACCCGTAACGCCAAAGGTGCCGGATTCGGTATGGCGACCGGCACGGCCGGCAATCTGTCCCATCTCATGCGGGAAAAGAGGGCGCATCCGCCGGCCATCGAACTTGACCGTCGAAAAGAAACCGACATGGCGGATATCGAGGTTCAGCCCCATCCCGATGGCATCGGTTGCGACAAGGTGGTCAACCTCACCAGACTGATACATTGCCACCTGTGCATTGCGCGTCCGCGGGGAAAGTGCCCCCATAACAACGGCAGCACCACCCTTCTGACGACGAAGCAATTCCGCAATCGCATAGACATCATCAACAGAGAAACCGACAATGGCAGAACGCGACGGCATACGGCTTATCTTTTTCGCTCCTGCCCAGCTGAGTGCCGAAAACCGTTCCCGGTGCATGAACTGTACCCGGTCTATCAACGCAGCAATGGCCGGCCGCATTGTATCCGCCCCCAGCAGCAGGGTTTCATGCAACCCCCGTGCATGCAGCAGGCGTTCGGTAAAGGCGTGACCACGCTGCGGATCAGCGCATAGCTGGACCTCATCCACAGCTACGAAATCGACGGCAATATCCGGCATGGCCTCAGTCGTGGCCACCCAATATTGAGCACGCGGCGGGACGATTCGTTCTTCGCCTGTCACCAGGGCAACAACGGAAGGACCACGAGCCTGAACAATACGGTCATAGACCTCGCGGGCCAGCAACCGTAAAGGCAGACCGATTACACCGCTGCGATGAGCAAGCATCCGCTCAATGGCATAGTGAGTCTTGCCGGTATTGGTCGGACCCAGAACGGCCGTGATACGTGACATGCCTGCCTCTTGCCTTCACCTGTCAGATGTCGATGCCATTATCTGCCGCATCAAGACGATCCAGGGCATCCGTCACGTCCTGCTGATGTGGATTGATCTCAAGGCTGCGATGCAGGGCATCTGCCGCGCACTCATTATCGCCCAGTTCCTCAAGCATGGAGCCCAGTTGCGTCAATGCAAGATATTGCTTTGGCTCCAGTTCCAGAGACTGCGCAAGATCAGCAGCTGCGGGACCATAGTCACCATTCATCCAGTATGCCATTCCACGCAGCTGATATCCCATAGCGTGATCGGGGGCATGATCGACCAGAGCTGTTAGATGACCGATGGCCGTAAGGTAATCACCTTCGTCCAGTGCAGCCTCTCCACGCATCTGGATCATGTTCAGCGCCTCCGATCCGGTCTCTTCCCAGGCCATCAGGATCTGGGTCTCTGCTTCAATCCAGGCGTCACCCTCTGGTTGCGACAATATTTCATACCATATTGAAGCAGCAGGCATCGCCTGTACTTGCGCCGCAGCCAATGCGGTGGCAAATGCCGTAATGGCGTATCTGAAATATGATATGTGCCAATTCATATTAGGTCTTCTAGCCCGACAGGCTGGTCCGTTGCCAGTCACAGAACGAGGAGAAAGCGATGAGTAAAGTAATTGATAGTGCCGTCGCAGCCCTGAATGAGAAGCTGAAAGGCTTCGATGAGGGCACGGCAAAGTTTGTTATCAAGGATGAAGGCGCAATCATGGTTGACGGTGATGGTGCCCGTATCGGTGATGATGAAGCTGACGTTACAGTAACAGCCACACAGGAAGTATTCGAGGGCCTGCTGGACGGCTCGGTAAACCCGACAACCGCCTTCATGATGGGCAAGCTGGCCATCGAAGGCAATATGGGCCTTGCGATGAAGCTTGGTTCAGCACTGGTATAACTCCGTTTTCGTTTGTTTTATATGTTCCGAGTCCTGCCATGAACCTCTCCCCTGCCCCATTCCATCAGTTCGCCGATAGCCGGGAAATCCCGGCCGAGGCATTCTGGATGCGCAGTGACGATGACATCCGGCTACGCGTTGCCCTGTGGTGGGCGGAAAGCGCACATGGCACGGTTTTACTGTTCCAGGGCCGGACCGAGTATGCTGAGAAATATGCGCCTGTTGCACAGCGTCTGACAGCTGCCGGGCTGAACGTACTGACCATAGACTGGCGTGGGCAAGGTCTGGCCGACCGGCTTCAGGACAACCCACGTCCAGGCCATGTTACCGATTTTTCACAATATCAGCTGGATGTCGTTGTCCTGCTGGAAGCTGCCGCCGCACTGGCCCTGCCCGAACCGTGGCATCTTCTAGCCCATTCGATGGGCGGTGCAATCGGTCTTGCGGCATTGCTGAACGGGTTACCCGTGGCCAGTGCAACATTTTCCGCGCCGATGTGGGGAATCAATCACGCCCCGATGCCATATCCTGTTGCCATGGCCATATCCCGGACAGCAAGCCGGCTTGGCCGCGGCGGACATGCCGCAATAGGTACGGGTGGAGACGGTACATATGTGCTTGATGAAGCCTTCAACAACAACCTTCTGACCTGTAATCCGGAAAGCTGGTCCCGGTTGGTACAGGAAGCTGCAGAATGGCCGGAAATGACGCTGGGAGGTGCCAGTTATGACTGGGTCAGAACAGCCCTGACCGAATGTCGCCGGCTTGCAGCCGAACCTTCGCCCGAACTGCCCATGCTGGTTACGCTGGGCTCCCATGAGCTGATTGTATCAGCACAGGCCATCCGGCTGCGTGCGGCAGCATGGGAAAATGCCCGATTACTAAAAGTCGAAGGCAGCCGCCACGAAATCCTGTTCGAAACCCCGGAAAGACAGGCGATATTCTATAATGCCTTTCTTGATCACATCGGGGTCAGAACCGGCAATCTGCAACCGGAACCTGCCTTCGGGGGTTGAACCCGGCCCGGGCAATCGGCACACCAGGGCGAACAGAAAGGATGACCTGATGCGCTTTGACCGCGAAATCCTCCGCGATACGATCCTGACCGCCACAAAAACCGAATTTGGCGATCTGCCGGACTGGGACCTGACCGATCTTTATCCGGCCCCGGATGCGCCGGAACTGACCGCCGACCTGGAAAAGCTGGAAAAAAAAGCCGCCACCTTCGCATCTGATTACGAAGGCAAGCTGGCAGAACTTGATGCTGCGGCCATGCTCAACTGTATCCGCCGGTACGAAGAAATCGACATCCTTGCCGGACGTATCATGTCCTATGCGGGGTTGCGTTATTACCAGAACACAACCGACGCAGTACGGGCCAAGCTGATGTCGGATCTGCAAGCCCGGATCACCGACTTCACGACACCTCTGGTTTTCTTCAGTCTGGAGTTCAATCGCATTCCGGAAGAGATTTATCAGGCCACCTTTACCGCATCCGAAGGCACGGCACGTTACAAACCCGTCTTTGACAGGATGCGTGCGATGCGCCCCTATCAGCTGTCTGATGAACTGGAAAAATTCCTGCATGACAATTCCGTTGTCGGTTCCGCAGCATGGAACCGGCTGTTTGACGAAACCATGGCCAGTCTGGAGTTTGACGTTGATGGCGAAACCCTGCAACTGGAAGCCGTCCTGAGCCTGCTAACTGACCATGACCGCACCAGACGTGAAACTGCATCACGAGCCTTGGCTGTAGTTTTTGAAAAGAACATCAAGCTGTTTTCACGAATCCATAACACGCTTACCAAGGAAAAGGCCGTCGAGGACAAGTGGCGGAACATGCCGTCCCCCCAGCATGCCCGGCATCTGTCTAACCATGTGGAACCCGAGGTGGTTGAAGCCCTGCTCAATGCGGTCACAGCCGCTTATCCGCGCATTTCACATCGCTATTACGCACTCAAGGCAAAGTGGCTGGGCCTCGACAGGCTGCAGGTCTGGGACCGCAATGCACCACTGCCAACCGATACACCAAAGACCGTGAACTGGGATGAAGCTCAGGCGACGGTTCTGGACGCCTATGCCGACTTTTCGCCAAAACTTGCAGAGCTGGCCAGGCCCTTCTTCGATCAGGGCTGGATTGATGCGGCGGTCAAGCCCGGAAAGGCTCCCGGTGCCTTTGCGCATCCGACTGTCACCACGGCTCATCCCTATGTAATGCTGAATTATATGGGCAAGCCCCGCGACGTCATGACCCTGGCACATGAGCTGGGCCATGGTGTGCATCAGCGTCTGGCCGCCGATCAGGGTGAATTACTGGCATCCACCCCGCTGACACTTGCAGAAACCGCATCCGTCTTCGGCGAAATGCTGACCTTCCGCAAACTTCTGGCCGAAACCACCAGTCCGACACAGAAAAAGGCACTGCTCGCCGGCAAGGTCGAGGATATGATCAATACGGTCGTACGGCAGATCAGTTTCTATGACTTCGAATGCCGCCTGCATGCTGCCCGGGCAGAAGGAGAACTGACCTCAGAGGATATCAACGCCATCTGGATGCAGGTTGCCACCGAAAGCCTTGGTCCGGTTTTCGAATTCATGCCCGGTTATGAAACCTTCTGGTCCTATGTGCCGCACTTCGTGCATTCGCCATTCTATGTATACGCATATGCCTTTGGTGATGGGCTGGTAAACGCGCTTTATGCCGCTTACGAGGCCGCACCTGAAGGCTTCCAGGACAAGTATTTCAACATGCTGGCTGCGGGTGGATCAAAACATCACAAAGAACTTCTGGCCCCGTTTGGTCTCGACGCATCCGATCCGGCTTTCTGGGATCGGGGTCTCTCTATAATTGAAGGCTTCATCAACGACCTGGAGGCGATGGAAGCCTGAATCCACACGAGTTGTGAGGCTGATCACCACCAGCCTCGCGCTGACGCTGGCCACATTGACCAATGGGGACGCAATCAGCCTGCATGATCACAGTCAACAGATACACAATTGCGTTTCTGTACATGAGTTGCAGGAATGCCGGAGACAGCCTGATCACGAATATCTACTGCCCTCTGCAACCCGGACAATATCACAAATCACGACACATAATCCCAGCAACATGCCGCAACTCAGCTTTCACGTCATTCATTCCGGGGCAAACTTACCAACATATTAGAGCGTTTTGCACGTATTGAGATTCATACTTCCTTTGGATGAGGCGCTGTGATTCCCTGTCTTTGAGGCAGATATTGGGGATCAACGATGGGTAAGCCGCATCCTATTGAACTTCGACAGCGTGTCGTGGATCATGTGTCCGAGGGCAACACGCACCGGTCAGCGGCGGCGCGTTTCAGGGTATCGGTCAAGTTCGTCAATGACATGGTTAAGCTTGCGAAGACGACCGGGGGCCTTCTTCCGAAGAAGCAAGGCAACGGCGGCGGGCACGGCAAGCTGTCCGCTCACAAGGATTGGGTCGCGGGCCGGATCGGGGAGAAGCGCGACCTGACGACGGCGGAACTGGCGGCCGAGTTCACAGCGACGACGGGAACGCCGGTGCATCGCAGTTCGATC
>JBKEAB010000013.1:0-10160 GCA_047971845.1 Paracoccus sp. (in: a-proteobacteria) | reverse complement strand
TGCTGCCGAAGCTGCCACCCGATGCGGTGCTGGTTCTTGACAACGCAAGCTTTCACAAACGGTCTGATACCGAAAAACTGATTGCCGGTGCCGGACACACTCTCGAATACCTCCCGCCCTACAGCCCCGATCTCAACAAGATCAAACCGATCCGGGCGCAGGCAAAGGCCATCAGACGACGAACCGGACTGTCCGTCGATGAACTCTTCTCCTGTAAAAAATGGAATCAAAATTAAATCGTTAGGTTATATCTTCCGGGTATGAATGTGATCCATTCCATTGCATGTTGGAGCAATTGATCAGGATCGGCAGCTGCATCCAGATCCAACCCGTTTTCGCCGGAGCCAAGCGGCTCCAGTATGGCGGCCTGACTATCGGCCAGGAGGGGCGACATAAAGTGTCCCTTGCGGGATATCATCCGGGCATGGGCGGCATCAACCGGCAGGATCAGGTGCAGGAAAAGCACCGGGCCATGCCGTTCACGCACCTGACGGTAAATGCGTTTCAGCGCCGAGCAACTTGCAACAACCCCTGTTGCATGATGACGCAGGATGATCTCCATCCTGTCAGCGATACGGGTCAGCCATGGCAACCGCATATCGTCGGTCAGGGCCTGTCCTGCCTGCATTGCCGCAATATTCTCAGGCGGATGCAGGGCATCCCCTTCGATCATAGGCCAACCCAGGTGCCGGGCAAGTGCTGTCGCAAGGGTCGATTTACCACAGCCCGAAATACCCATGACCACAATCCGCTGCACAGCCAAGCCATACAGCGGACGGGCAGGTACCGGATCAGGCGTTATCGCCATGACCTGATGGTGCCGGTGCCGGATCCTCAAAGACATCCCCGCGGCCAAGCAGCCGGCGCATCAGCACATAGAAAAGCGGCGCAAAGAGAATCCCCAGTGCCGTGGCTGCCAAGGTACCGCCCAGCACTGTTGCTCCGATGGCATTGCGGCCACTTGCACCCGCACCGGTCGACAAGGCCAGTGGCAGCACCCCCAGCGAAAATGCAATCGAAGTCATGATAATCGGTCGAAACCGCTGACGGGCGGCCTCGACCACGGCCCTGAACAGAGGGGCACCGGCCTGCGACTGTTCGCGGGCAAATTCGACAATCAGGATCGCATTCTTCCCGGTCAACCCGATCACGGTCAGCAGCCCGACCTGAAAGAAGACGCCATTATCATATCCGCCCAGGGTCGTTCCCAGCAGTGCACCCAGAACCCCGATCGGCATGACCAGGATTACGGCCAGCGGAATGGACCAGCTTTCATAAAGCGCGGCAAGACACAGGAATACCGCAGCCAGTGAAAGCGCATAGAGCAGTGTGGTCTGATCACCGGATTCACGTTCTTCCAACGACAACCCTGTCCATGCAACATTGAAGCCCGTCGGCAACTGGCTGGCCAGCCTTTCGATTTCTGCCATTGCATCACCGGAACTCACACCCGGTACAGGGCCTCCCTGAAGCTGCATGGCCGGCATACCGTTATAGCGATTGAGGCCCTGTGGACCAAAGGTCCATTCACCTTCGGCAAAGTTGGCGAAGGGCACCAGTTCTCCGCTGGAATTGCGCACTCGCCATTTCTCCAGATCGGTCGGCACAGCGCGACTGTCAGCCTCGCCCTGAATATATACTTTCTTGATCCGGCCCCGGTCGACGAAGTCATTCACATAGGCTCCGGTCCACGCAACCTGCAACAGGTTGGCAACATCTGTTGCGCTGATCCCCATTGCGCCGGCCTTACGCCAGTCAATATTCAGACGGTACTGCGAAGCGTCTTCCAGCCCCGACGGCCGGGTCTGGGTGACAACTTCACTTTGCGCCGCCGTGCCCAGCATCATGTTGCGAGCTTCAAGCAGTTGCTCGTGGCTTTGACCGGCCCGGGCCTGCAGGTAGAAGTCAAAACCGGATGCGTTGCCCAACTCGATCACCGCCGGCGGTACGATGGGAAACACCATCGCATCACGGACCTGACTGAGCGCCCCAAATGCCCGGCCGGCAACTGCCTGCGCCGACTGGGCAGGGCTGGGTCGTTCTGCCCAATCCTTCAGGCGCACAAATGCCATACCTACATTCTGCCCCTGTCCGGCGAAACTGAACCCGACCACTCCGAATATGGATTCGACGGATTCCGATTCCTGGGTCAGGAAATATTCTTCGATCTGATCGACCACGGCCTGTGTCCGTTCCATCGTGGCCCCGGTCGGCCCCTGGATCAGCACAAACATGATCCCCTGATCCTCATCGGGCAGGAACCCTTCCGGAGTACGGATAAACAGCATCACCATGACAGCACCGAGTCCAAGATAGATCATCAGCATCCGCAGCGGACGACGCACGATCCAGCCGACAGAACCCGTATAGCCCCGCGTCGTTCTGTCAAACCCACGGTTGAAGATACCGAACAGCCCGCCCCGTTCGCCATGGGTCGGTTTCAGCATCGACGCACATAACGCCGGGGTCAATGTCAGGGCAACGACCACCGACAGGGCCATGGCCGATACGATGGTAATGGCAAACTGCTGGTAAATCACCCCGGTGGAACCACCAAAGAAGGCCATCGGTACGAACACGGCCGACAAAACCAGGGCAATCCCGACCAGAGCCCCGGTAATCTGATCCATGGATTTCCGTGTCGCATCACGTGGAGACAGGCCTTCTTCCTCCATGATCCGCTCGACGTTTTCGACAACAACGATGGCATCATCCACCAGAAGACCAATGGCCAACACCATGGCCAGCATCGTCAGTGTATTGATGGTAAACCCGAAGACTGCCATGATCCCGAATGTCCCCAGCAAAACGATAGGCACTGCCAGCGTCGGAATCAGTGTTGCCCGCCAACTTTGCAGGAACAGGAACATCACCAGAAAGACCAGTCCGATGGCCTCAATCAGTGTCTTGACGACTTCCTCAATGGATATTTCCACGAAGGGCGAAGTGTCGAACGGAATAACATATTCAACACCCTCAGGGAAGAATTCGGCGAACTCTTCCATGCGTTCCTTGACCAGCTCTGCTGTATCAAGCGCATTTGCGCCCGGTGTCAGGCTTAGTGCCATCCCTGCCGAGGGGCGACCATTATAGGTTGCATCGGCGACATAGGATTCTGCACCGACCTCAACCCTTGCGACATCACGCAACAGCACCAAGCCACCATTTTCTTGGGCCCGTAGCACAATCTGACGGAATTCCTCCGGTGTAGTCAGTAGTGATTGTGCGGTAATCGTCGCATTCAGCTGCTGACCGGGAACAGCCGGCTGCGCACCGAATGCACCAGCCGAAATCTGGGTATTCTGGGCGGAAACCGCAGCTACGACATCAGATGGGGCAATTTCATAAGCGGCCAGCTTGGACGGATCAAGCCAGATCCGCATCGCATATTGGGCACCAAAGACCTGTACACTGCCGATCCCCTCAACCCGGCTGAGATCATCGACAAGGTTTGCGACCATGTAATCGGCCAGGTCCGCCTGATCGTATTCTTCATTCCCAATCAGACCCACGACCATCAGGAAGCCCGAGGTTGCCTTTTCGACCGTCACACCCTGACGCTGCACGGCCTCAGGCAACAGCGAGGTTGCCTGACTCAGTTTGTTCTGCACCTGTACCTGCGCAATATCGGCATCGGTCCCGGTTTCAAAGGTCAGTGTCGTTGATGATGTCCCGGCCGAGGATGAACTAGACGACATGTAGCGCAGACCGTCCAGCCCGGTCATCTGCTGTTCGATGATCTGTGTCACCGTATTCGATACGGTTTCTGCTGAAGCCCCGGGATAGGTCGCATTGATCGTCACTGATGGTGGGGCGATCTGCGGGTATTGCGCAACCGGCAGTGCGAGAATTGACAAAAAGCCGATCCCCATGATGATGATGGAGATGACCCATGCGAAAACCGGGCGATCAATGAAAAAACGGGCCATGGCTCTGCTTTCGATGATCCGGGCAATGCCCGTTTATTGTTCGGTGCCGGATTGTTCGGCGTCGGCTTCTGCTGCATCAGCGTCGGCTGGTGCAGCTGTGGCGGCGGGGGCTTCTTCCCCAGTTCGGGCGCTTTCCCCGGCACCGTCATCCCCGCTTTCAGCCGCCGTGATATCGGCGTCAGGCTGTGCGGCCGCAGTTTCCCCGGTTCCGGCCGGTGGAGTGTCCTGTTGCTCTTCAGGCGTTGCCGGTGTTCCGACGGCAATCCGCTGATGCCCGGCAACAATGATACGGTCCCCTGCCGAAAGCCCTTCGCGAACCACCCATTTGTTACCGTGATCCTGCAGGATATCCAAAGGCCGTTCCTCAACCACGTTTTCGGCATTCACGACATAAGCCACAGGGCGGCCGCGGCGATCACGGGTCACACCTTCCTGCGGGGCCAGTATTGCGCCTTTCAGCTCTGCCTGCGGAATCTCAGCAAGTACATACATGCCGGGCAAAAGCAGATGATCAGGATTGCCCACCTCCATACGCAGTGTAACCACCCCTGTGGTTTCATCGACATGAGGTTCCGCGCCGGTCAGTGACCCAGTCTGGTCATAGGTTGTTCCGTCGGCAAGGTGCAGCGTGACAGCGCCATTGATCTTATCGGGCGGCGGGGTTTGCTCACTCTGGCGTTGCCAGCGAATGATTTCAGCAGCTGACTGTGTGACATCAACCCGAACCGGGTCAATTTGCCGGATGACTGCCAGCGGTGTTGCCTGACTGGCTGTGACCAAGGCACCCTGAGACGCCTGCGCAAGCCCGATCACCCCATCCAGCGGAGCCGTGATCGTGGTTCGTGCCAGATCAATCCGGGCTGCATCCAGTGCAGCCTGTGCAGCCTTCACGGCTGCATCGGCTGCATCCCGCGCGGCAATGGCACTGTCTTCGGTTTGCTGACTGGCAACACTGCGATCACGCAGGGCTGCCACACGATCGGCTTCACGCAGGGCCGCAGCCGATTGTGCTTCGGCCTGCGCCAGCGCGGCCTCAGCCTGTGCTACGGCTGCCTCATAACTTAGGGAATCGATTCGATATAAAGGATCACCCGTAGATACGGTACTGCCTTCATCGAATAGCCTTTCGATAATGATTCCGTTGACCTGCGGCCGTAATTCTGCCTCAGCCGAAGCAACAACACGGCCCGGCAAGGTCGAGGTCAGTATTATATCCTCGGTCTGCAAGGTCACGACGGTCACAGCTGGCGGGGGCATCTCCCCTTCCGGAGCCTGCGCATGGGCCGGCAGCACGGTAATGATCGCGCTACCAAAGACAGCCGCGTACAAAACGTTTTGAATTGCTTTCATGAGTCAACAACCGATGCCTGAAGTCTGATGTACGGACAGCACTGAAAAGTCGTCAACCGCACAATTACAGGCCGCAATCTACGCGACGTAACAGAAAGCTTCAATGCAACTTTGCAATACAGCGGAATGGGGGGTCTAATTCAGCCTGCAGCGGGAAAAGAAGCCGGTCGGAAAATGCCGATGCTGATTTCCATCAGGTATGCGGGTCAGATTTCAGTCCAGCTTTGTTCGATAACGGCTTCCATCGCGACATAGCTGGTCGTTCCGTGGACATGTGGCAGTGCCGATATCTTGTCGGCCATGATCTCGCGGAAGTGGGCCATGTCACGTGAGCGCACCTTCAGCAGATAATCAAAGCCACCTGCAACCATGTAACATTCCTCGACCTCACTGATTACCCGGATGGCAGCATTGAACTGTTCCAGCGCCTTCTGGCGGGTATCTGTCAGCCGCACCTCAATATAAGTCACATGGGTCAGGCCCAGCGATAATGGCGATAATATCGCACGATAGCCTGTAATCAGACCCATTTTCTCCATCTGCCTGATCCGCTGGGCAACCGGGGTCTTGGACAATCCGACTTTGCGCGCCAGCTCACTGGTCGAAATACGTGCATTGGCGACCAGTTCAGCCAGAATTTTACGGTTGGTGTTATCAAGCGCCTTCGTCATGGCCTGAAAGTCCTGCAATAATAAGTCGAAGAACCTTCATCCTAGCATAAATTTGGGCGCTCTGACCATTCGGCATCCAATAGAATACTGGAATCAACTGGAGGATGAAATGCGCACAACCGACCTGACGGCATTCACACCGGAAGCAAAATTCCGGCCAACGGAAGAACTACTGCCCGAACTGATCACCACCGCCGGCCTGTCAGCTGAAGACTGCGCCCGGATCAGCGCCAGCGCAGCAGGGCTGGTTGATCGTATCCGGCAGGAAGACAAACCGACCCTGATGGAACATTTCCTTGCGGAATACGGGCTGTCCACCCGTGAAGGCGTGGCCCTGATGTGTCTGGCCGAGGCAATGCTGCGTGTGCCTGATCGTACAACCATCGACGCTTTGATCGAAGACAAGATTGCCCCGTCTGACTGGGGCAGGCATCTGGGTGAGGCCTCCTCCAGCCTCGTAAATGCCTCAACCTGGGCACTGATGCTGACCGGCAAGGTTCTTGATGATGATCAACCGGGCATTGTCGGTACTCTGCGTGGCGCAATCCGCCGGCTGGGCGAACCCGTAATCCGTACTGCCGCCACCCGTGCCATGCGTGAGATGGGGCGGCAATTCGTGCTGGGTCAGACCATCGATGCAGCTCTGGATCGGGCACGGGGCATGGAAAAGCGGGGATATAGCTACAGCTATGACATGCTGGGCGAAGCGGCCATGACCCAGGCCGACGCTAACCGTTACGCCCATGAATATGCCGCTGCTATCCGGACAATTGCAGGGGCCTGTGATAAGGGATCCGTCCGTGACAACCCCGGTATTTCAATCAAGTTTTCAGCGCTGCATCCACGATATGAAGTCGCCCATGAAGAACGCGTCCTGGCTGATCTGGTGCCCGTGGTTCTGGAACTTTCCCGTGCTGCCAAGGCAGCCGGGATGGGTATGAACATCGATGCAGAAGAACAGGACCGGCTGGTTATTTCGATGAAGGTGATCGAAGCGGTCCTGTCTGATCCTTCCCTTGCCGGATGGGATGGGTTCGGCATTGTTGTGCAGGCTTATGGCAAACGCGCCGGGATGGTGATTGACTGGCTGCATGCCCTTGCCACGCGTCTGGACCGGAAAATCATGGTCCGGCTGGTCAAGGGTGCTTACTGGGATACCGAAATGAAGCATGCGCAGGTCGAGGGCCTGCCCGGCTTTCCATTGTTTACTCGCAAGGTAGAAACCGATGTCAGTTATATTGCAAACGCCCGGAAGCTGATTGGTTACGCTGGCCGGATCTATCCGCAGTTTGCTACACATAATGCCCATACGGTGGCGGCGATTCTCGATATGGCAGAAGATGTAGACTACGAATTCCAGCGTCTGCATGGGATGGGGGAACGCCTGCATGACATTGTCATCCGAGATGGCCGTAAACGGCGCTGCCGGATCTATGCTCCGGTCGGGGCACATCGTGACCTTCTGGCCTATCTTGTGCGGCGGTTGCTGGAAAATGGTGCCAATTCATCCTTTGTGCATCAGATCGTTGACGAAGATGTCCCGCCCGGAGAAATTGCCCGCGACCCCTTTAATGCGCTGAATACTGCAACGGCACCCCTCATGCTGGCTGCACCCGCTGACATCTTCGGCTCGGACCGTAACAATTCGGCTGGCTTCGACCTGACCGATGAAGCAACGCTGGCCCGGATTGCAGATGCCACACCAGCAGACCTCCCGGACGCAGCACCGATCACCGTGGCGGAGCCTTCAGGAACAACACGACCTGTCATTAATCCAGCCACTGGCGGGATTGTGGGGCATGTCACCGAGGCCGATGCGGGAACCGTTGCAAATGCGCTTGACGATGCAGAGTGCTGGGCTGCCACTCCAGCTGACCGTGCCGTCGCACTGCGCCGTGCCGCTGACCTGTATGAGGCTCATTCCGGCAAGATCTTCGCCGCACTAACGCGTGAGGCCGGTAAATCCCTGCCTGATGCTGTGGGCGAGCTGCGTGAAGCCGTGGACTTCCTGCGCTACTACGCGGCAGAGGGTGAAAACCGCAACGAAGATGCCCGTGGAATTATCACCGCCATCAGCCCATGGAATTTTCCGCTGGCCATTTTCACCGGCCAGATTGCCGCTGCGCTGATGGCCGGGAATGCCATATTGGCAAAACCTGCTGAACAGACACCCCTGATTGCCGCCATTGCCATACGCTTGCTGCACGAAGCAGGAATCCCGCGTGCAGCCCTGCAATTATTACCCGGCAATGGGGCAACGGTGGGTGAGGCCCTGACGTCGGATCCACGGGTTTCGGGTGTGGTCTTTACCGGCTCAACCGATACGGCAAAGATCATTGCACGGAACATGGCCGACCACCTGCCCCCCGGAACGCCGCTGATTGCGGAAACCGGCGGCCTGAATGCCATGATTGTCGATTCCACTGCCCTGCCCGAACAGGCAGTCCGTGATATCGTTGCCTCCGCTTTCCGCTCGGCAGGTCAGCGCTGTTCGGCCCTGCGTTGCCTATATGTGCAGGAAGATATTGCCCCACAGATGATCGAAATGCTGAAAGGGGCAATGGACCAGCTTCTGGCTGGAAACCCCGCCTTGCTATCAACCGATATCGGGCCGGTTATCGACGCCGAAGCCCAAAGCGACATCAATGCCTATATTGATGCACAAAGCGGGCGTGTCTTGCATCGGCTGCCAGTTCCGGACAATGGGTATTTTGTTGCCCCAACCCTGATTGAAATCAATGGTATAGCCGATCTGAGCCGCGAAATATTTGGCCCTGTTCTGCATGTTGCACGATTTGGGACGCACGATCTGGATAAGGTCATCGGGGACGTGAACGCACGCGGGTTTGGCCTGACATTCGGCCTGCATACCCGCATTGACAGTCGCGTCCAGCAAATTGCGGATGCGGTCCATGTTGGTAATATCTACGTCAACCGCAATCAGATCGGTGCCGTGGTTGGCAGCCAGCCCTTTGGTGGGGAGGGCCTGTCTGGTACCGGTCCGAAAGCGGGCGGTCCGCATTATCTGACACGCTTCCATGCCCCTGTCATCCCGGCAATTGCAGTCAGTGACCGCATGCCGGATACGGTCAGCAATACAGAAACAATCGCGAAGGCACTTGCCGATCAACCTGCCGGACAAACCATCGAAGAACGCCTGATGCCAGGCCCGACAGGTGAACTCAACCGCCTGATGATCGTACCTCGCGCCCCCGTCTTGTGCCTTGGTCCCGGAAAGGGCCCCGTTGCCGCACAGGCTGAGGCAGTCAGAGCGCTTGGTGGTCATGCAATAGAGGTTGACGACCTGACACCAGATGCACTTGCAGCGCTGGAAGGTTATTCTGCCGTAATCTGGTGGGGGGATGCAGATCGCGGACGAGCCTATGCGCAGGCCCTTTCCCAACGCCCCGGTGAGATCGCGGCATTGATCTGTGCCATGCCAGATCTGGCCCATGTGGCACATGAGCGGCACCTTTGCGTCGATACCACCGCTGCTGGCGGCAATGCGGCACTGTTAGCCGGATAACACCAAGAAACGCGCCGCAGCAGAACAGCCGTGGCGCGTTTATCCAGTGCAGACAGTATGCGTTGAGCATGTCTTCCTTGCCGTCGGAGATTGCAACCAATAATTCTTCCAGAAACACGGAGAAATTTGCATGTGAAACAAATTTTCTGACCAATTCAATTAGCAGACCACTGCAGAAGTCAGCGGTCTGGAACGGTTTTCCTTTTTGGTAAGCGGCAGCGTTCAGCGTGGGGTTGGTCGGCGCAACCGGCATAGATGCCCAAGGCGGCCCCTTTGACGTCATGCGGCCAGCAGCCGGGGCAGCCGGGCGAGGTTGTTGGCCACCATCGTCAGGATGAAGCGGGCGCACACCCGCTCAACGCCACGGCAGGCTGTCTGGGCCATGCCGCCGACGGTTTGGCCCAGCTGAAGGCTTCCTCGATGTGTTTGCGGTGTTTGACCGACAGGGCGTAACTCTCGTGCCGGGTGGTAGCGGCCATCAACTACCGGTGATCGGGGCTTCTGCGCGACATGGTGCGTGACACAGGCCTGGCGCAGGTCGGTGTCGACCTCGGCTGCGTCGCCCCCTTGTCGGCACCCGGCGTCAGTTGTCGGGCCGATCCGGGGGAATGGCGATGGTATCAGGTCGAGGGCGGCGCCCCGTTCGCCATGTCCGTCTGCCCGCGTCAGGTCGCCCTGCATGAT
>JBKEAB010000012.1:0-5068 GCA_047971845.1 Paracoccus sp. (in: a-proteobacteria) | reverse complement strand
TCGACTGGACATTGCTGTCTTCGCGCATAATGAAGAGGGGCAGATTTCCGCTCTGATTTCCGACTTGTCGCAGCAGGATATTCTTGCAGACGAAAATTACGACCTTCGGATTCTGATCCTTGCAAATGGTTGCAGCGACAACACCGTGGCAACCACCCGGCAAGCCGTTGATCGCTCACATCCTGCGCTGGCTCAGCGTGTAAGCATATTCGATCTGGAAAAAGGCGGAAAATCTCGCACCGGTCATCAGTTCATTCATGAGCTGTCCCGCCAGGATGCCGGCTTTCTGGGGTTCATGGACGCCGATATCCGGCTTCCGAACCACGATACGCTACGGCGCATGATGGAAACCCTGAACGGTCGTCACGAACTTCAGGTTTTCACGTCTCGTCCCGTCAAGGATGTTCATTATAACAGGCTGAAAACCGGTATTATTGGCCGCCTGATTGCTGCTGGCGGGGGAGGCTTGACTGATTGGCGAAAATCAATCTGCGGCCAACTTTTTATTGTTCAGGCAGGGGCCATCAGGCGGGTTGGTCTGCCTGCGGGACTTCCTGTGGAAGATGGTTTCTTCCGCGCCATGCTGCTGACCAACCTGCTGTCGCAGCCCGAAGACCTGAGCCTGATTGATGGCGATCCCGAAATTTTTCACATTTACGAATCGATCACATCCCTTGGCGAATTGATCCAACATCAGACCCGAATTGTTATGGGAAGTGCCGTAAATGCCGCCCTCTTTCAAAAAATACGCCGTGACGCCCCGACCGAGCCACAAGCTCATGAATTGTTAATGGCCGCTGCACAAAATGATGCGTGGCTTGGAAATACTATACGCGCCGAATTACCCCACAAACCCTATGGTTATGTTCCCCATAAATTCATGACCAACAGATGGCATCGATATCGCACCGGAGCGAAACGAGGCATAAAAAATACATTGATCATGCTTCTTGGTTCCGCTTTCGACGCCCTCATCTGGCTCAATGCGACCCGTAAAATGCGTAAAGGTGCCGGTGCCGGTCACTGGTAAAGGCGGAAACCCGCCGGCCTTGTTGCCTTTCACCAAAGAACCCCGCCATTCCCGTGCGGGAAGAATTCACACTGTGTAAACAGTCCAAAAACAAACCTCTTAAACGCTCGCACTCACTGACGGAGCAACAGCATGCGTATCACCGACCTTCTGATGGCTCTTCCCAGCCTCGCCGCCATGGATCGAACTCCATCCACAACGATCACGGAAGCAGCATTCTCATTCCCTTTCACCACGATGGACACATACGCCACGCCAGGATTGACATCGGGTTTGCCCGCCAAGACGCAAACCCTGCGGGATTTTTACGACCAGAACGGGGTTGACTATGCCAGCCCTTCGCTTCCCGGAGAGTTCTCAATCACGAGTATCGGTGCTGAAGCCGGTTCGGGCCAGGGAGGTGAGATTTTGCCTCTGCGGACCGAAACGTTCAGCGCTCAGGCGGGGCGGATCACAACGCTCGATGCTGCGGGTTTCAGGGAAGGCGCTGAAATCTCTGCCATCAAAATCCTGTCGCAATCCACATCCGGGCAGATCAGCATTAATCCGGATATGAGCCTTGCCCTCAACCTGTCCGAAGATCCCGGTAATACCGACCCGTTCGGGTTCAGCTATGAGATCACCTATGCCAATGGCGATACTCAGGAAGTGCAGGCTTCGGTCAGCCCCGAAAACGGCACACAAGAGGCCGGTTGGGCCAAAGGCGAATTTTATATGCTGGAAGAGGACTCAAGCGGAACGCTGGTCATCGAGCATGGCGATAATCATCGCAAAGTCTATGTCACCGGTAGTGAAGATGGTTGGACAAGGGCCGAAATCGCCGCACGGGAAGGCATTCGTGAAGGCGATGTAACCGGGGAGTGGCTGAAAAAAAATCCCGAATATGGCAGCTCCGAAGACATGGCGCTGGCAACGGATGTCGGGATGGAGCTGTGGTATCGCACTACAATGCACCAACCACCAACCTCCAACTGGCTCCTGTTTGAGCGGGGCTATGAATATTCGGAGACCAATCGCCTGATCGCCCCCGGTGCAAATGGCGAAAGCGAATTGCATCCGATGCTGGTCAGTGCTTATGGCAAGGGTGCAGATCCCATTATCAATGCTGCGGTCGAAATCTACCAGCGTGACAGCTATAATGTCGTCGTACAAAATATCGATCCAACAGGCTTCAGATTTCTTCAGGGCGGCAATCTCCTGCTGGACACGGTCTCCCTGTCTGGAAACGGAAAGTCGGGCGGCTTCACTGCCCAGAATATGAACGGCTTGACCCTGCGTAACAGCGATATCACTGATATATTCCGCAGCGCCCCCGTCGATGGTGCCGACATTTGGAATGCTCATCTGAACCGAACCGGCGGAGCTTATATCAGCGAGACAGATGGTCTTCTTATTGAAAACAACTATTTCGACCATAATGGCTGGGGAGAAGGCTATGATCCAAATCTTTCGGCCAACAGCCCCCAACCTCCCAGCATGTATAGCCAAAACCTCTATCTGCAATTTGATAATAAGGACGTAACCGTTCGTGACAACATCCTGATGCGCGGCAGTTCTTTCGGGGTTCAGGTCAGATCGGGTGGCGTGATTGAAGACAATGCTTTCATTGACAACAATGCAGCCGTGAACACTTTGGGCGGAAGTTATGGGAATGCCGGTCCCGTTGGGCATTATTCCTTGCTTCTGGATAATCTGGTCACCTCCGCTGGTCATAAGCGGGTCAGCTTTGCAGAGGGTGCCCTGTCCATGGGCATTGATGATGCGGGCAATCAGAGCAGCCGCGTCGGGAACATTGTTACTCATCTGGCCGATCCCAATAACCCTGCAGAAATCGCCAAGAAAAAAGTCGTGCATTTCGACCTGAATAGCAGAGAGAACACGTTTTTTGACGATACCATCACCTTTAACTGGGGCGATCCCACGGGAGGGAAAAATATTGATGGCCTGGATCAGGCCGTCCTGAACCAGACCACGATCCAGAACTTTACGGCCGACCTTTTGGGAAAAGACAGCGCAACCATTGCCGATCTGGCCAATTATCTGCGTGCTCAGTATAGCGGGGCAATCGATAGCGATCTGACGGCCGATCAAATCATTGCCTATTTCCGCGATGGCTTTGGTCTGGATACCGATATCCGTGATGCTGGCACCACGCTGCGCTTTGTTCCCGATGACCGGGGCGATGGCATGCGTTGGGATAACCGGCTGAACTGGGATAGCGGTGATCTGCCCGGCACACGCAACGGTGACAGCATCGATCTGGGTGGAAACCGGGTGACGTTCGGAGCCGATACCGTGACCGTGGATGATTTCATCTTTGGCGATTACGGATCGCTCAAGGCCACCTCGGGGCGGTTGAATATTTCGGGTGATATCTCGGTTGCTGACACCGGTGCCACGCTGCAAATCGACAAGGCCGGCCAAGTCTGGATGCAGGAATATCTGGACAGCGATCTTTTGAAGATCGAGGTCAGCGGTGGGCGCTTCGCCAATAACGGAGTTGTTTCCGGCTCCATTGATCTGAGTGTCAGCGATAATGGTCAGGCCCTGCTGGCCGTCGCCGGTGGCAGTTTTGATCTGGCCGAGGGCAGTCACCTCAAGATCACCGGAACCAAGACCAAAGTGGGGCTGGATGGTGCCGATGGAGATATCGCCGTTATTCGCATGCATGATGGCGCCTCCCTGAAATTCATATCCACGAGCGAGGGTTTGGGAAAACTGGCCGAGTTCCGCTCGGGCGCTTTCGGCGAAACCTCGGACGTGACCTCGGGCATTCATCTGGACGGCACGCTGCGGATTAACCTTGAGGCATGGGAGGTCAACAGCACCGAGAAAGACCGCTGGATACTTCTGGATGCCGATCAAATCACCGGCAGCTTCACGGATATAAAAATCACCGGCTTGGCCAAGAATCGCGATGCTGCTTTGCAAATCGACTATGGCAAAGATGAGGTTCGCCTTCTGGTCAGTGCCGAAGGGACTGGCACCGGGGTTGTGCGGACCAAAACCTTCGGGGAAGCTGATTTCATAGCCTATACAAATGATCCGCAGCTTGAAGACCTGTGGGAAGCGCTGGATTCGCCTGTCCCGACGGTCAGCGATGTTCCCATGTGATCGCCCTAACGGGTTTTCGCATGCGAAAACCCGTTAGCTTCGCCGCGCAAGCCATTCGCGCAGATCGCGCAGTAAATCATCCGTCACGCCCCGCCCGGACAAGGTAATCCGGCCGGGGCGTGATGCAATCTGGACCCCCTCTTCCGGCTCTGCCGCTTGTTTTGGGGCCACAGGTTTCAACAGACGGTCCAGAACTCCCCGCTCTTCCACGGCAGTTTCTGCCCCGACCTCATTCAAGGCCCGAACGATCCGGGATTTTGCCGCCGGGTCTTGCTGCATGGTCTTGACCAGAGCAAGACCCAGCTTTTCCGGGATCGCCTCGGGGAAGCGCAGCACCTCGCCCAAGGCTTCATGCAAGGCCACAAAACTGAGGATCTTGGAGCGTTTCGCCGGGGCGGCATGGGTGAACAGCGCTTTGACCGCCTCGGCAGGGCTGTCGAAAACACCGATCCGCGCGGCCTCATGGGCCAGCCGGCCCCGCTCATAGAAGGACAGATCGGCGCGGATTTCGTTTTCCTCAACCATGGCAAGATAGGTCTCTGCCGCCCCAGATGCGGGCCGCAGCACCGCCTTGACCGTCGCAAATCCCGCATCCCCCGTCTCATCGAAAAGCGCCCTCAATGCCGTCAGCCGCCGCGCGCCTGAGATCAGCCCGTAGTGCCCCTCTTCCAGCGCCACGACCTCGATCGGGGTTTGCTGGCCACGGTCACGAATACTGGCCGTCAGCGCGGCCATATCATCAGGGTTCATCACCATCCGGTCACGGGTCAGATGCCCGGCCTCGATGGCCCCTAACGGCAGATCGACGATCATGCGCCCCGTGGCCCGCGCCTGTTGCAATTCGCTCGCCAGATCGTCCAGCGCGGCTTGCGTGGCAGCATCCGCCGCGATCCGCGCCACCGGGGGAACACGCTGTTGCGCAGG
>JBKEAB010000011.1:0-2035 GCA_047971845.1 Paracoccus sp. (in: a-proteobacteria) | reverse complement strand
GAAATCATCAATGGCAATGGGGCAACCCAGTTTCTGAATTTCGGCAAAGCGCTGACGCACGAGTGTGAAGTCAGAAATGACCACACTTTCGGTGACTTCAAGCTCAAGCCGCTCCGGCGGCAGACCGGCTTCATCAAGGACCTGGCGCAGCACCTGCGGGAAATCGGCATCCATGATCTGCACTGCGGACACGTTGACCGACATCTTTATGGACGGATCAAACTGCATGGCGTCCCGGCAAGCTTGCCGTAATATCCAAAGACCAATCGAACGGATCAGACCACATTCTTCGGCAATGGTGATAAACTCAGACGGTGCGATGGCACCTTTTTCATGGTGCGTCCAACGCAGCAGCGCCTCATAACCGACAACACGGCCAGTGGTGGAATCAACCTGCGGCTGATAGCGCAGCGACAACTCATTGCGGGACAGCGCGGAAGATAATTCGGATTCAAGCCACTTGCGATAAGAGGCACGCTGGCTCATCTCGGGATGATAAATCGCCCATGTTCCCCGGCCGGCATCACGTGCAGATGCTCTTGCAAGGGTCGCGCAGCGCATAGCCGCTTCCAGCCGTGTGGTCGACTGCGCCAGCTTGACAACCCCGGCATTACCAAAGATCGCCATGGAAATTCCGCCGATCTTGATCGGCTGAGACAGAGCATCAATCAGCGTTCCGACGGCAATCTTGAGCTCACGCTCACTATTGGTGGCCTTGATGGCAACAACATATTCCGAACCGCTGATGCGGCTGACCGGGCCCAGTTCGCCGACGATCCGCTTGAGGCGGTCCGCAAGAATACGGATAATCGCATCGCCAACCTCATGGCCGTAGGTTTCATTGATGTCCTTGATGGAATCGAACTCAAATGCAATCAGATAGGCAGTGCTGATGTCGCTGCCGCTCCCATTCTCTTTCATGAACTCCTGAAGCGCCTCAACAAAGCCGGAGCGTGAAAGCAACCCTGTCTGCGGATCAAGGTGAAGCGTCTTCGCAATTGTCTCTTCGGCCTGGCGCTGCCCGGCGAAGAAGGCCTGAACGGTTATTGAACCAAGAAGTGCCAGAAGGCCGCAGATCACCCCGACAAAAAATTCAACATTTTTTGGAGTTGCTGAAACGGTGGAGAGTGACTGAAGGCTGACATACCCTGCAGTCACAGACGCCAGCCCGCAGCCAAGCGTGACAGCAATGCGGAAAAGTCTGTTTGGTTTCCTGTTTGTATTCTGCGCCATTAAACCCACCTCAGGTTGGAAAAACCTAGTGGGAAATTCCTAAAATGGCGTTTCCAAATGCGGATTTTATCCCGTTCAGGTTGAAACACCCCAATAAAATACATCAAAATATATTTCAGATGCTTGCGGAAAACGGTCGTTTATTCACCGTCTGCAAGCATCCGCAACTCGTCCAGCCGCGGCATGGAGACGATATTATAGCCTGAATCCACATAGTGAATTTCGCCGGTCACACCGCCGGACAGCTCTGAGAGAAAGTAAAGCCCGGCTCCGCCGACCTCATCCAGTGTCACCGTGCGCCGCAACGGAGCGTTGCGCTGCTGATAGGAAAACATCGACCTTGCATCCCCGATTCCGGCTCCGGCGAGGGTCCGCATCGGACCGGCAGAGATGGCATTGACACGAATACCCTGCCCGCCGAGATCATCGGCCAGATAGCGCACACTGGCCTCAAGTGCCGCCTTGGCAACGCCCATGACATTATAGTTGGGCATAACGCGGGTTGAGCCGCCATAGGTGAGGGTGAGGAGCGAACCGCCATCCGTCAACAGCGGAAGCGCAAACTGTGCCACCTCGGTAAAGGAGTAGGCCGAAATAACCATGGTCTGAATGAAGTTTTCGCGTGTTGTCGCATCGACATAGCGGCCCTTCAGTTCATTTTTGTCGGAAAATCCGATGGCATGGACAACAAAATCCAGCGATCCCCATTTGTCGCCAAGTGTGTCAAACACCGCCTTGACGGTGCTGGCGTCCGACACATCGCAGGGCATGACCAGATCGTCATCAGTGCCACATTCGGCGG
>JBKEAB010000010.1:0-14114 GCA_047971845.1 Paracoccus sp. (in: a-proteobacteria) | reverse complement strand
TGAACCGGGACGGTTCGATTCCGACTGGTGGCGCCTTGGGCGCTTTCTGCATGCTGCGGGGGTTGGTCGTGGGGATATCGTGCAGAATTGCTTTGCATATCATCTGACCCCTGCCGGGATGATGTTTGAATCAGGTGCCCGTGCGGTTGATGCAGCCGTCCTGCCGGCCGGAACCGGTCAGACCGATATGCAGGTCAGGGCTGCTGCTGATATCGGATCGACGGTCTATGCCGGTACACCTGATTTTCTGAAGATTATTCTGGAACGCGCCGATGAGTTGGGCGAGAAGCTGTCGATTACCCGTGCAACCGTTGCCGGTGGTGCCCTGTTCCCGTCTTTGCGCGAACTTTATGCCGCCCGCGGGATTTCAACCCTGCAATGTTATGCGACGGCCGATCTCGGCAATATTGCCTATGAGTCCGAGGCAATGGATGGGATGATTGTCGATGAGGGCGTGATTGTCGAAATCGTCCGTCCCGGCACCGGAGACCCGGTTGCAGATGGTGAAGTGGGCGAAGTCGTGGTGACAACGCTCAATCCTGATTATCCGCTGGTACGTTTCGCTACCGGGGATCTGTCAGCGGTTTTGCCGGGTATTTCGCCGTGCGGCCGCACCAATACCCGGATCAGGGGCTGGATGGGTCGTGCCGATCAGACCACCAAGATCAAGGGCATGTTCGTACGGCCTGAACAGGTTGCGGCTTTTATCGCCCGTCATCCCGAAATTGCCCGTGCCCGCGTGATTGCGGATCGTGAAGGTGAAATGGATGCCATGACCGTTCAGGTGGAAAGCCTGCGCGATGCAAATGGCGAATATGCCAACTCGGTTGCCGATACACTGAAGCTGAAGGCCCGGATTGAAATTGTACCACCCGGCAGCCTGCCCAATGACGGGTTGGTGATCGAGGACCGGCGCAAATATGAATGATGCCCCCAGAGTGGACAAATCCGGATTATAGCCAAACGAGGAATGAAGATGATCGAATTCATGCCCAGCGAAGATCAGAAGGCCTTCCGCGAAATGGCAGAGGATTTTGCAAGGAACGAAATCAGGCCCAATGCGATCGAATGGGATGAGGAGAAGCATTTCCCCACCGATGTACTGGTGCGGGCAGGTGCCTTGGGTCTTGGCGCAATCTACACACGCGATGATGTGGGTGGCACTGGTCTGGGGCGGGTGGATTCCGTGATGATATTTGAGGCCTTGGCCAAGGGCTGTCCGACGATTGCGGCCTATATCTCCATTCACAATATGTGTTGTTGGATGGTTGATACCTATGGCACCGAAATACAACGTGAGGAATGGTGCCCCAGACTGGCGACAATGGAAACCCTGGCGAGTTATTGCCTGACTGAACCGGGGGCCGGATCGGATGCCTCGGCGCTTTCGACGAAAGCCGTCAGGGATGGCGATGATTATCTTCTGACTGGTCAGAAACAGTTTATCTCGGGGGCGGGATCGTCAGATGTCTACCTTGTCATGGCGCGGACCGGGGAAGGGGGACCTGCCGGTATTTCTGCATTCCTGATCGAAAAAGGCGCTCAGGGCCTGAGTTTTGGCGCAAATGAGCGCAAAATGGGCTGGAGCGCCCAGCCGACTCGTACTGTCAGCATGGATAATGTCCGTGTGCCTGCATCTGCGATGCTGGGTGCTGAGGGCCAGGGTTTCAGGATTGCCATGTCGGGACTGGATGGCGGGCGCCTTAATATTGCGGCCTGTTCACTGGGTGGTGCGCAAGCCGCGCTTGATGCAACGCTTGCTTATATGCGTGAGCGCAAGGCTTTTGGAAAATCCCTTCTCGACATGCCTGTGCTGCAGTTTCGCGTGGCTGATATGGCCACCAGAACCGAGGTTGCCCGTACAATCCTGTGGCGCGCCGCTTCCAGTCTGGATGCAAGGTCCCCTGAAGCAACGACCCTTTGTGCGATGGCCAAGCAATTCGTGACAGATGAATGCTTTAGCGTGGCGAATGAGGCACTGCAATTGCATGGTGGTTATGGCTACCTGTCTGAATATGGAATTGAAAAAATCGTACGTGATCTGCGTGTGCATCAGATCCTGGAAGGCACGAATGAAATCATGCGGTTGATTGTCTCACGATCCGTTATTGCGAAAGGCTGAAGATATTGCCTGCAGTCATGAGCCATGCCGGAAGCAGGCAGGTTGCTGACTCACCGGACCCGTATGTGAGAGAGGGAGGAAAAAAGGATGACCACGATAATCGCATTTATCGGCCTTGGAAACATGGGCAGCCCAATGGCTGGCAATCTGGTAAAGGCCGGATATCAGGTGCGGGGTTTCGATCTGTCCGAAGCTGCCCGTGATTCTGCTGCTGCGCGTGGCGTGACACCCTTTGATGATCTGGCTGCTGCTGTCAGCGGTGCCGATGTGGTCATAACCATGCTGCCGAATGGTGCATTGGTGAAAAAGGTCTGGAAACAGATTGCCGGAACGGTTGCCCCGGGCACTGTGATGATTGACAGTTCAACCATTGATGTCGACAGTGCCATAGACGCCCATCAGATGCTGGCTGACAAGGACTGTCTGACGCTGGACGCTCCCGTTTCAGGCGGCACAGGCGGGGCCGAAGCCGGTACGCTGACATTCATGGTGGGTGGCAGCGTTGCGGCATTGGAAACGGGGACGTCGATACTGGAACCGATGGCGGGGCGTGTGGTGCCTTGCGGTGGTCCGGGGGCCGGACAGGCTGCCAAGATCTGCAACAATATGCTGCTTGGCATTTCGATGATTGGTGCCGCTGAAGCCTTTGCGCTTGGCGAAAAGCTGGGGCTGGAACATCAGGCGCTGTTCGATGTACTTTCGACATCTTCCGGACAGTGTTGGTCAGTTAACAGCTATTGCCCTGTCCCCGGTCCGGTTCCAACATCCCCCGCAAACAACGACTATAAGCCAGGTTTTACAGCCGCATTGATGCTGAAGGATCTGCGTCTTGCGCAGGAGGCGGCATTGTCACGTGGCGCACAGACCCCGCTGGGTGCTGAAGCTGCGCAGCTTTATGGCCTGTTTGGTGCACTTGGTCATGGAGGCGAAGACTTCTCGGGCATTATCAATTTTGTACGGGGACAGAAAAATGAACTATGAAACCATTCTGACTGAATGGCATGATCGCGTTCTGCTGATTACCCTGAACCGGCCCGGGGCGCTTAATGCGCTTAACACTCGACTATCACACGAACTGATTGATGCGTTGACGAAGGCTGATGCTGACAGCGGTGTGGGATGCATCGTGATTACCGGTTCCGAAAAAGCATTTGCTGCTGGTGCCGATATCAAGGAGATGCAGCACCAGAGTTATACCGACATGCATGGGGCCGATTTCTTTTCCCAATGGGACGCGGTGGCCAGCTTGCGCAAACCCGTTATTGCGGCGGTATCAGGGTATGCACTTGGCGGTGGCTGTGAACTTGCGATGATGTGCGACTTTATCCTGTGCTCGGATAATGCCCGGTTTGGTCAGCCGGAAATCAAGCTGGGCGTGATGCCCGGCATGGGCGGCAGTCAGCGACTGACCCGGCTGGTCGGGCAGGCCAAGGCGATGGAGATGTGCTTTACCGGACGCATGATGGACGCTGAAGAGGCTGAGCGTGCCGGATTGGTCAGTCGCGTAATCCCCGCAGATACCTTACTGGATGAGGCCCTGAAAACGGCACATGCAATTGCGGAAATGTCTCTTCCCGCGCTGATGAGCATCCGGGACGCAATCCGCCGCACGCAGGAAATGCCTCTGAGCGAAGGCGTTCGTTTTGAGCGCCGTGTTTTTCATGCATTGTTCGCAACCAGGGATCAGAAAGAAGGAATGGCGGCATTCGTTGAAAAGCGCGAACCAAAATTTTTACATGAATAATGATTTTACTGGGCTCTGTTGCACAAATCTGTTGAGGGATTCATCTCGTGAATCCAGTATGGTAGCTGGAGGGCATGAGCAGACCGACACCCCCGACCTACAAGACCCGGAACTAGCTGGCCTACAACAAGGCGCTGAAGCGTCGTGGCTCGCTGTCGATCTGGTTTGACCCCGCCATGACCTGGGAGGCCGCGCTGACCGGCATGCGTGGGCGCCAGCGCGACTACGGCGATGCTGCGATCCAGACCTGCCTGATGATGAAGATGCTGTTTGGAATGGCGCTCAGGCAGACGACCGGCTTCGTCGAAAGCCTGTTGCGGCTGGTTAGCTTGGACTGGACGGTGCCGGACTTCAGCACGCTCATCCTTTGAGTGTTTTACTCTCCGGTAAACCCGGGCCGGTTCAATCTCCTATCGCGGCTTGGACGGTCCCCTGCACCTGCTGGTGGACAGTACCGGGATCAAGGTCGAGGGTGAAGGTGAGTGGAACGCTCGCAAGCACGGGGGTACAAAACGGCGCGTCTTGCGCAAAACCCACATCGGGATCGACGAGAAAACCTTGGAAATCCGGGCTGCCGAGTTCACCACAAGCGGGATCGGTGATGCACCCATGCTGCCCGAATTGCTGGAGTAGATCCCGCCCGATCAGGAGATCGCCAGCGTCACCGCCGACGGTGCCTTCGACACGCGTAAGTGTCGACGCCATCGCCGCCCGCGGGGCTGCCGCAATCATTCCACCCCGCAAGAACGCCAAACCTTGGAAATCCGACACCGCCGGGGCTGTCGCCCGAAACGAAATCCTGCGGACATCGAAGAGTGTGGGTAGAACCATCTGGCGACGATGGAGCGGGTATCACCGCTGAAGCCGTGCAGAAACCAAGATGCACTGCGTTAAACTGCTGGGGCAGCGCCTATCGGCACGGGACTTCGACCGTCAGGTCGCAGAGTTCCAAGTGCGTGTTGCCGTCCTGAACGGCTTCACCGCGCTCGGCACACCCATCACAGAGGCCAAGGGATAAGTCTGTCCGGGAAAGGGGAAACTCTGGCTATCAGACGATTTGTGCAACAGAGCCATTTTACTGCACAAATTCTGTGAATGCTTCTCTCATGATGGCCTGCATGATAGCTTGGAAACTACCAACTCTCTGACATCAACAGAAATACATTATGCAACTGGAGCGCTTAACAGATCTGCGAAAGCAGGTGGAACTTCATCCAGGTCGAAGAAAGCTTTTGTGTGCGCTTCTTTTATCAGATGGTGCTTTGATGGTTTGATTTTCTGGAGAATGATCCGGGATAATCGGGGCATTCCGGGTAATTCGTCCCGGCTGATTGCGGTGAAGCCGATGAACAGTTCCGAGAAATGTTCGGCAAGCTGCGTGGGGGCTATAAAGGTTGTTGAGACCATTTTGCCGGGCGTGGCATAGAATGTCAGCAAGACATAACCTTTATGTTTGATATAAAGACATATTCCACGGTATTCTCGATTTTGTACAGATGTTCCTGGCTCCACATATTCACGTGGGGAATAACCACGCATCACTTTGACCCCTTGCTGATCGGCAACCATGATAAGCTTGCGAATGACAGTATCCTTGTGGGCACTGCTCCATTGCCAGGTTGCATATAATCCATTGGTCAGCATGTCCGTGTCTTCAAAGTAGTTATGATTCGGGACAGCAAAACTGATGGCAGAAAGCCACCCATTCTGGTGCTGTGCCTGTGGTCCAAAACGTTGTTTCAGCAGCATGGTATTCAGCAGCTCCTGAGTCAGGGGCTCAATCAGAATTCTGGCATCAACCTGGAAATAATCACAAATCTTTTTCAGGATATGTGGCTTGGGAAAACTGTCACCACGCAGGTATCGCTGAAACTGTATGCGGCCAATATCCAGATCTGCGGCGACTTTTGCCTGTGTCCCTCTCAGTGAGGTCAGAATACGGAGATTCTGTCCAAAGACAGGCAAGGTAGACGCTGGTGAACTGTCCTGGCGTGATAACCCTTGGGGCATCGGTCTAAATGGGTTCTGATGAAGTGCAATATTCATGACATTAAAGGTCTTTCATTCGGATCTCTCCGACTGGCAACCTCTCCTCCGATTATATAAGATAGATTATATTATTGCTACTAGCACGTTTATTTGCAAATAGCAAGATTTGATCACTGAGGAACGCTCATATTGGTGCCAATGTCACGAACCCGAGTCCGGCTTGTGAAAGGTACTGTCTTTTGCCGTTCTGTCTTGACAGATTTATCCTGGGATTCCGTCTTCAGCCAATTGCAGAATTTGCCGTGGCAGAAAAGGCTGTCTTTTCGTAAGCTGTGATTGCTTCGTCGATATTGTCGAACATGATCAAGTGCCCGGCGTTCAGAACAGCACCCATTGTGCATGTCTTGCGAACGAAAGGCATTGAATGGCTGACTACGACTGCACTTGCATCACGCATTCGGTCCATGAATACCATTTCTGATTTTGCCCGGAATGATGCGTCACCGACGCTGGTAACCTCATCCACCAGATAGGTGTCAAACTTTATGCCCATGCTTGTACCCATCGCCAGCCGTGATCGCATGCCGGATGAATAGGTCCCGAAGGGTTTGTGATAATCTAGGCCCAGTTCCGAGAAGTCCTCGACATAATCGACAAGAGAGTTGGTATCTGCACCATAGATCCGGGCAACAAAACGTACATTCTGGGCCCCTGTCAGTTCTGTATGGAAACTGCCGGCAAAGCCGACAGGCCATGACACTGTTCCATCACTGACAATACGCCCGGAGGTTGGCAACATGGTGCCTGCTATCATGCGCAGGAGGCTGGACTTACCGGCACCATTCCGTCCAAGCAAGGCAACGGCATGCCCGGTTGGGAATACTGCATTGATACAATCAGCTACAGTTGTACGGATCCCCTTGCGGCGATATATTTTTGTCAGATCCTCAAGAATGATCATGCTCAGCGCCGGTCACGAAGGCTGTAGTAAACCAACAGCATGATCAGCCAGCAGATCAATAGAATACCAAATACGCTGACCAGGAGCCTTGGACGGTTTGGTAGCAGGGATTTCTCGGCAACGTTTGGTTCGATGTGGGCGGCAAGATAACGGGATTGGCGTTGCGCCTCTGCCAGAGCCACATCATATGATGCCTGGGCTGAACGGGCTGCCAGTTCGGCAAACTCCATATCTGCCGCAAGCTTTTCATACTCCGTCATCAGCATGGCATAGCTTTCTCCGCCTGGTCCTTTACCAGCAGCACCAAACTTGGCGCGCTCCTCAGCCATTCGGGTATGAATTGCCTCGATCTTCTGTTCGGTTTGAATGACCCGCTGGTCACCTTCGCGGGCATTCTCGCGCAACAGATCCAGTGCAATGAGCGCTTCGGCCAGCTGCGCCTGCAATGAATTCAGGACGCCCATCTGCCCTTCTAGATCAGCCAGAGGATCAACAATCTGTGTCCGCATTCGAAAAGCCGTCATTTCCTGACGTGTCTTTGTCAGACGCTCCTGAGCTTTTTGCAATTCATCCCTGGAAAAGCGGGTTGCGTCTTGCCGGGCGATATCCGACAGGCGGTTAATGGTACGGCTGCTTTCATCAAAAGTGGCTTTGGCGACCTCATAGGCATCTTCAGGGGTAAAGGCTGATACTTCCAGTGTGATCAGCCGGGTGGATGTATCATAAAGCACCCGCACACGGCGCTGCCAATATTCTGTCAGTTCCTCAATTGATTGCGATGGTGGCAATGCAAAGACAGGATCTTCCGGCCATGCCTTTGAATACATTGCCCGCAAATCAACGGCCTGATCGACTCGCCGGACGATTTCCTCGCTGCGCAGGAATTCATACAGAATATCTGCATCTGCTGTCGAAGATCCCCCTGTCAACTGGGTAATGCCCCCCAGAAGATCAGAGGTCTGCGGGCCATCTTCTTTCCGGACCGAGAAGGCGACGGTTGAGACATACTGATCCTGTGCCCGTGCCCAGAAATACCATCCGCTGATCAGCGTCGGCAGAATTACGATCAGGAAGAAGGAAATAAGTATCAGCTTGTGGCGCAACTCGAACCGGGCCATGGTTGCCGCCGGTCGGGGAGGAGGATTTGTAGCCAGTTGTACAGGCGGAACTGCAGCTGCCGATCCTGATGCAGGTTTGCTCGGGGACGAATTCTGGCTCAAATTGGGTTGCTTTCGGTTGTTTCCGACATTGTTCGCTTGTTACATACTCTTGTCAGTTAAAGCCAGTCACTCATCTTCACATGAACTCCAAGATATCTGATATGTCCTTACCGATTTCCGGGCAGTTGCACGATGTCCGGAAGCGGCCGCCGTTCCAGATGGCGCGGACGGTAACCGCACTGATGCTGCGTGAGATTGCGACAACCTATGGCCGCTCTGCCGGAGGCTATTTCTGGGCAATTCTTGAACCGGTTCTGGGTATTACTATTTTGGCTCTGATTTTCTCGGTCGCAATGGGAAAGCCACTGATTGGAGACAATTTTGCGCTGTTCTATGCCAGCGGTTTCCTGCCATTTTCCATGTTCAACTCCCTGTCGCAGAAGATTGCACGTTCGGTACAGTTTTCCCGCCCTTTCATGGCCTATCCCTGTGTCACGTTTATGGATGCCCTGATTGCCCGGCTGATACTGAATGCACTGACTGATGTCGTCGTGGTTGCCATCGTACTGACAGGAATCGTCGTGATCTATGATCTTCCTCTCTGGATGGATCTCAAGATGCTGGGCATCGCAATGTTGATGGCTGTCCTGCTGGCAACCGGGATCGGTACCCTGAACTGCTTCCTGATGACATCATTCCCGGTTTATGAACGGATCTGGTCCATCCTGACGAGACCCTTGTTCCTGATATCCGGTATCTTCTTCACCTATGATATCATGCCCCGGATGGCCCAGGAATTCCTTTGGTATAACCCATTGATTCATATTGTTGGCCTCATGCGGAAAAGTCTGTACCCAACCTATGATGGCAGTTACATAAGTGTTGGTTATGTATTGCTCATATCAGCAATTACACTTTTCTTTGGCTTGCTGTTGCTGTCGCGCCATTTTAAGACCCTGATGGAATCTTAGGACCTGACCTTTCGCCAAGGATAAAGGCCTTCCGGGGTCGGTTGCAGGGGATCAGACGCCTTGTATAAGATCAGGTCTGCTGCCGTCTATGCGCGGCATATGCAACTCCCGGCCAGCAAGAGACAAGAAATGCGCGATCCTCACCCGTTCCATATCATGACCAAACCTATCGGGCCGCGTTGCAACATCGACTGCAAATATTGCTATTATCTTGAAAAAGAAAAGCTGTTTCCGAACGAAAAGAAGTTTCGCATGGCTGATGACGTGCTTGAAGCTTATATTCGTCAGACCATTGATGCATCTCTCGAAGCCGGCATGCCTGAGGTTGGTTTCGGCTGGCAAGGTGGGGAACCGACCATGCTGGGGGTCGATTATTTCCGCAAGATTATTGCTTTGCAGCGCAAACATGCGCCCGCGTCAGTGCCGGTGACAAACAGCCTCCAGACCAATGGTATCCTGCTGGATGATGAATGGGGAAATTTTCTCAAAGACAATGATTTTCTTGTCGGGATCAGTATTGATGGCCCGTCCAGGGTTCATGACCGGTATCGCGTTGACCGTAACGGACGGGCTACCTTTGAGCGGGTGATGGCAGGGCTTGAGGTCCTGCAGCGTCATGAGATCGCGTATAACGCACTGACGACTGTCCATCAGGCAAACGGTGGGAAAGGAAAGGAGGTTTATCTCTTCCTGCGTGGTCTTGGTATTGAATTCATACAGTTCATCCCGATCGTTGAGCGGAGCGCCACGGTCAACGGCCTTGCAAAAGCGCCGCAGGTGGATATGGAGCCAGCCAATACGGTCACGGCATGGAGCGTTCGGCCCCGGGCATATGGAAAGTTCCTCTGTGATGTCTTTGACACTTGGTATAGGAACGATATTGGACGCATTTTCGTGCAGCATTTCGATACTCAGCTTGCCCTGTGGTCCGGAATGCCATCCTCGCTATGTATCTTCGCCGAGACCTGCGGTAATGCATTGGCTCTGGAGCATGATGGCAGCCTGTATTCCTGTGACCATTACGTTTATCCTGAATACTGGATCGGAAATATCGTTGAGCAATCTCTCGGTGAACTGATGTGGAGCGATCGTCAGCAGAAATTTGGCGATAGCAAGCGTGAAACCCTTACAGCACAATGCAAATCCTGCACATTTCGCTTTGCTTGCAATGGCGGGTGCCCCAAATACCGTTTTGCCCGGTCCCGGAATGGTGAGACAGGGCAGAACTATTTCTGTGAAAGTTATACAATGTTTTTCCGGCACGCCGGAGAACGACTGCAAAGAATGGCACGGGGCATGGCAGTGGGATTATCTGCGGCTGAGGCAGCGAAGGTGATAAAATAAATCTCATTGCCTATGGACTTGTTTTTCACCTGTTGGAGGCTCTCTTGCATAAATTCTATAATTGATTTACCTCGTGAATTCAATGCGGTAGCTGGGACGAATGAGCGGACCGACACGCCCCGCCTATAAGACCAGGAACTGGCCCGCCTATAGCGAAGCGCTGAAGCGCTGCGGTTTGCTGACGATCTGGCTCGATCCTTCAGATGACTTGGGAGGTCGCGCCAACCGGTAAGTGGGGGCGGCAGCTCGACTACAGCGACGCTGCCATCCAGACCTGCCTGACCATGTAGGTGCTGTTCGGCACGGTGCTGCGCCAGACGACCGGTTTCGTCGAGAGCCTCGCCTGATCGGCCTGGACTGGGTCGCCCCGCAAGAACGCCAAACCGTGGAAACCTGCCTCTGCCGGGGTGATCGCCTGCAACGAAATCCTGCGGACATCGAAGCGCGTCGGGCGGACCATCTGGCGACGATGGAGCGGCTATCACCGCCGAAGCCGGGCAGAAACCAAAATGCACTGCGTCAAGCTGATCGGTCAGCGCCTGTCCGCACGCGACTTCGATCGTTAGGTCGCCAAATTCCAAGTCCGTGTTGCCGTCCTGAACGGCTTCACCGCCCTCGGAATGCCCATCACAGAGGTCGCAGGATAGGTCTGTCCGGGGGGAAGGGGGAGGTCCGACCATCAGCCGATTTGTGCAACAGAGCCTCTATTGGATATAAACCATCGGCTTTGAGCGGAAGGGCGAGCAATTGGGTGCCGAAGCTTAATGCAAGCGGGTGCCGATCTGAGTGAGAACCAGCAGAATATCTCAATATTTCGTGCTCTCGGGTATGGGCTCCGCTGCCGACATGCCGCGCTGCGGCACCATTGCGCCGCGTCACTTGCGGTTGTCAGGCGAGGTCGGCCCTTTCCGGCCATCCAAGATAAATCAATCAAATGGCCGGTTTCAGTCATACCGGCATCTTCAAACCAGAGTGCTACTGATAAATAGACAGATGCCCATAATTCCGCTTAGAACGGTTCAGATGAGGTTGGGCTGATGGGAAACTGCACGGTGCGTGATAAGCAGCATTTCTTATATTTCTTTCCACTTCCACATGGGCACGAATCGTTTCGTCCAAATTTTCGTTTACTTTTATCCAAAGAGGTCATTTTTGGCGTAAACTTGTACTTGCCACTACTTGCCGTTCTAAGTGGATTGCTTAGGACGTTTGGATGTTCCAATCTTGCAGCAACGGTTATTTGCATCGTTTGTGGTTCGAGCGCGATACCGTACCAGCTTTTCGCCTTGGCTTCGTTTTTCCGAAATTCGCAATGAGCCCTTAATCGTTCATCTGTTGTCGCAATGTCTGAAGACGTTATGTGAACTGTGTACCCTGCTCTGCCCTGTTCCATTTGTATTGAAAAATCACAACACTCTTTTCCGTTCAGACATGTTCGTCGACGTTCATCAAGTTGCCGATTGACTTCAAGCAGGGAATCGGCTGCTGTCTCCAATAAGATGAATCCCAATTCAAGGGCCGCGCTATTGGGAACGTTTTCAAGCTGCTCGATGATTGAATCTATATAGTTGCCACGTGATGCAGTAAGAATGCCCGACGGCGTGTCATTTCCTTCCAATCCATCACGACGCACACAGAATGCGGCTTCCAAGTCCGCTGCACAATCATCAGCTATGGTGATGAAGTGATATTCATCATCAAACCATAGATTTTGCTTCAAGTGATACCCCAAAACGGTGTGCTCACCATTTGCATTAATCCTATCCTTATATTCAGCATGAAGCCTCAAATAGCTTAGGAATTTTAATGGCGAGTCCAAAAACTCCGTCAATTCATCTAATACAAACACGTCCCCAACAAAAGTATTCAGAACAGTCTTGGGAACCTTGGCTTCTTTCAGCAAGTGCTTTGTCTGCATGTAAAGTGCCGGATAATGATCAGACAAAACAATCATTGGGTAAGCGAACCTAAAAGTAGGTTTTTCGATTTTTGCGCCGTGTTCGTCACGCAATGTGACCTGGGAATCCTTCAGAAATTTGATGTTAGAAACCAGTTGCGAATATGCATGCTGCACCCCTTTACCAAAGTCTTTCTGAGCGAGCTCCCAGTTTCCTGTTCTTGCACCTGCGGTCATTCTTTTGGATTTCGCCTCGACAAGTAGAAGGTGCTCCCCATAATTTACTAACAGGTCAATTTCGCCTACCTTTTGACTTTTTTTATGGATGGCAACATTCTTCAGGATTTGTTCCTCATTGAATAACCGCCCTAAAAAATGGTGCGATATATCTTCGCAGTAAACCCCCCCGATTGTTTAGCCCTTCACCTTTGTATTTGTCATCTTGACCGATCCAATACATAGGATTGTCATACAACGCTTCAAACAAACTTACCTCTTGAAAGCAAACCAATGCCCCGTTGCCAAGCTCAAAGAATGGAAACACTGCGGCCAGATTGGTGTCGCTCAAGCTGCGGAATTCAGTATTTTTCTCTGAAAATCTCAGTGTGAATTTGTCGATTATCTTATTAACTTTTTCCCCATCAAATGAACTATTCTCAATAATCAGATCTAGAGGCAGCAAGAGCCCCGTTAGAGGCGATAACTCGCTATTTGACTCCATCCTCTTAACATTCAGAAAGGCGCTGATTAACCCTGTTCGCAATGATTGAATTAAACGAAACAACTCTACGGCTTCATAGATATCAAAGCCGAACTGAGCTTGCATCCAAGCAGCATCACGTGAATACCGCTTTGCTGAAAAATCTCGGTATTGCGACGTGTAAGCTGACTCCGCAGAGTAAAATACAGCCTCCCGAATGGCTTCATCTGTCATCAAAGGGTTGAAATTTTCGTTCTGAATTTTCTTCAGATCAAAACGCTGCATGATTGCGTCTTTCATACAGTCGTGTAGCTGAGCCATTAGCTTTTTTGTCTGTCCCGCATAATCAGAAATGGTTTCTTGATTTAGCGGTGTCCTATCGCGGTCAGTTTGAACCCAATAGCCAACAAGCACATTTATTTCATTCTTGTTGAGCCAGTCACGTTCTGACGCGTCAGCTATGTCTGAGCCACGAAACCCAACATGGCTATCGTACAAGAACGTGACGCTCTCAATAACAACCGCAGCCAGTGCATGAATGTATCCCGGCTTGGCACACAGTGCTTTGATTTTTTGCAGTACCTGTTGTTCTGGAATCACTGCTCGCGTCCATCTCGCTAAGAGCGCTTGGTGTTTAGTGGTACACTACCGAATTTCGCAGGCTTAGAGTTACTATGCAATGCACGCATTTCAGCTTTGCTGGGCAGTGCTACCATTCGCTACCTTCGCAGCGAATGACTGCTCCCCGTCCAACTTGCGTAGCTTGCCGACCCGCGAAGGCGAGAACCGCTGCGATAGTTGAGGTCTCCGCGCTTCTCGCCTTCGCTCGCCTCGCGTCTCGCGGCACCGGCAGCATAGGTCGCCGGGAAATACGCTTTTGCGATCATGCTCAATCGTATGTTGCGGTATTGGCGGAGCTATCGTGCGTGTCAATTCTAGTAACATCGGGCGGCAGCATTAATGAAAACGCTACGGCAGTTCAGTGGGAATATGCAGCAAGGACAATTGCTATGACAATTCGGCCGTCAAAAGCTTCTTCAAATCGCTGAAGGCCGAACTGGTCTGGCGCCGCGACTGGCGAACCCGGCGCGAGGTCGAGATCGCACTCTTCGAAGACATCAACGGCTTCTATAACCCGCGCAGAAAACACTCAGCCCTCGGCTGGAAATCACCCGTGGCCTGCGAAAACAAGGCCGCATAACATGAGCACCCGACCGGAACAATTC
>JBKEAB010000009.1:0-14180 GCA_047971845.1 Paracoccus sp. (in: a-proteobacteria) | reverse complement strand
GGCAGGCCAGCGAGATACTGCCCCCCTTCTTCGCCACCGCCTTCGCGGCCAACTCACGGCGCTGATCTGGCCGCGTCACTTTTTTCCAAGCGCCCCGCGCAGCAGATCGGCAAACATGCGTTTCAGCCGCCGGTTCTCATCCTCCAAGGCTTTCATCTGGCTCATCATCGACACGTCTATGCCGCCATACTCCGCACGACATTTATAGAACGTCGCGCTGCTGATCCCATGCTCGCGGCAAAGCCCGGCCACAGGCACACCGCCCTCGGCCTGACGCAGCACGCCCATGATCTGTGCCTCAGTAAATCCCGTCTTCTTCATCCAAATCTCCTCGTCGATCCTGTCAAGAAATTTCTGCTTCCGCATCCCCTTGACCAAGGGGAGGATTACCGAATGTTTCCACTGCCGCGTTGTCAAAGCAATTCCTCTTGCCGCTTATCAAGACCTCGAAGTGATGCCTGCCCAGGAGCTTCTGGTAGTCGTGGCTGCAATATTACGAGCCGCGATCGGTGTGATGAATGCAGCCTGGTGATGGCCGACGCAGGTTGGGCACGATGCTCATGGCGTGATCAGATACCCAGATATGCTTCGCGGATGCGGGGATCGGCGATCAGTTCTCTAGCAGGGCCATCCATACTGATGCGCCCGGTCTCCATGACATAGCCACGATCGGCAATTTTCAGGGCACCAAAGGCATTTTGTTCAACCAGCAGAACTGTCACATTCAATGTCTTCAGGTTTGAAACCACATCGAAGATCTGTTGTACGAGGATCGGTGCAAGTCCCATTGAGGGTTCATCCAGCAAGAGACAGCCCGGCCGTCCCATCAATGCGCGGGCGATTGCCAGCATCTGCTGCTGCCCGCCAGATAATCCACCTGCTGGCAGATTTCGTTTCTCGCGCAGGATTGGGAACATCTGGAATGCATCTTCCATATCCCGCTCAACCCGGTCATCCGTATAAAGAAAGGCACCAAGGCGCAGGTTTTCTTCGACAGTCAGGTTGGTGAAGATCTGTCGCCCTTCGGGGGACTGGGAAATCCCGCGCCGGATCCGGCGATAGGCCGGGACGGTTGTGATAGCTTCCCCCCGGAAGGTAATTTCCCCGGCTGAGGCAGGTTGCGTACCGGAAATGCAGCGTAATAGGGTTGTCTTGCCGGCGCCGTTGGCCCCGACCACGGTGACGATTTCACCTGACTGAACGTTCAGATCAATGCCGTGCAGGACCTCAATCCGGCCATAGCGGGAACGCAATTCACGGATTTCAAGCATTGGCGCTCTCCGGTGTGTCGGTGCCCAGATAGGCGGCGATAACCTGTGGATCCCGGCTGACCGTGGCCGGATCGCCTTCTGCGATCTTTTCGCCATGATCCAGCACGACGATATGGCTGGAGATCCGCATCACCATCTTCATGTCATGTTCAACCAGCAGGATGGCGACACCGTCACGGGCAACTTCGGCGATCATGTGGTCGATTTCTTCGGTTTCGACCGCATTGCAGCCGGCAGCGGGTTCATCCAGCAGAAGCACTTTCGGATTCAAGGCCAGTGCCCGTGCAATTTCCAGCCGTTTGAGCTTGCCGTAGGACAGGTTTCCTGCCTCGATTTCGGCGGCGCGTTCCAGACCAACACGTTCCAGCAGGGTCATTGCCTGATCACGTGCGGCACGGGCCCGCCTGCGCATTGAGGGCAGGCGAAACAAGTCTGCCAGCAGGCCACCGGATTCCGTCAGGTGAAAGCCGGCAATCGCATTTTCCAGAACCGTCATGTTCTGGAAAATCTGAAGGTTTTGAAATGTGCGTGACATACTGCGGCGGGCAAGAAGATCGGGTCGCATGCCGGTGACGTCCTGCCCTTCCAGAACCACCCGGCCGTTACCTGGCAGGTAAACGCCCGAAATCATGTTGAAAAGAGTGGTCTTTCCGGCACCGTTCGGACCGATCACGGACAGGATTTCTCCGGCCTGGAGGCGAAAGGTCACCGCATTGACGGCACACAGGCCACCGAAGGAAATGCCAAGGTCTTCAACTGACAGAAGATCGCTCATTCGTCTTTCCCCCGGATCAGCCGCATGATGGATGGCAAAAGCCCGTTTGGCATGAAGATCATAACCAGCATCATGATCAGGCCGAGAAGCAGGTATTCATATTCGGCAAAGACGGTCAGGACCTGCGGCAGCAATGTCAGGATGCCGGCCCCGAGTATGGCACCCAGGACAGAATTTGCACCGCCCAGAACAGCCATGGTCACGAACTCGATGGAATGCATGTAACCAGCGATATCAGGTGTGATGAATTCATTCTGCATCGCCACCAGGGACCCGGCGGCGGAGGCATAGACAGCAGATATCACGAAGGCCAGCAATTTGTAGCGTGCGATATCAATGCCAACAGTCCGGGCGGCGACCTCTGACCCGTGCAAGGCACGCAGGGCACGGCCGGTTGGACTGTCGTAAAGATTCAGTGCCAGCCATGCGCCGGCCAGCAGGATAAGCCCACAAAGCCAATACCAGAACTGCGATGTTTTCAGGCTCAGGCCAGCAGCCTTTGCCAGATCGTGCAGCCCGGAATCGGGAACCTGAGTTCCGTCCGGGCCGCCTGTCAGCCATGCTTCGTTTGTGAGCACCATGTAAACGAGGATACCAAGACCCAGCGTTGCCACAGCCAGGTAATATCCCTTGAGCCGCAGGATCGGCCTGCCAACCAACCATGCCAGCATGGCAGAGATGATTGCGCCGAGAACTGCGGCCAGAATGGTTGGGATGCCCCAGTGAACCGGCATCAATGCGCAGCTATAGGCCCCAATGCCTGCAAATCCGGCATGGCCAAGGCTGATTTGCCCGGCATAACCGATCAGGATCACCATGCCGGTAACGGCCAGGCCGTTGATGAAGATCAGTGATCCGACACGATAGTAAAAGTTCGATGGAAAGAAGATCGGGCTCAGTACGATCAGGGCGGTCAGGACAAGCAGTGTGGCGGATTTTGGAGTCAGTCGTATCATTATACCCGCTCCGTTTGTTTTGCGCCGAACAGGCCCTGCGGCATAATGAAGAGAACCAGCAATATAATGATAAATGCGGCGGCATCCTTGTATTGCGAACTGAGATAACCTGCCGTCAGTGCCTCAAGTATGCCAAGCAGGATTCCCCCGGCAAGAGCACCCTTCGGATTGCCCATTCCACCCAGCATGGCGGCGGCAAAACCCTTCAGCGCCAATGCGATGCCGACATCATATGAGGTGTTGGTGATCGGTGTGACCAGAACCCCTGCCAATGCGCCGATGCTGGCGGAAAGGGCAAAAGACAGGGTCATGACCCAGTTCGTGTTGATCCCGACCAGTTGTGCCGCAAGCCGGTTGTTCGATGTTGCCAGTACAGCCTTTCCTGTCAGTGTCTTGGTAAAGAACAGATAGAGTGCAATGAATATGGCCAGTCCGCCGGCAATGACCCAAAGCGACTGCGGAAGGATCGTTGCCCCTGCGATGCGGATCGGTTCATCCCCGGAAAAGGCGGGAAAACGGTGGATCTGCTTGTCGAAAACGATCTGTGCCGCGCCCCGCAGAAAAATCGAGGCACCAATGGTAATGATGATCAGGGATACGACCGGTGCACCACGCGCGGGTTCTATTGCCAGCTTGTTCAGTGCGACACCGATCCCGGCGGTGACTACGATGGCAGTCAGGGCTGCCAAGGCCAGGGGCAACCCGGCCGCATGGGCAAAGACAGTGATCATGCCGCCCAGCATGACGAATTCGCCCTGTGCGAAATTCACCACGTCGGAGGCATTGTAGATGATCGTAAAGCCAAGTGCGACCAGTGCATAGACGGCACCGACCGTCAGGCCCGAAAACAGAAATTGCAGCAGCTCTGACATGGTTTCTCCGCTTGGAAGCGAACGCGGGGGATTGCTGCCTCCCGCGTCCGGGCATCAGCTTATTCGGCGATGGTCCAGTTGCCGTCCTTGATTTCCAGCATTCTGAACGCGTCCAGTGTCAGGCCGAGATGGTCCTCCGGGGTAAAATTCACGACTCCGCCTGTACCGGTAAAATTCTCGGTGGCCTCAATCTCATCACGGATTGCAACAGGATTGGTGCCGCCAGCCCGTTCGATGGCAGCCACAAGAATTGCCAGAGCGTCATGAGCATGTCCGCCAAAGGTTGAGACATCTTCGTTTATCGCGGTTTGATAGGCATCGCGATAATCGGTGACGACCGCCTTTTGAGGGTCATCCCCGGGCAATTGGTCGGCAACCAGCAGCGCTGCGGCGGGCAGGCGTACGCCTTCGGCGGCTTCTGCACCCGCCAGTTCGATGAACTGTTTTGATGCCACGCCATGTGATTGGTAAAGCGGCGCATCAATGGCCAGCTGCTTGTGATTACGGGTGATGATTGCCGGCCCTTGCCCCATGCCAGAATTCAGGATGGCCTGCGCACCTGAACCTTTGATATTGGTCAGCTGTGGGGTCATGTCCGCATCCTGTGGGCCATAGGTTTCGTCCGCGACGATTTCGACCCCCGATGCTTCTGCAACATCCTTGCACTGGGCCTGCATCGATTTCCCGAACCCGTCCGATCCGGAAATCATGCCGATTTTTGTCAGGCCCCTGCCGGTCATGTCGGCGAAGATCTTTTCACAGGCCATCCGGTCGGTATGAGGGGTCTTGAAGGTGAAGGGTTTGACCGGCTGGATGATATCCACCGCACCGGCCAGGCTGATAAAGGGGATTTCGGCATCTTCAAAAACCGGGATCATTGCCATGGTCGTGCCGGTTGTTGTCCCGCCGATTACGGCAATGACCTCGTCGTCTTCGACAAGCCGGGTGGCAAATGTCTTGGCTTTGTTGGCATCGCCTCCATCATCATAAATGATGAGGTTGATCTTTTCGCCATTGATACCGCCGGCCTCATTGATCTTGTCGACCTCCATCCGGAGGGTCTTTGCTTCCGGGTCGCCCAGGAAGGCTGCGGGTCCTGTTTCCGACAGAGAAGCCCCGATATCGATATCGGCAAATGCCGGCACGGATACGACAGCCAGTGTTGCGGCAGAGATCATCAGATTACGGATGGTCATTCAGCGTTCCTCCCAGTTGCTGAACAGTGCCGCCTGGAGCGGCATTTTTTTCTTTGTGATTCAGAAAAAGACAGCCAAACTGTATTTCAGAATTTCAGATTCGCCTTTTCTGGCATCTTCACCCACCAGATTCGGGTGACCACCTTTTTCTCTCCTCCTGAATATAATTGACTGACCGGTCGGTCTATGCAACATCTTTTTGACCCGCAGGGGAGAATGCGGAAAAGGGAGGGGTGCATGGATGAAACAACCACAGTCATCGTGGGGCTGGAAAATGGCGTACTTCGTCTGACCCTGAATCGCCCGGACAAGCTGAACAGCTTTACCCCTGAGATGCACCTTGCCCTGCGTACCGGTCTTGAGCGGGCAGGCGATGATGCTGATGTGCGTGCGGTTCTGCTGACTGGGTCGGGCAGGGGATTTTGTGCCGGGCAGGATCTGGGGGACCGTGACCCGCGCAAAGGGGGTGTTGCACCTGATCTTGGTGCAACACTGGATGAATATTACAACCCGAACTTACGCCTGATCCGTAGCCTGAAAAAGCCGGTCATTTGTGCGGTAAATGGCGTGGCGGCCGGGGCAGGGGCAAATATCGCACTGGCCTGCGACATTGTCCTTGCGGCGCGGTCGGCCCGTTTCATACAGGCTTTTTCGAAGATTGGGCTGATCCCCGATGCCGGAGGATCATGGTCCTTGCCGCGTATTCTGGGTGAACCACGGGCAAAGGCGCTGACCTTGCTGGCAGAACCGCTGGGGGCGGAACAGGCCGAATCATGGGGTCTGATATGGCGGTCGGTCGATGATGATGCGCTGCTGGATGAAGCCATGGCCATTGCTACCCGACTGGCTTTGGGGCCGACGGTTGGTCTGGGGCTGACCAAGCAGCTGATCCAGACGGCGGCAGATCATTCGCTGGAAGATCATCTTGATGCGGAACGTGATGCGCAACAAGCGGCAGGCCGAACGGCTGATTATGCCGAAGGTGTCACGGCCTTCCTTGAAAAGCGGGCAGCGGAGTTCAAAGGCAAATGACACGGGCAGCAGACCTGACTCCGCAGGAACTGGCAGAGGCGTCTGCCGAAGCCATGTGGAACAATGACAATGCCAGTCAGAGGCTGGGCATGAAAATCGAACATATTTCACCAGGAACGGCGAAGCTGTCGATGCTGGTGACCGATGCGATGACCAATGGCCACGATAATGGCCACGGCGGCTATATCTTCACACTGGCTGACAGTGCCTTTGCCTTTGCCTGCAACAGCTACAATACGATTACTGTTGGGCAGGCTGCGTCCATCAACTATGTCGCGCCGGCAAGGCTTGGCGACCGGTTGATCGCTTCCGCACGCGAAGTGTCGCGCACGGGGCGCAGCGGTGTCTATGACGTTGAAATCACCAATCAGGACGGTTGGCAGATCGCGCATTTTCGCGGTTTGTCACGAACTGTCCGCGGCACACACCTGCCCGAATGACTCTGGAGGAGGACAAATCATGGAAGATCTGACGCCGGACCGTAAATCGCTTGACCCCATCGAGATTGCTTCACGCGACGAGATTGCCGCGCTGCAATTCCACCGCATGAAGCGGTCGCTGAAACATGCCTATGACAATTCGCCCTTCTACCGGGAGCGTTTTGATGCACATGGCGTGCATCCCGAGGATCTGCGTACTCTGGCCGACCTCGCCAGATTCCCCTTTACCTACAAGACAGATCTCAGGGATAATTATCCCTTCGGCATGTTTGCTGTGCCCCGTGAGGAACTGGTCCGGATCCATGCGTCGTCCGGAACGACCGGGAAGCCCACTGTCGTGGGCTATACAAAGGCAGATATTGATGTATGGGCCAACCTGATTGCCCGGTCTATCCGGGCGTCCGGCGGTCGGCCCGGGGATATCTGTCATGTCGCCTATGGCTATGGTCTCTTTACCGGCGGGCTTGGGGCGCATTACGGGGCAGAGCGGCTGGGTTGTACCGTTGTGCCGATTTCCGGCGGCATGACCGAGCGTCAGGTGACCCTGATTGAAGATTTCAAGCCACGCATCATCATGGTGACACCGTCCTACATGCTGTCCATCCTTGACGAATTCCGTCGCCGGGGCATCGATCCCCGTGAAAGTTCGCTTCAGGTTGGCATTTTCGGGGCTGAGCCATGGACCAACAGGATGCGGGAAGAAATCGAGCAGGTCTTTGATATGCATGCGGTTGATATTTATGGCCTGTCGGAAATCATGGGACCTGGTGTGGCCAATGAATGTGTCGAGACCAAGGATGGGTTGCATATCTGGGAAGATCACTTCTATCCCGAGATAATTGACCCCGAAACCGGGGAAGTTCTACCGGATGGGGAGATGGGCGAACTGGTCTTTACCACGTTGACCAAGGAAGGGCTGCCGATGATCCGGTACCGGACGCGTGATCTGACACGGCTCCTGCCGGGAACAGCCCGTTCGATGCGGCGTATCGAAAAGATTACCGGCCGGTCAGATGACATGATCATTTTGCGTGGTGTGAATGTATTCCCCACTCAGGTTGAAGAACAGATCCTCAAGGTCCCGTCGCTGGCTCCGCATTTCCAGATTGAGCTGAATACCGGTGCAAACCGGATGGATAATATGACGGTGCATTGTGAATGCCTGCCTGAAAATGCTGACCCTGCGGCACGGGATACTGCCGCAAAGGAACTGTCCCACCACATCAAGTCTGTGATCGGAGTTTCATCGAAGATTGTCGTTCATGACCCGGAAGGGGTGGCACGTTCGGAAGGCAAAGCCAGACGTGTCATCGATAATCGCCCGAAAGAGCGCTGAAGGCGCGTGACCGGTTCGGCGTGACAAGACTTGATGAAAAGGTTAATGCACCCGGCGGTGACATGATCACCGCTGTCAGACAGGAAATATAATGGCCCGAACCCGCGCCAGTGACTTTGCCGAAAAACAACAGGACCTGCTGCGCAATGCAGCTGCTGTAATTTCTGATCAGGGTATGGATAAAGCGTCCATGTCGATGATTGCTGAACGTGCGGGTGTTTCCAAGGCGCTGCTTTACCATTATTATCCCGGTAAGGATGCATTGATTTTTTCCATTATCAAAACTCACCTGATCGAAGTGGATGAGGCAGTTGCCGCAGCTGATGACCCTGACCTGCCTGATCGGGACAGGCTGCGGGCACTGGTCAGGGCGGTGCTGGATATCTATCGCGGTGCTGATAATGAACATGTTGTCCAGCTGAATGCCAAGCGTGCCCTGAGCGATGATCAGCAGCAGGCACTGGCCGAAATCGAACGCAGGATTGTACGTCGCTTTTCGTCGGTAATTGACCGGATCAACCCCGAACTGCGTCAGGAACGTCCACTGCTTATGCCGGTTACCATGTCGTTGTTTGGAATGCTGAACTGGGTTTACATGTGGTTTCGTGATGGTGGCCCGATCACGCGTGAAGATTATGCAGACATTGCCACGACACTGATTCTGGAAGGTGTGAAAGCCGTTCGCTGACAGCCTGTCAGCAGGCTTCCGTAAGGTTGGTTCTGTTTCTAACAGGGTACGATGCAGGCTTCACCTGAATGTGTCAGGACGAGGGCAGGTCGGATGGGTAAGCATATATTGGTGAATTGCCTTTGCATGGTGATACAGGCAAAGATCATTCACAACACTGACACCGTAACTTGCAGGATGCAGGGGAAGCCCATGGATATCAGGAAGATTGATGAAACAATTTCGGTTTCGCCGCAGATAGTGCAGGCGGATCTGGTGGATCTGGTTGCAATGGGGTTTCGCAGTGTGGTCTGTAACCGGCCTGATGGGGAGGAGGCTGATCAGCCGGATCATGATGAAATGGCACAGGCAGCAGCTGAAGCGGGACTGGAGTTCCGGTTCCTGCCCGTTTATCCGGGGCAAATGACAGCTGAGATTGTCGCGGGTTTTGCTGCGGCAACGGATGAGATACCGGGACCGGTTCTGGCTTATTGCCGTTCAGGAACCCGCAGCGCAACGGTTTGGGCGTTATCACAATCGGGTCGGCAATCAAAGGACGACATTCTAATGGCAGCCCGGGATGCCGGCTATGATTTGGGTGGTATTGCAGGAGTGCTGGAATAGGTTGTCCAGCCTTTTGGTTAGGGTATCCATTTGTTGTCTTGCTGACGATTACGACACGATGCTATCTGATCAGGACCTGCTCATGCACCGGATTTGATTTCCGCAGGCAATCTTTTCATGGGCGGTCTCTTTTGGTGAAGATGGGCTGAAAGGGGTATGAAAGCCGGACCTGTCGTTGCCAATATGCCTTATGCTGCTGGCCGGGATAGCAACGTCATATGCATGGAAAGGGTTGCGTATTGGCGTAGGAAATGTGCTGTCCCGTCCGCGTCGAGTATGGGGGCCACGATGTCACCTTGCACAGCGTCGCAACCCAACTGTGCCAGAAATCCATAACTTTCACGTGTTTCGACATGACTGGCAATTGTTGTCATGCCGTGCCGTTCCGCAAGGGCCAGAACTGACAGGATGGCCTGTCCTTGTTGCGGTTTGATATGTTCGTTGCGTGTCAGTTCTGCAGGAATGCGTAGCCGCACGGATCCGGGGGAAAGCATATTCAGAAGCCGGATACCAGTCTGGTCAGGGTAACTTAATTCGATGGAGCAGCCAAAATCAGTCAGAAGGGTCTGTCCCGGCAAACTGTCGTTTGTATGAGCAGAGAGACTGAACATGATCTGATCAGGATTTGTTTCCTGCCGGTCAATTTCCCAGATCAGGGGCTGGGCCAGTTTGGTGGAGCAGGCAATCTGGTGCGGTAAGCTTATGACTGCCGGGGGGACGAGCACCCCGTCAGATTGCCAGTCCCGGTACTGCTTCAGGATCATGTGTAATATGGCATCCGTCCGATTGTACAGATGTACCGGTGGTACAGCCAAAAGGGAGAGAACACGTCCTGTATTGCAACAGACCTGTGGACGATAATGCATACTGGCAGAGGATGATATGACCCGCGCATGATTATTGCGGCTTGGCGGTTGTGGTGCAGTTCGCGGCTGTACCGGCCTGTCAGTTCTGTTGATCAAATAAGTAATAACTTCTGAAAATAATCCGGCCAGTCGCATGGCTTGCCCTGATTCCTGCTGTGTTCTTCAGGTAATGTAAGGGCAGAAGGTTTGTGTCCGGTTAATGTCCGCGAAGTTTTGGAAATTTATCGATTGGTGATATCTCTGACCTAGGCCACAGATTTATGAAATCGAACAGTTTTGGATCTGCCAGATGGGATGGACGGGTATTCATCAGGGCTCGGAACATGACTTGCCGCCGCCCTGGTGAGCGTGCTTCCCATTCATCCAGAAGGTGCTTGACCTGTGCTCGCTGCAGTCCCTCCTGTGAACCGCAGAGATCGCAGGGAATGATCGGATAGGCCATGTTCCGGGCAAATTTTTCACAATCCGATTCGGCAATATAAGCCAGAGGCCGCAATACCAGAAGATCACCTTCTTCGTTCAGCAGTTTGGGTGGCATGGTGGCCAGACGTCCGCCGTGAAACAGGTTCATGAAGAAGGTTTCCAGCATATCATCGCGATGATGTCCGAGAACAACGGCCGAACAGCCTTCCTTGCGGGCGATTCGGTACAGGTTTCCGCGCCGCAGACGTGAGCACAGGCTGCACATGGTGCCACCGGGGGCGATCTTGTCGGTGACGATGGAATAGGTATCCTGATACTCGATCCGGTGCTCTACACCGCGATCTCTGAGAAATTCAGGCAGAACCGTGGCGGGAAAGCCCGGCTGCCCCTGATCAAGATTACAGGCCAGCAGATCGACCGGCAGCAAACCACGCCATTTCAGCTCGTGCAGGATTGCCAGCAGTGTATAGCTGTCCTTGCCGCCTGACAGACAGATCAGCCAACGGTCGCCGGGGCGGACCATCCCGAAATCATCAATGGCGGCGCGGGTGCTGCGTACCAGGCGTTTGCGCAGCTTGCGAAATGCCGTGGTTGGAGGAGCCCCCCGAAACAATGCATGAATGTCATCAGAGCTGTCGTGATCGGAACTGTCGAATTCGCTGTGCTCGCTCATCTCTTATCCCGTATGCTGATGTCTGGGGTGGTGTCTGGATGTTTATCGGTATGTCCAGGAACCGGATCGTAGCCATCTCCTCCCCATGGGTGACATCGTGCAATGCGGCGGGCGGCAAGCCAGCTGCCGCGGAAAGCTCCGTGACGATCCAGTGCTTCCAGTGCATATGCGGAGCATGTCGGCTGAAACCGGCAACCATGACCAACCCATGGGCTGAACAGCAAGCGATACACCCGGATCGGGAATGCGACGATATGAGCCAGGGGCGTCATCGGGGGGGGGTGCCGGCATGGATCCGCTTCAGAGCCTTGAACAGGTCATCCCGCATGATGCTGAAATCATTTGATACCGTGGCGGAAGGTCGTCCCACGATGACATAATCCCAGCCTGGTTGAGCGGCTTCCGGCATGATTGTGCGTGCAAGGGCGCGCAGCCGTCGTTTGGCCCTGTTTCGCATCACGGCATTGCCAAGTTTTTTGGAGCAGGTAAAGCCAACACGGATCAGATCATCGGGAATGGTTTCACTGGCTGTGCGTTGACGGGCCTGTAACAGAAAGCTTGCCGTTCCGGCTCGGCGCCCCTGTGCGGCCTTCAGGAAATCAGGCCGCTGGCGCAGGGTAGAAATCTTTGATTTTGGTGTGACAGAATCCACCATATCCTTCCCCGAAGTCTCAAAGGCTGTATCACGGGGGGGATGCGGCGGCATCATCAGGTCCTGCAGGCATGCCAGAGCACGCCCTGAAAGTGGCAGATCAGGCCGACAGGCGCTTGCGGCCCTTGGCGCGGCGACGGTTCAGGACCTGACGGCCTGCCTTTGTCGCCATGCGGGCGCGGAAGCCGTGGCGGCGGGTGCGAACCAGATTCGACGGCTGGAACGTACGCTTCGACATCTTCTCTCTCCAATCTCGGGCGCGGAAGGTCTGGATGAGGGTCACATGACCCGCCCCACGCGACCGCGTCGGTTATTCGAAGCTCGCGCAATAGGCCAAGCCCGCATCCGAGTCAACGTTACTTTCATCAGGATGGCCTGAAATCTGCAAATATGGTGCATCAAGCGGCACATTCATTTGAATTTGTGTCAGTCGAAGGTTAACTGTTACGCCGACTGGCGGAGTTTGCCGCTGCTGAGAGTACTGTCAAGCATGTCGATAGACACATTGACCGGCCGTTTTGCTGCGCTGACGCTGTTATTTGTTGCGTTGGCTGATTTGTTCATTCTGATCCCCTCAGTTTCGAACTTTCGCCTCGATTACCTGCAAATCAGGCTGGAAAAGGCACAAATTGCATCTTTGTCGCTTCTGGCGACCGATGAGGATGAAAATATTGCCGCCGATCTGGAATCGGAGCTTCTGGATAATGCCGGGGTCTATAACGTTGTGCTGCGCCGTGATGATGTGCGTCAGTTGGTCTTGTCGTCGCCATTGCCAGGGCCGATCGTGGCAACCTATGACCTGCGTGATGCGTCCATGTTGCGTGTGGCGCTTGATGCCATCCAACAGCTTGCTGATAGGGGTGATGATGTCATCCGTGTGATTGGTGCTCCGGTCAATCATGCGGGCCAGCTGATAGAAATCACCCTGTCGACGGGACCGTTACGGCAATCTATGCTGGACTTTGGATTTCGGGTGCTGATTGTCTCGACCGTATTGGTGGCACTGACGGCCATGCTGCTGAATCTTGCGGCTCAGCGTCTGATTCTCAAACCTATCCGACGTGTTGTCAGTCACATGGCAAGCTATGCCGATGCGCCGGAAGATGCACGTTCGATTATTACCCCGGATGCCAGGATCGTCGAATTGCGAGAGGCAGAAACGGCGCTTGCATCCATGCAGACGACGCTGACGCAATCGCTCAAGCAAAAGGAACGTTTGGCCGGACTGGGACAGGCTGTCGCCAAGATCAGCCACGATCTGCGTAATATCCTGACCACCAGCCAGATCTTTGCTGATCGCCTTGAAGACAGTGACGATCCGGCTGTACGGCGTGCTGCTCCCAAGCTGGTCAATTCTATCGCCAGGGCTGTCAACCTGTGTGAAACAACCATGGCCTTTGGTAAGGCAGAAGAGCCCCCGCCGATATTGTCGCGCTTTGTGTTGCGTGAGTTGGTTGAAGAAATAACAGAGGCTGAAATCCTGTTGTCGGCAGGAACGGATGGGGGATCACTGGTTGATTTTGTGATGGATATCAGCCCGAACCTGGTCATTCGTGCCGATCGGGAGCAGTTGCACCGTGTTCTGTCCAATCTGATCCGGAATGCGCGTCAGGCGATTGAGGTAACGACCAGGCCCGGAACAATCGAGGTCGCTGCAACGGAAACCGATCAGGACTGGCGTATTCAGATAGGAGATACAGGTCCGGGACTGCCGCAGAAGGCCCTCGATTACCTGTTCCAGCCCTTTACCGGTGGTACCCGGAAAGGCGGTACGGGTCTTGGTCTGGCCATCGCGGCCGATCTGGTTCGGGGCCATGGTGGCCGGCTGGAACTGTTGCGCAGTAATGAAACCGGCAGCGAGTTCCTGATTACTTTGCCGCGGGGTGCATTGATCGAAAATATCGGAGCATGACAAGATTTTTGCCTTGCATCGTTTCCCGCGGGCCTCTAGATACCCGCCCTACAGCGGACCCGTAGCTCAGCTGGATAGAGCACCAGACTACGAATCTGGGGGTCGGGCGTTCGAATCGCTCCGGGTCCGCCATTTCTTTCAAGTGTCGTCTGTCAGAGATAATTGGCTTTCCGTCAGATTTGTGACCCAGATCCAGCATTGATTGCGCTGATCGACCCGCCTTCCTAATCTCAGGCATGTTTTCTGGATCGCGAGGGTGATCAGGTGTGTCTGCACAGTTCATCGGGCACGGCTTCGAGGGCCCGCCCTCCTGAGCCTTTGCCGCTGACGGTGGTGTATCATCCCCTTGAGCCGGCCACGTCACTAATATCCCGTCTCGCCGCGCGTCACGGTGCGGCATCGAGCACGGATTTCTGCCGCGACATCGGGGTTCCCTACAAGGCATTGCTGCGCGGCGATCGTGACGCCATCGAATATCTGGCGCG
>JBKEAB010000008.1:0-8855 GCA_047971845.1 Paracoccus sp. (in: a-proteobacteria) | reverse complement strand
GCCTTGGGTGTGACGCCAAACCGCGCCGCGCGCTCGTGCTGATAGGCATCGGGATGATCGCGCACGTCCTGCGCAAGCATCAAGGGGTCGATCCGGCGGACCTTGCGGCGCTCATAAGGCTTCGGCTCCGGTCGCTTCGACCAGCGTTTCACAGAAGCAATGCCTGCCGAGTACCGGTCGGCAACCTCGGCAAAGCTCAATCCGTCACGCTCCCTGACCCGCAGGACATGACGACGAAAGGCAATCGGATGGCTCATAAAGATACAGTATCATAAAATTGTCGCTTGGATATATCATTGCGGTCTGTCTTGATCGGCATGATCTTGGTCAGCGCCCTGAGATTCCGTAGATCAATGCAGATGGCGTTCAGCCCGCCTGCCTGAAGACCCTCCTGCAGCCAGCGAGATATGCCGCCATTAAGGCCAGCCCTGTTGATCGCGAACGGCTGGCGTCCGAACAGTCGAGGATGCTGGCGGAACAGCGCCCTCCGCTACTATTGTCCCCTTCGCATCTACGACGCAGATCGCCGTTTCTTTCAACGAAACACCGAGTTCAGCATAGTAGTCCATGACTTCCCCATGATGATGAGAGCACCAGCGTGACGCTAAGGCAGCGCTGCCGCAATCACCCTATCTATACGGGTTCTCAGCTATCAGAGCCGTCCCCTGCAGCACGCTCCGCCTCAATCTCACGCCAGCGGGCAACGGCAGCATTATGTTCCTCCAATGTACGCGAGAACTGGTGCCCACCGGTTCCATCCGCAACAAAGAAGATAAAATCCGTATCCGCCGGGTTCAACGCCGCTTCAATCGCCGCACGACCAGGGTTGGCGATCGGAGTCTTTGGCAAACCGTCGATCTGATAGGTATTCCAGTCGGTTTTCCTGTCCAGCTCAGACCGCCGCAAACCACGGTCCAGCACACCTTTGCCTTCGGTGACGCCATAAATAACCGTCGGATCGGTTTCCAGCCGCATCCCGTCCTGCAACCGGTTGACGAAGACACTGGCGACCTGGGCACGCTCATCGGGAACGCCGGTCTCCTTTTCCACAATAGAGGCCATGATCAATGCCTCCTCCGGACTCTCATAAGGCAACCCGAAGGGTCGTGCATCCCATGCCGCCTGCAAAATGCCAGCCTGTCGCTGTTCCATTTCAGTCAGCAGCTCACGGCGGTCCTTGCCTCTGGACACTTCATAGCTGTCAGGCGCAAGCACCCCCTCTGCCGGAACACTGCCTGCTTCTCCGGACAGGAAATCTGCCCGCTTCAGACCTTCGACAATCTGCCAGCTTGTGACACCTTCGGCCACGGCGATACGCAGACGGGCATCGGGCTGTTCTTCGGCCTGCCGGATGACTTCAGGCGCTTCCTCACTCACGGGATCATATTTGATCCGTTCTTCATATGCTCCGGTTTCAGGGTTGATATCACGCAGGATAACGGAATCGGCACGAACCCCTATGCGATAGATGACTTCAGTCCCGCAGGTTGAAGGTCCGCCCGCCGTGATAACTGCCGCAATATCTTCCATACTGGCATTGGCCGGCACGAGATAAGATCCAAATTTCAGGTTCCGCGCCTTGCCGGCGGCATCAACTCCGGTACGGAAGATATAAGCATGGCTGATTGCACCCTGCTCCTCAAGCTGCTTGCTGACCGCCACCAGGCTGGCACCACGGGCAACCTGCACACATTGCGCAATATGACTGGGGCCCGCCCCGGAATACTGGCTGCGCCCCCATGCAATAGCTACGGCCACGGCAATCAGCGCAAAAACTGCCAGCGTCAGAAAGGTTGAAGCAATATTCTTCCACATCAGTCACGCACCTTGCCAACAATCAGACAGGCATTTGTGCCGCCAAAACCAAAGCTGTTGGACAGTGCGACGTCAATCTTCCGGCGCACAGCAGCATTTGCGGCAAGATCAATCTTCGGTTCAATAGCCGGATTATCAAGATTGATCGTTGGCGGCGCAATCTGGTCACGAACAGCCAGCATGCAAAAGATTGCCTCAACCGCACCGGCCGCACCAAGCAGGTGCCCGATACTTGATTTGGTTGACGACATGGTAACATTACCGGCATGATCGCCCAGCAGACGCTCCACAGCGCCAAGTTCTATCGTATCGGCCATGGTCGATGTGCCATGCGCATTCACATAATCGACATCCGTCACATCGAGTCCGGCATTGCGCAACGCGTTCTGCATGGCACGGAAACCACCATCGCCATCTTCCGCCGGAGCAGTGATATGATAGGCATCTCCCGACAGGCCATAGCCCAGAATTTCGGCATAGATCTTCGCACCACGTGCTTTCGCATGCTCGTACTCTTCCAGCACAACAACGCCCGCACCTTCCCCCATGACAAAACCATCACGATCCGCATCGTAAGGACGACTGGCCGCCCTGGGATTATCCACGCGCTTCGTGGACAGGGCCTTGCATGCGTTGAAACCGGCAATCCCGATTTCACTGATCGGTGCTTCCGCCCCGCCTGCAATCATCACATCGGCATCGTTCAGCATGATAAGACGGGCCGCATCCCCGATGGCATGTGCACCTGTTGAACAGGCGGTTACAACGGCGTGGTTCGGTCCCTTGAAGCCAAAGCGGATCGACACCTGGCCCGAGATCAGGTTGATCAGCGCCCCCGGAATGAAGAAGGGAGAAACCCGTTTTGCACCGCGTTCCTTCAGCATCACGGCAGCTTCTGCAATCGAGGTCAGCCCGCCAATACCGGACCCGATCATCACACCCGTACGCAGCTTTTCCTCTTCCGAAGGATCATCCCAGCCCGCATCCCTGACAGCCTGCGTGGCGGCGGCCATTCCATAAAGGATGAAATCATCAACCTTGCGGCGGTCCTTCGGCGCCATCCAGTCATCCGGATTAAAGCTGCCATTACTTCCGTCCCCAAACGGGATTTCGCAAGCATATTTGGTTGCAACATTCTTGGGATCAAATCGTTCGATGAGGCCGGCACCGGATTGCCCATCCAACAACCGCGACCAGCTTTCCTCGACCCCGGACGCCAAGGGCGAAACCATTCCAAGTCCGGTGACGACAACTCTGCGCATCGCTAATTCCTTTTGGTCATTTCGCGGACTGATACACGCCACACGCCGCCCGTGCAATGTCACAGACGCAGCATGGATGGCAATGAGCCGCCTGTCACATCACATGATCAGCAGCTTTGCCAATATGGTTTACGCTTTTCAAAGAACGCCGCGATCCCTTCGGAAGCCTCATCACCTTCCCATACGGCAACCAACCGGTCTATACTGTGGCCGATTGCTGCCTGATCAATCCTCGGCCCCAGTTCACGGGCCAACCGCTTGGCTTCTGCAACAGCCCCCGGCGCACATAACAGATATGGCGCGATTTCTTTCTCAATATACCGGTCAAGATCTGCCGGATCCGTCAAACGGGCAACAAGGTTCAGCACGACAGCTTCATCGGCATCAAAAAACCTGCCTGACATGAATACACGACGTGCCTTGTCCTCGCCCATCCGGGCCAGAACGTAAGGACCGATTGTGGCCGGGATCAGGCCCAGTCGAGTTTCTGTCAGGCCAAACCTGGCCCCACGGATCGACACAACCGTATCACAGACCGCCATCATTCCGACACCACCCCCGAAGGCGTTGCCATGAACCCGTCCGATCAGCGGTTTTGGTATCGTGTTCAGCGCCATCAGCATACCGGCAAGCTGACGTGCACCGGCACGGCGCGTCACAGCATCCGCAGAGATCTGTTCACGCATCCATCCCAGATCACCACCAGCACAAAAGGTTTCCCCTTCTGCCGCCAGCACCACCACCCGTATATCAGGATCAGAACCAAGCCTGCCAGCTGCATCACTCAGTTCATCCAGCATCTGAGCCGACAGCGCATTATGCTTGTCAGCGCGTGCCAGCCACAATGTTGCAACCCCGCGCGCATCATTTGTGATACGGATCGTCTGATAGCTCATCGTTCCTCCTCGTGCGGCTGACGCAAAGCCTGCGCAAATGCGGCCGCAGCAACAATCCGATCCATGTTCAGCCCCGTGTCATAGCCAGCATCCGTCAAATGACGGACAACCCCTTCCGTGGCAACATTTCCAGCCGCACCCGGAGCATAAGGACACCCCCCCAACCCTCCAACGGCCGCATCAAAGATGCGCAGCCCACGAGCCAGGGAAACGTCGATATTCTCCAGTGCTCGTCCTGCCGTATCGTGATAATGTCCGGCAAGCCGCTCTGCCGGCATTTCATCCAGCACACCCGAAAGCATGGCATCAATCTTGTCTGGTGTCGCACGTCCAACCGTATCGCCGAGGCTGACCTCATAACAGCCCATATCACGCAATACCGCCACCACACGAGCTACATCACCGGGTGGAATATTCCCCTCAAACGGGCTGTCCGTCACCATTGAGACATAGCCACGCAGGGGAACACCATCACGACATGCCGCCTGAGCCACCGGACAAAAACGTTCCAGGGTCTCTGCAATACCGGCATTCAGATTTGCCCTGCTGAAACCTTCCGAGGCACTCGCGAAAATCGCAACCTCATCCGCCCGGGCAACCCGCGCAGCCTCATATCCTTTCATATTGGGTGTTAGCACCGCATAGCGGATACCCGGGCGGCGCAAGATGCCAGCCATCACTTCCGTCGCATCCGCCATTTGCGGGATCCATTTCGGAGAGACGAAGCTGGTGACCTCAATCCGGCGAAAACCGGCATCTGACAACATATCCACCAAGGCAATCTTCTGGTCCGTGGGAATAAGACGCTTTTCATTCTGCAATCCATCCCGCGGTCCCATCTCAAATATTTCGACAAGATCATTCACTCCGGCATATCCTCTTCCGCCAGGCAGATCAGGGCCGCGCCTGCTTCGACCTGATCACCGGGACTGGCCAGAACTTCTGCCACCAGGCCATCACGGGCTGCCCGAAGCGTGTGTTCCATCTTCATCGCCTCCAGAACAACCAGGGCATCCCCTGCCATGACCTCTTTTCCCGGAGAAACGAAAACATCCCTTATCAAACCCGGCATGGGCGACAGGGTCATGTTCCCCCCGGTTTCCTCGCTACTTCTGTCCAGCGGATCAAGCGGGCACAATGTTACCGGACGCCCCCCGAAAACACTGACACCTGCGGCATGGCTGATAATGCGATAACGCTGCAACGCATCGTCGACCCACCAGCGATTACCCTGCCAACGCACCTCATATGTCTGATCGTCCAGCATGACACGGGCGGCACCCGGACCTTCGACCTCCAATAAGGCGTCCCCGCCTTCCCAGAGGATATTGTGCCGCAAGGGTTGCCACAGTGTCATACCACCCCGAACCGCAGGATCAGCCAGACCAGCAAGGCCAATCACACCCAGCACCATCGCCGCAGGATCCGGTTGTCCGGCAGATATGAGATCGTTCAAATCACGTTCGATCACCCCGGTATCAACCACACCATCGCCAAACTCCCGATGACGGCTGAGTGCAACCAGGAATTCCAGATTTGTAACCGAACCTGCTACTTCAGTATCTACCAAAGCAGTTTCCAGGGCACGCAGGGCAATGGCCCGGGTCGCACCATGGGTTATGACCTTGGCAATCATCGGATCGTACCACGGGCTGATGACATCCCCGGCCCGGACGCCTGTTTCAACCCTTATACCTTCGGGAAATCGCAAATGTGCAAGCGTCCCGGTTGCGGGCAGAAAACCGGCAGGAACATCTTCGGCATAGAGACGTGCTTCAAACGCATGCCCGTGGATTGCCAGATCGGCCTGCCTGACAGGAAGCTGTTCACCAGCGGCAACGCGCAGCTGCCACTCCACCAGATCAACGCCGGTGATCATCTCTGTCACCGGATGTTCGACCTGCAGGCGGGTATTCATCTCCATAAACCAGAAACCATCCGGTCGCAGTCCATCTGCGCCATCCACGATGAATTCTATGGTACCTGCACCCTTATACCGGATGGCCTCTGCCGCGCGGACCGCAGCGGCCCCCATGGTCTTGCGCATTTCAGGTGTCATACCCGGTGCGGGCGCTTCCTCAATGACCTTCTGGTGACGGCGCTGAAGCGAACAATCACGCTCGTATAGGTAAACAGAGCGGATACCATCGCCAAAAACCTGCACTTCGATATGGCGGGGCTGCTGGATATATTTTTCGATCAGGACATCAGGATTTCCAAATGCATTCTGTGCCTCGGACCGTGCGGATATCAGGGCTGCAGCAAAACTCCCTGCATCATCGACCCGGCGCATCCCCTTGCCGCCGCCCCCGGCCACAGCCTTAATCAGAACGGGATAGCCAACGCGATCCGCCTGACGCGCCAAGTGATCCGGATCCTGATCATCACCGTGATAGCCCGGCACAACCGGTACACCGGCCTGTTCCATCAGCGCCTTGGCCGCATCCTTCAGCCCCATGGCCCGGATAGCCGCCGCAGAAGGTCCGATAAAGACCAGTCCTGCCCTTTCAACGCCATCGACAAAATCGGGGTTTTCGGACAGGAAACCGTAGCCCGGATGAATAGCCTCCGCCCCGGTAGTCAAGGCCGCCGCAATAATCGCATCGCCACGCAAATAGCTGTCTCTGGGGGCCGGAGCGCCCAGATACACGGCTTCATCCGCCATGGTGACATGACGCGCCTCCCGGTCAGCATCAGAATAGACGGCAACCGTCGCAACACCCAGCTTACGACAGGTATCAATGACACGACAGGCGATTTCCCCCCGGTTGGCAATCAGAATCTTGCCGAACATCACGACACCTCATTTCCCTGGAAACCAGTCATGCCAGTACCTCAATCAGCCGGAAACGTTCACAAACCAGTTCCATATCCGGATCAAAACCACCATTTCGGGTGAAAAACCCGATATGCCCCTGTTTCCAGGCTCCGAAATTACCTTCTCCCTCGGCCAAGGAAAAATCTTCGGGTACCTCGCAAAAGCGGCAGATCGTGACCTCCGTCGTTTCAATCACAAGCGCAGGGCGGCCGTCCCAATCCAGTGCAATATCTCGCCGGCCAACCTCCGGCATCAGTTCATCCGGCCCGAAATCACGCAAGGCACCGCAAGTAGCGGTCTTGGCACCCGACCGGACCAAGGACAGCAATCGTTCGTTCAGGTCGCGCAAGTCACCAAATGTAAAGCCAACAGGATCCATTATCTACATCCGGAATATGCCAAAGCGAGTGGGCTCAATCGGCGCATTCAGACTGGCACGCAGGGACAAGGCCAGAACGTCACGGGTCTTGCGCGGATCGATAATGCCATCATCCCAAAGCCGGGCCGAGGCATAAAGCGGGTGTGACTGACGTTCAAACATCTCAATCGTGGGACGTTTGAATTCGGCCTCTTCCTCAGCCGACCAGGTGCCGCCCTTGCGTTCGATCCCGTCGCGCCGGACGGTGGCCAGCACACCCGCCGCCTGTTCGCCACCCATGACCGAGATGCGGCTGTTGGGCCATGTCCACAGGAACCGGGGCGAATAGGCACGACCCGCCATACCATAATTGCCGGCTCCGAAACTACCGCCAACAAGCATGGTGATTTTCGGTACATTCGTGGTCGCCACCGCTGTCACCATCTTGGCACCATGCCGTGCAATACCCTCGTTTTCATATTTTTGGCCAACCATGAAGCCGGTAATATTCTGGATGAATATCAGCGGAATATCACGCATTGAACACAGCTCAATGAAATGGGCCCCCTTCTGTGCTGCTTCCGAAAACAGAACCCCGTTATTTGCCACAATACCAACCGGACAACCTTCGATATGGGCAAAGCCCGTCACCAGGGTTTCCCCGAAACGGGCCTTGAACTCGTCAAAGCGCGAACCATCAATCACACGGGCGATCACCTCTCGGATATCATAGGGTGTCTTCAGATCAGCGGGTACGATGCCAAGGATTTCATCGGGGTCATATGCAGGGGCTTCGGGAGATTGCCAGACAACAGTCTTCGGCAAATGTCGGTTCAGACCGGCAATGGCCCGACGGGCCTGCGCCAATGCATGGGCGTCATCCTCAGCCAGATAATCGGCTACGCCCGACAGCCGCGTGTGAACATCACCACCACCAAGATCCTCGGCACTGACAACCTCTCCGGTTGCAGCCCTGACCAGTGGCGGACCTGCCAGAAAGATCGTGCCCTGATTACGGACAATGATGGTCACATCCGACATGGCCGGGACATAGGCCCCACCGGCCGTACAAGACCCCATGACCACGGCAATCTGCGGAATGCCCTTCGCACTCATCCTGGCCTGATTGTAAAAAATGCGACCAAAATGATCACGGTCAGGGAAAACCTCGTCCTGATTGGGCAGGTTTGCCCCACCACTATCGACCAGATAGATGCAGGGCAGATGACATTCCTCAGCAATTTCCTGCGCCCGCAAATGTTTCTTGACCGTCATCGGATAATAGGTGCCCCCCTTGACCGTCGCGTCATTGGCCACAACCATAACATCCAGTCCGTGAACGCGCCCGATCCCGGCAATGACACCCGCCCCGGGTGCAGCACCATCATACATGTCATGCGCCGCCACGGCCCCGATTTCCAGAAACGGACTGCCCGGATCCAGCAGGTTCGCCACCCTCTCGCGCGGGGGCATCTTGCCGCGCGAGGTATGGCGTTCCATCGCCTTCTCGCCGCCACCGGCCAGCACAGATTCTGCCGCCTTTCGCGCGGTCGCGATCAGGTCCAGATGCGCCTCGCGATTGGCGCGGAAGGCATCGGATGAGGGGATGGCGGAAGATTTCAGTTTCATTCTTGGTCCCTTTCGTCCCTGACAGCCGCGCGCTGCCGTACAGTTTCCTTGACCTGCATCCGTTCCTGACGGGCTTC
>JBKEAB010000007.1:0-42821 GCA_047971845.1 Paracoccus sp. (in: a-proteobacteria) | reverse complement strand
CTCGGCCGCCAGTTCCGCCGTCGTCAGGTCGCGCTTCTCCCCGATCCGGCCCGCGACCCAATCCTTGTGAGCGGACAGCTTGCCGTGCCCGCCGCCGTTGCCTTGCTTCTTCGGAAGAAGGCCCCCGGTCGTCTTCGCAAGCTTAACCATGTCATTGACGAACTTGACCGATACCCTGAAACGCGCCGCCGCTGAACGGTGCGTGTTGCCCTCGAACACATGATCCACGACACGCTGTCGAAGTTCAACAGGATGTGGCTTACCCATCGTTGATCCCCAATATCTGCCTCAAAGACAGGGAATCACAGCGCCTCATCCAAAGGAAGTATGAATCTCAATACGTGCAGCACGCTCTAGCGCCGTGTTGTACGAAGGTCAGTTCCTGGTCTTGTACTTCGTAGGGGACCAACCGCTTATGCTGGTCAGCTACCATCTTGGATTCAATCAGTGAATCCCTCACACATTTGTCCAACAAAGCCCATCACGACCCCGCCTGACATCGCCCTCGCCGCAACCGTCATCTATTGGTTATGTGCCCTGAGCCTACACCTTTGTTGCAGCAGGCATGAGTAATCATGAAGATTATTTGATCAGAAGAACCCTCCCCCGGAGGAGCCACCTATTGCCAGTAGCAATCCACCAAGCAAAGCTGCAAGAAGGCCACCCATGTCGCCACCGCCGCTATCACCAGCGGACCCACTGTCTTCGTTATATTCCTCTGGCTCGGATTCAGGTTCCATATCAGGCTGTACGGGGTCTACAGATGGGATGCCGGGATCATCTTCATGCAGACCTTCCTTCCATTCCTGAGCAATTACGCCCGGATTTTTTGCCAGGTAGCCGGCACCCTGAAGGATAATTTCTCCATGGCCGGGAATTTGGATGGCAAGGTCCATGACCTCATTATCATCCGGGTTCCGGATCTCGGTGACAAAGTTCAGAAGATCCTCTTCATCCTCGAAGAATTCCCCGAGGTTGATCCGGTCATGTGCGGCGTCGAAATCGCTTATCGTGGTGGTGGTTCCAGCCGCCACTTCGAACAAATCCTCTCCATCTCCGCCTTCAGCAAACAGGTTCCTACCATCCAGGATCAGCTGATCATCACCATCACCTCCGTTCAGGATGCTGTCGTCATCCCTGGCAACCAGGGTATCGCGTCCCGTACCGCCCAGCAGCGTATCGGCACCTCTTCCTCCGAACAGGTAATCATTACCACCATCCCCCGAGAGGTAATCATCTTCACTGCCGCCATAAATGACGTCATCCCCGGCACCGCCATAAACCGTGTCATTGTCAGAGCCGCTGCTGATCGTGTCATCACCGGCACCGCCATTGACAGAATCAAAGCCCTTCCCACCCTGAAGCCGGTCATCACCGGCACCGCCATTGATGGTATCAGCACCCATGAAGCCGTCGATATAGTCATCCCCGCCACCTCCCTTGAGGTGATCGCCCCCTCTGTTGGCGGTGATCTCTTCCGCAGCATCACTGCCTGTATAGGTGTGACTGGTCGTATTGCCCTGAAGCGTGACTGTCTCCTCACCCTTATAGCTTTCATATACTTCTGCCGGAAGAAAGTTGATCGGATCCTGATAGATTACCTGGGGCAGGTTATCAGGCAGATTGGTATCCCAGCGCAGGAAATGGTCTTCATCATCAAAGGATCCGTCATCCTGTTCTGCCTGTCGTGCCCCTTCAAGTGCATAAAATGCACGTCCGCCATGAACATTCCGGATCTCAAGCCACTGCTGGTCAAGATATTCCACCGTCTGAACCCGGAAATCCTTGATTGCCTCGGGATTGGACAGGTCAAGCCTTTCATCATTGATGAAAATCTGGTCATCGGATGACTGAAAATCATCAAGACGACCGACAACTGTACCACGCATGGCGTTGAGGTTCTCAAATTTGAAGACATCCCGGCCTTCACCGCCAAAAACGTGAAAACCGTGCTGGATATGGCTTGATCCGCTGATCCCATGATCCATGTGGAACGTATCATTCCCACCATGCCCAAAAATATGAATCTGATCGCTTGGATGGCCGTTTGTAATGCCGTGGAATGTATCATCAGACCCTCCGCCCCAAGCGGTATTTTCACCAGCACCAGCTGAGTTGATGTGAATGACAACGCTGCCTGTTGCATCGTCGTCGGGCATGTCGTGATGTGTGTTGCTATTATGGTCCATAGAGGCCACCTGTGCAAAAGGGGATTGGAAACAGGCCGCACTGATAGATTGAACATAAATTTCATTTTCTTGTATAAGTTGTATTTCTAATTAACCGGGTCAATCCCCATGAAACGGGCTGACCGGCCCATGGTGGACCTGCATATGAATGAGCGATAATTCGCCTATTTCAGAATTTATGCAGGGGGAAACATATGAGGTAATTTACTGATAACTAATTATAGTTTGTCTTCGAATGTCGTGGCCTCTCACACTCCGGGAAGAGCACCTCAAACCATTCACGTGATATAAGATTATGCTATCTTCGGAGGATGTCAGCTTCGCCTCTTCAGCATCGAGGGCTCAAAGCACTGGACATATGCAGCCACTTCGATCAGCCGGCCACATTCAGCCGCAGTCAGCAGTGGTGCAAGATCAAATGCTGCAATTTCAATCTGCTTTCCTGCCTCTGTAAGCATGGCTTGCGCAGCTTCCGTGGGAGACAGCTGCCGGGCTTGATGATCAGCCGAAGGTTCCAACGTTCGGTATCGTCCGGGTTTGGTGCTCATTATCTTAATCCTTATGAAGTTCCCCATGATCGGGTTATCTTAAGGATAGGCCCAAATTCATGTAAACAGATAGGTTCAGAATTGAAGCAGCCGGCATCAGAATTGTATCCCGCAACAGATCAAGCCTGTACCATCCGGATAACCGGGACACAGCCAATCAACATTGTCCGGCCAGCCGGTTTGTTGTAGGTTCAGACATCAGCAATGATGATGCCATGACAGATGATGTAACTCGCAATAGCCGCCTTGACGGCCGCGCATTCGCCTCGGCGGTGCTGCTTGAGAAGATCGTCCGCGATGCTTACGAGAAGCGGCGTTCATCAGAGGTACAGCCGCTGCAATGGTCAATCATGCGGTATTTGAGTCTAGCAAGCGAAGATCGCTGCACGATCGTCTGGATCTCCGGCTTTCTTGGCGTGACTCATGCTCCGGTCGTTCGGGCAATCAAGACACTTCTCAGGCGGAATTATGTCGTGCAGAAGGTTAATCCGGCTGATGCCCGCAGTAAGATAGTAACGCTTTCCCGTGAGGGATGGCTTCAGTTGAATGCAGACCCGTTGCTGGCAATTGCCGAGCGCATCGAGAAGCTGACCGAAGATGAAAGACGTGTTCTGAATACCGCAGTCAAACAGCTGATCCCAAAAAACGATACCGGGAAAGGCAAGAACGATGTCCTCCATCTTGCTCGTTGAAGATAACCTGAGCATCAGCACCCCATTTCAGTCCCTGCTGGAGGGTGACGGGCATGACGTGACCGTTTGCCGGGATGCCTCTTCTGCAGTTACAGTCGCAGAAGGCAGTACTGCCATGGATATCGCATTCGTGGATTACTGGCTTGCCCAGGGAACCTCCGAACCCGTCTTGACGGCACTGCGGGCAAAACGACCCGATGTGCACGTGATCCTGATCACCGGCGGCAGTGAAGAGGTCAGCGTGGAAACAACACGGTGGCTCGGGGCCCTCGACGGCATAGACGGCTTCCTGCAAAAACCATTCTCACATCGCGAAGTCCGAGCTATTATCGACAAGGTAAGCCCACAAGGGTGTGATAATACCTGACGCCACAACACGTCATTGTATCACAACCGGGTCTTCCAAAATTTTGGGCCGGGATATGAACCCGCCCCGGACAAACCAAACAAACCTATTGCCAGCCCCCATACCCGTCCCGGCCAAGGGTTTGCCAATCGGGTTATGGCGGCGGCGCTTATTGTTATCGCAACCCGGCCCGCTTTTGGTACGGTTCCGGACTGGCCCAAGGATATCAGGGAGCCAGGCGACTGATGATTACAGTGACCTCGGGCTTTTTGCCGATTTCTTCCATCGTGACCTGACGGGCAATCTTGCGGACAGCATCTTCCAGTTTGCGGTCATCAGCAACAGTCTTCCCATCGGCACGTTCGAGGAACTCAGCCAGTTCCGCCTCAATCTGCTGACCAACCGGAACATTCGAACGTCCCCTTTCCGGCAGACCCATCGGCTCCGCCCAGGCATCGGGAAAGGGGGTGTCGTTCTCATCCACAATGACACTGATCAGGACATGGCCATTCAGCGCCATCCTGATCCGGTCACGGACAACACCATCCATCGCACCGATCAGGGTGGAGCCATCCAGGTAGATACGTCCGGTTTCGACCTCATCCACAATCTGCGGTTTTTCGTCGGTAATGTCGATCATGGTTCCGTTCGTCGCAACAATTGAGGCAAGGCCCTTTGCCTGCCCAATTGCCGCATGTTCACGCAAATGCATATGCTCGCCATGCATGGGGATCAGAATCTGCGGCTTGATCAGATCATGGACAGCCTCAAGATCCGGGCGGTTGGCATGGCCCGAAACATGATAGGTCCCGTCATCCGGATCAAAGACATCGACACCGATTTCCGAAAACTGGTTCATGATGCGGATAACACCACGCTCATTTCCGGGAATCACACGGGAGCTGAACAGGAAGCTGTCACCTTCCTTCAGGCGCAGGCCAAGATAACTGCCACGAGCCAGCTGGGCAGTTGCCGCACGACGTTCACCCTGACTACCGGTCACGATCAGCATAACCTTGTTTCGCGGCAGATCAGCGGCTTCTTCAGGGCTGATTGTTGCCGGAAAGTCCAGAACGACACCAGTTTCCTGTGCTACCTGCGTCATACGCCGCATGGCACGCCCCAGAAGACAGACCTTGCGATCAGCGGCAATGGCGGCTTCGGCCAGTGTTTTCAGCCGCGCCACATTGGAGGCAAATGTCGTAGCCACGACCATATTCGGTTGTGCCATGACAAAATCCAACAACGGATTGGCCAGCAGGGCCTCTGACCGGCCCGGATTGGGACTGAAGACATTTGTCGAATCACAGGTCAGTACCTTCACGCCATCGCCTTCACGGGCAATATCGTGCCAGAGGATCGGATCGAAAGGCTCGCCCACAACCGGAGTACCATCAAGCTTGAAATCCCCGGTGTGAACAATCCGGCCAGCCGGACTGTCAATGATCAGGGCAGAGCTTTCGGGAATGGAATGGCTGATCGGCACAAACTGCACCGTAAACGGACCCGCCTCTATAACCGCAGGACGCGGTTCATGGATATGTACGGCCTCAGGTGACAGGCCGCGTTCTTCCATCTTCATCCGGGCCAGCGTTCCGGTAAACCTGCGGCAATGGACCGGCACTTCCAACCGGTCCCACAAAAGACCAAGCGCACCAATATGGTCTTCATGTGCATGTGTAATGAAGATTGCCTCGATCCGATCCCTGTTTGCCTGCAGCCATGCAGTATCGGCCATGATCAGATCGACACCCGGTGTCGTATCCATATCACCAAAGGTTACACCAAGATCGACCACAATCAGCCGTTCCCTGCCGGGCTGACCATAGCCATATACATAGGCGTTCATACCAATTTCGCCCGCGCCGCCAAGCGGCAGATAAATCAGACGGTCAGACATTCTCCGCCTCCTTGTTGAAATCATAGATCAGCCGCAGGCCATGTACCGTCAGGTCCTCCTCGACACTGTCGAAGACATCCGTTCCCTGTTCAAACAATGGTGCAAGGCCCCCGGTTGCAATTACCTTCATCGGCCTGCCGCGCTCTGCACGGACTTGTCGAATGATCCCTTCGACAAGGCCGATATAACCCCAGAAAATGCCGGACTGGATACAGGCAACCGTATTGGTCCCGACAGTCCGGGCCGGTTTGGTCACATCCACATGAGGCAGCGAGGCCGCCCCCATATGCAGCGCTTCAAGCGACAGGTTCACACCGGGCGCAATAACACCGCCAATATAGGCACCATCGGTATCTGCAACATCAAATGTCGTTGCCGTACCAAAATCCACGACAACCAGATCACTGCCATGGCGGGCATGGGCCGCCCATGTATTGACAATCCGGTCAGGTCCGACTGTCGCGCCGGCATCAACACGCGGACTGGCCGGCAACAGGCAATCCGGTCTGCCAACCACAAGGGGACGAGTGTTGAAATAGCGATTGCACAGCACACGCAGGTTGAACACTACCCTCGGCACAGTCGAAGAAATAATACAGCAGTCGATATCCAATTCGAAATGGGTCAACGAAATCAGTGTCTGTAACCAGACATAATATTCATCCGCCGTACGTTTATGATCAGTTGCAATCCGCCAATGAGACAGGAACCGTTCTCCGTCCCAAATCGAAAAGACCGTATTGGTATTGCCGGTATCAATGCAAAGCAGCATCAGAAGTACACATCTGCGGCCGGGACCGTCTGGCGGCCCGCAGCGGTGGTCAGGATCAGCGCACCATCGGCATCAACCCCATCGAAACGCCCGGTCATTTCTGCGGCACCCGTGCGTGCCGTGATATTTTCGCCCAACCGTGCGGCACAGGCCAGAAATGCCTCGCGGACAGGTGCAAACCCTTCGTTCAAAAACCGCGCCTCCCAAGCGGCAAAGGCCGGGGCCAGGAGGTCAAGAAATTCTTCGGGTGGAATACTCAGCCCGGTCTCTCCTGCCAGACTGACCGGAGTGAAAGCGGCCTCGGGGTCAGCAGGCGGGGCCATCGCCAGATTAATGCCGATGCCAATGGCCAGTGCCGTGACATGACCGCCCTGTCCCGCACTTTCCAGCAGGATACCCGCAATTTTCCCACCATTCAGAAGCACATCATTCGGCCATTTCAGCGCCAGACGAGCAGTCGGGCCACACACCGCAGCAAGCGCATCACGAAGCCCCAGCGCAGCGACAAAGGAATACAGCGCAGCCTGTCCGGTACCCCCTGCCGGGCACAGAGCCAGCGATCCTGCAAAATTGCCCGGTGGCATAGCCCAGCCCCGCCCCCGGCGCCCGCGCCCCTGATATTGATCATAAGTCAGGATCCATGCCTTCCCCCCGATCAGGGGCGCAATGCGCAAGGCTTCAGCATTGGTTGACGGGCAGCGCGGCAGGACATGCCGCGCCACTCCTTCTGGCCAAGGGCCAAGATTACTCAACGGGCTGGTTCGCCGCGGCAAACGTATCAACTGCCGGCATCTGTTCTGCCGCAACCAGTGTCGCCGCCGCATCTCCGGCAGCCTGATCAATCCCCAGCATCGAGAACGCCCCCAGAATCACCGCCGCTGCGGATACCAGCAACAACCCATAGGACGGCATGGTCATCCGACTGCTGACCGGATCAGTCTCATTCCCGAAATACATGTAGTAGACAACCCGAAGGTAATAGAAAGCACCGATTACCGAAGCAATAACCCCCGCAACAGCCAGCCACGTCTTGCCGGCATCGACAGCCGCAGTCAGCACTCCGTATTTTGCAAAGAACCCCAGCATCGGCGGAACGCCGGCAAGGCTGAAGAACAAGATCAGCACAGCCAGGGCCTTCAACGGTTCGGCACGGGAAAACTGATGCAGCGCCGCGAGGTCGGTCACGGGTTGGCCACCACGCTCCAACGACAGGATCCATGCGAAAACCCCGACATTCATCACTGCATAGATCGCCATGTACATCAGCATCGACTGCACACCAAGAGCCGTACCCGCCGACAGGCCAACCAGAGCAAAGCCCATATGCGCAATCGAAGAATAAGCCATCAGACGCTTGATATTGGTCTGCCCGATCCCGGCAATGGAACCCAGAAACATTGACAGGACCGCCAGAATCGCAAGGATCTGTCCCCAGTCACCCGGCACACGGCCAAAGGCATCGGTCAGAACGCGGGCCAGCAGCGCCATCGCTGCAACCTTTGGTGCCGTCGCAAAAAAGGCCGTGACAGGCGTTGGTGACCCTTCATAAACATCCGGTGTCCACATGTGAAAGGGTACTGCGCTGACCTTGAAAGCCAGCCCAACGATGACGAAAACCATGCCGAACAGCAACCCGATCGGCAAGCTTCCCGCCTGCACCACATTGATAATGCCGGCAAAGCTGGTTGTTCCGGCAAAGCCATATACCAGTGACGAACCATAAAGCAGCAGCCCGGAACTGAGAGCACCAAGCACAAAGTATTTCAGCCCCGCTTCAGACGAACGTGACGAATTGCGACGCATTGCGGCAACGACATAAAGCGACAGCGATTGCAGTTCGAGCCCCATATAGAGCGTCAGCAAATCACCTGCCGACACCATGACCATCATGCCAAGCACGGCCAGAGAGATCAGGATCGGGAATTCGAAACGCAGCATACCGCGGCGCTCCATATAATCGGCACTCATGGCCAATACGGCCGCGGCGGCAATCAGGATGACAATTTTGCAGAAACGCGCAAAGCCGTCAGCAATGAACATGTTGTAGAATGCCGAACCTTCAGCCGGTCGTCCCATACCGGCATAGAAAGCCAGCAACAAAAACGCCGTCACGGTGGTCCAGAGCAGCATCCGGGCAATATTGTCCTTGCCGAAATATGCCCCGGCCAGCAATGCCAGCAAGGCATAAGCCGCCAGCAGGATTTCCGGCATGATGATCGTGAAATCAAGCGAAGTCATGTCGGTCCTCTCAATGCTCTGCCGCAGCAGTTTCGGCTTTGGCCGCAGCCTCAACCAGACGATAGGCGGCCGGATCTTCCGGCAAGCCTTCGGTCGCCCTGCCATAATCGGTAACGAGTGCTTCTACACTCGGGCTGGTGATATCCGTGACGACACGAGGGTAAACCCCCAGCCACAAGGTCATCACGATCAGGGGAATGAATATCCAGCGCTCACGCGGGGTCATATCCGTGATTGTCTTCAGGCTTTCCTTGATCAGCGCACCCAGCGTAACCCGGCGGTACAACCACAATGCATATCCGGCCGAGAAGATCACCCCGGTCGCCGCCACCATTGCCACCCATGTATTCGCCCGGAATGTTCCCAGCAGGGTCAGGAATTCACCCACAAACCCAGACGTTCCCGGCAGACCAACATTGGCCATGGTAAAGAACATGAAGATCAGTGCGTATTTCGGCATCCGGTTCACAAGCCCGCCATAGGCGTCGATCTCACGCGTGTGCATACGGTCATAGATAACGCCCACGCACAGGAACAGCGCACCGGAAATGAACCCGTGGCTGAGCATCTGGAAAATCGCGCCGTTGATTCCAATCTGGTTGGCCGCAAAGATTCCCATGGTGACATAGCCCATATGCGCAACAGAACTGTAAGCAATCAGCTTTTTCATATCCGACTGCGCCAATGCCACCAGCGATGTATAGACGATTGCGATTGCCGACAGCCAGAACACAACGGGCTGGAACAGATCAGATGCAACCGGAAACATCGGCAGGCTGAACCGCAGGAAACCATAACCACCCATTTTCAGCAGGACTGCGGCCAGCACAACCGAACCCGCTGTCGGAGCCTGAACGTGCGCGTCCGGCAACCAGGTATGCACCGGCCACATCGGCATCTTCACCGCAAAGCTGGCAAAGAACGCCAGGAACAGCAAGGTCTGCATCCCGCCGAAAATAGTCCCGCCAAGGAAATGCATTGGCTCAGATGAAAAGTCGAATGCCAGAAGCTGTTCGATATCCGTGGTCCCGGCCGCACGATACATGGCAATCATCGCAACCAGCATCAGAACAGATCCAAGGAAGGTATAGAGAAAGAACTTGAACGCCGCATAAATCCGGTTCTGTCCGCCCCAGATCCCGATAATCAGGAACATCGGGATCAGGCCCGCTTCGAAGAACAGATAGAACAGGACCAGATCCAATGCTGTAAAAACGCCTATCATCAGCCCTTCGAGAACCAGAAAGGCAATCATGTATTCCTTGGCACGCCTTTCAACCTCCCAGGTGGACAGGATGGTCAGCGGCATCAGGAAGGTTGTCAGCATGACAAACAGGACTGAAATCCCGTCCACGCCCATCTTGTAACGCAACCCCATGATCCAGGCACGGTCTTCAGTGAACTGGAAGCCCGGATTGCCCGGATCAAAGCCGAACAGCACGTAAAGCGAGATAATAAAGGTGGCCGTAGTCGCAATCAGCGCCAGCCATTTGGCATTCCGGTTCGATGCAGCATCGTCACCACGCAGGAATGCGCCAAGGATCAGCGCCGCAACCAGCGGCAAGAAGGTAATGATCGAGAGGATATTGGTCATTTTCTCACATACTCCCGCGCATCATCACCCAGATCAGCAAACCCAGGATCCCAAGGACCATGGCCAGCGCATAGTGGAACAGGTACCCTGATTGCATCCGGCCCGCAAAGCGCGTCAGACGGGGGATCAGCCCCATCGCAATCCCGTTGATCGTCCCATCAATGATCCGCCCATCACCCCCGGTCCACAACTTGCGGCCCAGCCATAGCGCAGGACGAACAAAGAGGAAGTTATAGATTTCATCAAAGTACCATTTGTTCAGCAGGAACAGGTACAGTGGCCGCTGGGCCGCAGCCAGCTTTGCCGGTGCCTCTGGATGGCGGATATACATCATCCAGGCCGTAAACAATCCGATCAGCATGGCAATGAAAGGCGAAACCTTCACCCAGCCGGGAACGTAATGCGCATCATGCAGAACATGATTATCCGGATGCATGTAAATCGCACCACCAACCGGGGCTGGTACATCAGTGTTTACATAACCCGGCTCATTATCATGAGCTGCGCCTGCATTATCGGCATTGGCGGATGCCGTCTCTGAACCCTGTTCTGCCGTTGCCGGCGAGCCCCCCTCACTATGATCCGGTGCTGCGACCTCAGGTGCTGGAACCTCAGGTGCTGGAACCTCGCCATGTTCTCCGGCACTGGCCTGAACCTCGACCCCTCCGATATGGAAGAAACTGTCCACCTTGTCGCCAAAGAAGTCACTGTACCAGACCATACCGGAGAAAATCGCACCGATGGCCAAAACGCCCAGTGGAACCGTCATAACCGACGGCGATTCATGGGCATGCTCATGCGCGTGATGATCGCCGCGCGGAGTTCCCCAGAAGGTCATGAACATCAGCCGCCAGCTGTAGAAACTGGTAAAGCAGGCAGCGATAACCAATGACCAGAAGGCAAAGCCATTACCGACCCAGGCGCTTTCGATAATTGCATCCTTCGACAGAAAGCCGGCGAACCCGAAATGAGTCAGCGGAATTCCGACACCCGTAATGGCCAGCGTACCGATCAGCATGGCCCAGAAGGTCAGCGGTATCTTCTTACGCAGTCCACCATAGTTCCGCATATCCTGTTCGTGATGCATGGCATGAATGACCGAGCCTGCACCAAGGAACAACATGGCCTTGAAGAAAGCATGGGTCAGCAGATGGAACATCGCAACGGAATAGACCCCAACACCAGCCGCCACAAACATGTAGCCAAGCTGGGAGCAGGTTGAATAGGCGATGACGCGCTTGATGTCATTCTGCACCAGCCCCACGGTTGCCGCAAAGAACGCTGTGCAGGCACCGATAATGACAATGAAGTTCTTCGCATAGGGCGCAAATTCATAAAGCGGCGACATGCGGCAGACAAGGAAGACACCGGCTGTCACCATGGTCGCAGCATGGATCAGAGCGGAAACCGGGGTTGGCCCTTCCATTGCATCCGGAAGCCAAGTGTGCAGCAGAAGCTGTGCCGACTTACCCATTGCGCCGACAAACAGCAGCACACCAATCAGGTTTGCCGCATTCCAGTCGCGCCACAAGAAATGAACTGTCGATTCCGCAATTGCCGGAACCTGCGCAAAGATCTCGTCAAAGACGACGGTGCCGGTAATCCACCACAGTCCGAATATCCCCAGCAGAAATCCGAAATCACCAACCCGGTTGACGATGAACGCCTTCATGGCCGCAGCATTGGCCGAAGGCTTCTTGTAATAGAAGCCGATCAGCAAATAGGACGCGACACCGACACCTTCCCAGCCAAAGAACATCTGAAGCAGGTTATCAGCCGTCACCAGCATTAGCATGGCAAAGGTGAAAAAGCTCAGATAAGCGAAGAACCGAGCCCTGTAATATTCCTCATGGGTCCAGTTATCGTCATGGGCCATGTAACCAATCGAGTACAGATGCACGAGCGCCGAGACCGTCGTCACCACGATCAGCATGACGGCCGTCAGACGGTCCACCCGGATCCCCCATTGCGATACGAAATCACCTGACACGACCCAGTCGAGAACCGGAATATGCTGTGTCACGCCATCAAAGCTCAGGAATACCATCCAGGACATCAGGCAGGCCGCGAACAAAATGCCTGTTGTCAGGTATTGCGCGGCCTTTTCGCCGATTACCCGCCAGCCAAAGCCAGCAATCAGCGAACCCAGAAGGGGTGCAAACAGGATGAACTTTTCCATGCTATCAACCCTTCATCACATTGACATCTTCAACGGCAATCGTGCCGCGGTTACGGAAGAACACGACCAGGATCGCCAGACCTATGGCCGCTTCTGCGGCGGCGACGGTCAGCACGAACATGGTGAAAACCTGTCCGGCCAGATCCCCCAGGTACACTGAAAAGGCAACGAAGTTCATATTCACCGCCAGCAGCATCAGTTCTATCGACATCAGGATGACGATGACATTCTTGCGGTTCACGAAGATACCAAAGATGCCGGTGACGAACAAAATCGCCCCCACTACCAGAAAATGTGTCAGCCCTATCATCGTCCTTGTCCCTCCGGGTCTGTTACCCGTTGAAATATCCGTTCGCTACAGCCACATTGCCGCCGCAATTCAGCCTGCGGCGTTCACAACCCCTGTCCTGGCTTCACATCGCGTAGTTGCAGCTGCTTTTGAGGATCTGTCCACATCTGCTTCAACACATTCTGCCGCTTGACGTCACGCCGATGACGCAGGGTCAGAACGATGGCGCCGATCATCGCAACCAGAAGAACCAAGCCAGCCAGCTGGAAGGCCAGGAAATAGCGGTCATAAAGCACTGCGCCAATCGAAGTCGTATTGCCCATATCGGCGGGAACTGGCGCAGCCAGCTGATCCGCAGCCCCATCGGCGAGGTGCCAGCCGGTAAAGCTCATGCCCAGAACGGTCAGCAAGACCAGTGCAATCACCATCCCCAGCGGCAGGAACCGCGCCAATTCGCTTTTCAGTTCTGCAAAATCGACATCAAGCATCATCACGACGAACAGAAACAGAACCGCAACCGCCCCGACATAGACAATAATCAGCAACATCGCGACGAACTCCGCGCCTTGCAGGACGAACAATCCGGCAGCGCACAAAAAAGTCAGGATCAGCCACAGAACCGAATGAACCGGATTCTTCGATATGACGACCATGAACCCGGCCACACAGGCGAGGATCCCGAACAGGTAGAATACAAAGACGCTCATTCCTCGTCCTCCTCGTCATAGACACTGGCTGCAATATCCAGTGCCTTCTGCATGGCAGGCAATCCCGCAAACATGCTCATCTGATAAATCGTTTCCGCAATCTCACGCTTTGTCGCCCCTGCTTCGAGCGCATGACGGATGGTCAGCCGCAGTTGCGGTTCCGCCAGTGCCCCCTGAACGGTAATCGCGCCAATGGTCAACAGCAGCCGGGTCTTCGCGTCCAGCCCCTCGCGGTTGAATGTCCGGCCAAACCACATTTCCAGCACATCGGCCGGCATGGTCGGCACCAGCTTTTCAAACGCTTTGGTATCGACCCTTTCCAGCGCCGGATTGAAGGCACGTGCCATATCCTGCCCCGACTGGAGCATCTGCTGGAACAGGCGGTTAAAGGCATCATTCATCTGTAAGGCGCATCCAGGGCAAGGTTACGGGCAATCTCGGCTTCCCAACGAGCACCATTTTCGAGCAGCTTCTCCTTGTCGAAGAACAGCTCTTCCCGGGTCTCCGTGGCAAATTCAAAGTTCGGGCCTTCAACAACGGCATCAACCGGGCAGGCTTCCTGACAGAACCCGCAATAGATGCATTTCGTCATGTCGATATCATAACGCGTTGTCCGGCGGCTGCCATCATCACGCGGTTCAGCATCAATTGTAATGGCCTGAGCCGGGCAAATCGCTTCACACAACTTGCAGGCAATACAGCGCTCCTCACCAGACGGATAACGGCGCAGGGCATGCTCCCCCCGGAAGCGCGGGGACAGCGGACCCTTTTCATGCGGATAGTTGATGGTTTCCTTCGGCGAAAAGAAATATTTCATTCCCAGACCGAAGCCTTTGATGAAATCCCAAAGCAGGAAATATTTCGTCGCACGGGCGAGATCATAGGCCATGCTCAGTGCTCCTTCAGGCGTTCAGCAACAAAATGGTTCGTTCCGGCATGTCTCAACCTCCGGTCACGGCAGTGGCAACGGGTGCCAGTTGATCCCAGCGTGCCCAGAAACCACCAAGGATTTCATAGCGGGCAGCGATAGCCACGAAGACAACCCATGCCAGCGACAGGGGCAGGAACACCTTCCAGCCAATCCGCATCAGCTGATCATAGCGATAGCGCGGCACGATTGCCTTCACCATCGAGAACATGAAGAACCACATCCACATCTTCAGGACCATCCAGAAAGCCCCATCGGGAATTCCAGGAACAGGTGACAGCCAGCCGCCGAAGAAAAAGATCGAAATCAGCGCACACATCAGGAAGATGGCAATATATTCACCGGCCATGAACAGCAGGTACGGGGTTGAAGAATATTCAACCATATGTCCGGCAACCAGTTCCGATTCAGCTTCAGCCAGATCGAAGGGGGGACGGTTGGTTTCAGCCAATGCCGACACGAAGAACAGGACCAGCATCGGCAGATGCGGTAACCAGTACCAGCTAAGCAATCCCGCCCCTTTTTGCGATTCCACGATCACCGACAGGTTCATCGACCCGGCCGAGATGATGATACCGATGATGATCAGCCCCATACTGACCTCATAAGAAATCATTTGCGATGCCGAACGCAGCGAGGCCAGGAACGGGTATTTCGAATTCGATGCCCAGCCGCCCATGATAACGCCGTAAACCTCAAGCGAGGACATGGCCAGGATGAACAGAATACCGACATTAATATCGGCCATCACCCAGCCCGGGGCAAAGGGAATCGCCACGAAGCCGATCAAAGCCAGCGTCATCGACAGGAAGGGCGCCAGAAGGAAAACAAACTTGTCCGAGGATGCCGGAATGACAATTTCCTTGCAGACATATTTCAGGGCATCCGCGAAGGTCTGCAGAAGTCCCCAAGGGCCAACCACGTTCGGTCCACGCCGCATCTGTACAGCGGCCCAGATCTTGCGATCACCATAGACCATAAAAATCAGCGACCCCATGACAAAGGCAATAATCGCCAATCCCTGTCCGAGCATGATAATGGCGAACCCCAGCGATGATGCCCAAAAATCAGCCATTCTTTTTCGTTCCTTCCACAGGTCCGACCATTATCTGGGCGGGAATACCATTTTCCCCGCAGTCACGCAGGGTTTGTTCTCTTTCCATGACCTGCAAGCCCAGCGGCATGGTTTTTGACATGATATAGATCGCTTCGAACGCCACGACCTCTTCCGATCCCCCGGACAGCGTCCGGATATGACGCGCATAAGGCGTATCGGTCGTTGTCGCCCATGCTGCCAGAGAGCATGTCGCATAGGCAAGGGCAGTCGTTGCGTCCACCCCTGGCTTCAGGTTCACCAATACCGATACAAGATCCGTCCGGGCTTCCTTCCGGCCTCTTGCATAAGGCCGGACCTGACTTGCGAGGAACATCTCCTCGCTTGCCGGCACAATTCTGACGGGCAATGCAGAACGGCGACGGGCGGCAAATTCCTCAATCGCAAGGTCCTGGGCCCGAGGCGGTTTTGGCAGAGCTTCCAGCGGGATTGATTCATCCTCAATCAGAACATCAGTCAGATTGAACATGTCTGCGTCACCCTGCCGCAATGTCTGACGGCCACGTGCAGAATCAATTGCCGTCTTGGTGACAGAACCATCGTTTTCCAGGATCATCAGCTCACCGCTGCCGGTCGAAACGCCCGCAAGGATTGAGGTGTCCTCGGTCGGACCTTCCAGCGTGACCGAAATCCTGGCGGGCTTTGCCCGTGGAGGCTGCGCCATACCGCCATTACCGGATGTCTCGCATCCAGACAGGATGGCCAGGACCGCCATTACCATACCACCAACAATGATCCGGCCTTGCCGCATCGTCACCCCTTACTCTGCAGCCAGCTCGCCACCGGCAACACGCGCCGCCGCAGCCATCGCCGACAATTCACCCATCAGGCTGGACGCCCGGGCAATCGGATTGGTCAGGTAGAAATCCTTGATTGCATACCGGAAACCAGCGCTTCCCATATCAAAGCGGGTTAGCGGCTGCCATTCATTTTGTGCAACCTGATCGACCTGCGCCAGATGCGGGACAGCATTGACCATTTCCCGACGCAAACCGGCCAGGCTGTCCCATGGCTGTACCACACCCAGTTCAGCAGAAAGTGCCCGGAGGATCGCCCAGTTTTCCTTGGCTTCACCCGGAGCAAAATTGGCGCGCATCGCCAGTTGAGGCCGCCCTTCGGTATTGACGAACAAGCCGTTTTCTTCGGTATAGCAAGCACCCGGCAGGATGATATCCGCGCGGTGTGCACCCCGGTCACCATGGCTGCCCTGATAGATGACGAAGGCACCCGGATCAATATCTACCTCATCCGCACCAAGGTTGAAGATCACCTCGGCCCCGTAAATTGCTGCATCCAGACCACCCTCAGTCACGGCACCCACATCCATTGCACCTACACGGCCAGCGGCCGTATGCAGGACCAGCAGTCTGGAATTGCTGTTCTCAGCCAATCGCATGGCATGGGCCAGGACGGCTTCGCCATCCGCCTCACGGATCGCGCCCTGTCCGACAATGACGATGGTCGGCTTGGCACGGGTTTCATCCGTGATGTCCTGCACAGACAGCTTTTCAAGTGCGGTACGGTCATTACCCAGATGCGCATAATCATAGGTCAGATCCACCGGATCACCAATCAGGCCGATACGGGCACCTTTGGTCCATGCCTTGCGGATACGGGCATTCAGTACCGGTGCCTCTTCCCGGGGATTCGTGCCGATCAGCTGGATCATTGCCGCGTCGTCAATATCTTCGATCCGGGCCGTACCAACATAAGCCGAACGGTTACCGATAGGCAGGCGTGCATTGTCCACGCGGCATTCCACATGACCGCCCAGCCCCTCAATCAGTTGCTTCAGGCTGAACGCCGCCTCTGCCGGAACCAGATCACCGATCAGGCCGGCAACCTTCCGACCCTTCATTGCAGAAGACGCCGCTGACAGCACCTCTGGCCAGCTGGCCGGACGCAACCTGCCATTTTCGCGGATATACGGCTTGTCCAGACGCTGACGGCGCAGACCGTCCCAGATGAAGCGGGTCTTGTCGCTGATCCATTCCTCGTTCACCGCATCATTGTTACGCGGCATGATCCGCATGACTTCCCGTCCCTTGGTATCAATGCGGATATTGCTGCCAAGCGCATCCATCACGTCAATGGATTCGGTCTTGGTCAACTCCCACGGACGCGCGGTAAAGGAATAGGGTTTCGAAACCAAGGCTCCAACCGGGCAGAGGTCAATGATATTCCCCTGCATGTTCGAATTCAGCGTCTCGTTCAGATAAGAAGTAATCTCGCTGTCTTCTCCCCGGCCGGTCTGCCCCATCTGGGTGATCCCGGCAACTTCGGTTGTAAAACGGACACAACGGGTACAGCTGATGCAACGCGTCATGTGGGTTTCCACCAACGGCCCAAGGTTCAGGTCTTCGGATGCCCGCTTGGCCTCACGGAAGCGCGAGAAATCGACGCCGTAAGCCACAGCCTGATCCTGCAAGTCGCATTCTCCACCCTGATCACAGATCGGGCAGTCAAGCGGATGGTTGATCAGCAGGAATTCCATCACCCCTTCACGGGCCTTCTTGACCATGGGGGAATTGGTCTTGATCTCGGATGGCTGACCTTCCGGACCCGGGCGCAAATCCTTGACCTGCATCGCGCAAGAAGCAGCAGGCTTGGGCGGGCCTCCGACAACCTCGACCAGACACATCCGGCAATTGCCCGCGATGGACAAACGCTCGTGATAGCAGAAACGCGGGACTTCAATCCCGGCCAGTTCACAGGCCTGAATCAGCGTCAGGTTGGGATCGACCTCGATTTCCCTGCCGTCAATGATGATTTTCCGCAAATCTGCCATGTTAATGTCCTTACCTGGCCACCAGAAGGGATCCGGCGACCGACTTGCTTGCGATTTCATTCCGCCCGATGCGGCAGAAGGACTCGGCATCCCCCTTACGCGCCCCGTTGCGGGTCAGATAGTCCTCGGCCGTGGCATAGACCCGGGCCTTGTCCTGCTTGCTGTCAAGAAATGCCTCGATCTGAGCTGAAGAGTAGCCTTTTTTCTCGGCATAACGTTTAAGTGCCCGCGCCTGAGACCATGCATAAACAATACGCGCATCAATCGACGGGCATTCCCGGCGAACACGATCAGCAACACGCGCCGAGATCAACCGGTCATTGATATATTTCTCATCCGGCAGCGGTTCCAGTGCGACAGCCGGTGTCGTCAGTGCAGCAGTTGTCAGGACGATTGCGATCAGTTTCTTCATGGCTCATGTCTCCAGTTCATTACGGACACTGCCATATCACGGCAAACCGCAAACGATCCGACACAGAGGGGTGAGGCAAACGTTAGGCTCATGGCAGCCCCCCCCGTAATCAGCCGGCACAGGCGATCCGCCAATGGTGTCGTAAGATGACCATTCACCTTTCTTTCGCCACAAAAGATCCCTGTCGTATCATTACGGCCAGTAGTCGGATCAAAGATCCCGGCCTTGCCGGAAACCTGAAGGCTGCCACCATGTCCCACACACATTGCAGTGTTCCGGACAACACGGTTCTGAAGCAAGCGCAAGGCACTGGTTGCAACTGGTTCATCAGCCACAACACGGCTTGGGGTGAACCGCAAAGAGGCCACCGTCTGGGACTTTCTGACCGGAACCAACCGGATGCCTGCAACCGCTGCCATGATCATGTTGAAACTTTCACCGGCTGCAACAGCTGTTTGTTTGCACTCGCGGCCTGTCGAAGCAGCGGGAAACCATCATTCGCAAATTTCTTTGAATCAGTATATTCGAATGAGCCGTAAAAGCGCTCGACACCATAGTCGACCAATTCAACCGTTTTCCAGTGCGCGACAATCTCGTCATACTGACGTGAAAGTGTATCATTGGCCGGATCGAGACCCGAAACCAGCACCAAGCCAGTTGGCTTACAATCAAGCACTGTTACGGTCAGATCCGGACGAGCTTCCTTCAGGATCGGAATCAACTTCCAGACATCACCGGTCCAGGCACCCCTGGGAAGGTTATCCAGATCCCGGGTGAGCATACCAGGACCATAAGGGCAGCAATCATGCAGCGCCAGAACCGAGGTATCCCGGCAATTACGTTCAGCATTGATGAAATCACGCAGCAAATATTCGAACAGATGCATCCCATCCAGAAAGCCGAACGAAATTGTCATATCGTTACGCTTCAGGTAATCACGTGCAAAAAACTCATCCGAGCCGCACTGAAACAGATGAAGCTCAGGTTTGACACCGATGGCATTCTTTGTAACCCGGAAAAACGGATCTACCGCAACGGTACGCGAATGCGACAAGTAAAGACTGTGGCCCTTGCAAGTACCAATTTCAAAATAAGTATCAAACAACATTTCGTTGTGCAGGTGTTCCAAGAAACCCAGATACCTCATCCCTTGCGGCCGACGCCAACCGGCTGAATCGGCGGTTGAAGGAAATGTTTCTGTTAAAGTTGTCTCAGTCATAGGCTTCACTCCGCTGCCATGGCGCCCATGCGCCCGGTCTTCTTCGCCTTCAGGCGATCTTCGATTTCTTCACGAAAATTGCGGATCAGACCCTGGATTGGCCAGGCTGCCGCATCACCAAGGGCGCAGATCGTGTGACCCTCGACTTGCTTGGTCACATCAAAGAGCATGTCGATTTCCTCAATTTCGGCTTCGCCGGTAACCAGACGTTCCATAACCCGCATCATCCATCCGGTCCCTTCACGGCACGGCGTGCACTGGCCACAGCTTTCATGTTTGAAGAACTTTGACAGCCGCCAGATTGCGGCGATCACGTCGGTATTCTGATCCATCACGATCATGCAGGCCGTGCCGAAGCTGGATTTCAGTTCGCGCATACCATCGTAATCCATGATTGCGTTTTCACACATCTCGGCGGTCAGAACCGGGCAGGAAGCCCCGCCGGGAATGATCGCTTTGAGATTGCCCCAGCCGCCGCGGATACCGCCACCATGCTTTTCGATCAGTTCCTTCATCGGAATTGACATGACTTCTTCGACAACACAGGGCGTATTCACATGCCCGGTCAGTCCGAAAAGCTTGGTACCGGCATTGTTCGGCCGGCCAAAGCCGGCAAACCATTCAGGTCCGCGCCGCAGGATGGTCGGTACAACAGCAATGGATTCGACATTGTTCACTGTGGTCGGACAGCCATAAAGGCCCGCACCGGCCGGAAAGGGCGGTTTCATGCGCGGCATGCCCTTCTTGCCTTCAAGGCTTTCCAGAAGAGCGGTTTCCTCGCCACAGATATAAGCACCGGCACCATGGTTCAGGTAAAGATCGAAATCCCAACCAGATTTCGCGGCATTCCTACCCAGAAGTCCGGCGTCATAGCATTCGTTTATCGCATTTTGCAGGGCTTCACGCTCGCGGATGAATTCACCGCGAATGTAGATATATGCCGCATGTGCCCCCATTGCGAAACTGGCAATCAGCGCCCCCTCGATCAGCGTATGCGGATCATGGCGCATGATTTCCCGGTCCTTGCACGTTGCCGGCTCCGATTCGTCACCATTGATAACGAGATAGGCCGGGCGGCCATCCGATTCCTTGGGCATGAAGGACCATTTCAGGCCAGTCGGGAACCCTGCCCCACCGCGCCCACGCAGGCCTGAAGCCTTCATCTCATCAATGATCTTGTCACGGCCCCGCGAAATGATTTCAGCAGTGCCATCCCAGCAGCCGCGCACCATTGCACCCTTCAGTGAACGGTCGCCCATCCCAGAGATGTTGGTAAAGATCCGATCCTGATCTTTCAGCAGTCCGTCATCATCCTGCTTTGCCCGGCAGCGTGCCGCGCCGCCAGATACGCCAGGTCACGAGCAGCGACCAGACAAAACCACCTATCGCGGCAAGATCCGCAAGAAACGCATATTTCGCAGGCCAGCCAAAACGCTGCCCCGCCCAGTTTGCCGCCAGCCACAATAGTGCCGTAGCAGCCATAACAAGGGCTGCAAGGCGAAGCTGGGCTGCGTTCTGGTGGGCATCAACCGACATCAATAGACCTCGCCCTTATCAACCCGGCGTGAGAACTCCGTTTCATCTCCCCTGGCCAGAACCCTGGCCTGAGCCACCCAGTCATCCGAGCGGATCCGCCCACCCATACGGCCAATCAGTTCGGCATAATGATCAATATCGGCATCAGTCCATGCCGCAATCTGCGCAAAACTGGTTATGCCGTTTTCATGCAGCAGGTTTTCCAACGCCGGGCCGACACCTTTGATTTCCTTCAGGTTATCGACATCAGGAGCCTTCGCCTTTTTCTTTGGTTTGGCGGCCGGTTTCGCCCTGGCTGGCTTCACCGGTCCGGGATCCGGGGCTGCGACGCTACCGGATGAAGCAGAAGTATCCTGCCCGTCCAGAGCAGCAAGCCCAACCTTGCCCCCATCCGTATCTTCCTTACCGGCACCGCCATCCGTCACCGGGACCAGCATCTCCTTGCTACGGACGGTCAGGTTGCCGACCACATCCCTGATTTTCTCACCGGCCTGTTCAAGCCGGTCTTCGGCACGATCCAACAAACTATCATCACCGTCGCCGGAACCTTCGCGGAACTCATGCAGAGCATCGCGACCTTTGGCCGCAGCTGCGGCCGCACCTGAGGCAAAGGCAGATCCTGCATCAACAACCGCCTGCTCAGCGCGGTCCAGTACGCTGCCTGCATTTGTTCCGGTCGGAGGAGCATGGGAATTACCCAGAACCTCGGCATCTTCCTTAACGCCGCCACGGCCCTCGCAGATGCCCCAAACCAGCAAGCTGCCCAACAGAAAGAACGTCATCAACCCCATGGCCAGACCACCGAAGAAGGTGCCATTGAAGATCCAGACCAGCAGGCCCATTACGGCGGCTGCCAACCAGCAATTGCGATAGCATTCATTCTTCAGCATCTGTAACCCCGTTATCTCGGATGATCCTGGCCGTCCGTTTATCCTTATCCCTGCCCCTGTGCGCTTTCTGCCGGTTTCCGCCAAGGGGTCAGGATCGGCACTTCAGTTCCGTCAATGCGCTTGAGTGTATCATTCAGCTCAACAGCCAGAGCGACCGAAGCATTCTGTGCCTCGGCCGACGCAACCAGACCGGTCAGTGCCGTTGCACCGCCCTTTGCCTCGGACGAATAGCGACCATCCTGCGATCCCGGCACCGGAACCTGCCCAGCGGCCATGCCATCAATCAACCCCGCCAGCTTTTCAGCCGTCAGGTCTTCGTAGTAATCCTTGCCAATCTGGGCCATTGGCGCATTGGAACAGGCCCCAAGGCATTCAACCTCTTCCCACGAGAACCTGCCATCTGCCGACAGCGTATGTGGCTGCGGGGAAATTTTTTCCTGACAGACCCTGATCAAATCGCCCGAGCCGCAGATCATGCAGGTCGTCGTGCCACAGATCTGGATATGTGCAACCGTACCAACCGGCTGTAGCTGAAACATGAAATAGAAAGTCGCCACCTCAAGCACCCGGATATGGGGCATGCCCAGCAGATCGGCGCAATATTCGATGGCCGGTCGCGTCAGCCAGCCTTCCTGTTCCTGTGCCCGCCACAGGATCGGAATGATCGCCGATTGCTGACGGCCTTCGGGGTATTTCGTCATCTGTGCCTGCGCCCATTCTAGGTTCGCTGGCGTGAACTCGAATGAGTCTGGCTGGATGGGGCTAAGGCGGCGAAGCATGGTCTTCTATCCGTTCATTGTTTCCTGGGTCCCGGCATGTATCATGACGCCGGAACCACCTGACATTGTTCCATCAGGATATTGTTGGCAGGGCCCGTAAGCAGCAGACCCGGATCATTCAATTCCCGTGCGATTTCCTGCAACTTCAGCGCGGCAGGACCAGACGCCACAGCCCCGTTATCAATTGTGCAATCTGCAAACATCCGCAGCACATGCGGTTCCGCCCGTTCAGGCGAAAGATGTGCCGTATCATCGCGACCGCAGCCAGCCAGTACGGCAAGCACAAGTGCCGTCAACGCAAATGCCAGCCCCACCCTCACCGGTCGACCTCACCGAAAACAATATCAAGTGTGGCGATGAAGGCCGGAATATCGGACAACATGTGACCTTTGGCCATCCAGTCCATTGATTGCAGATGCGCAAAACCCGGCGCACGGATCTTGGCCCGGTAGGGTTTGTTCGTACCATCCGAGACCAGATAGACACCAAACTCACCCTTTGGGGCTTCAACTGCGGCATAAACTTCACCGGCCGGAACCTTGAAACCCTCGGTATAAAGCTTGAAGTGATGGATCAGGCTTTCCATGTCGCGCTTCATATCGCGCCGTTTCGGCGGGGTCAGCTTGCCCCGGGCCAGAACATCACCGGGCGTCTTGCGCAGCGTGTCGCAGGCTTGTTTCATGATCTTCACAGATTCACGCATTTCAGCCATACGAACCAGATAGCGGTCATAACAATCGCCGTTCGTACCAACGGCAACCTTGAAGTCATATTCTTCATAACCGGAATAGGGCTGCGCCTTACGCAGGTCCCATGCCAAGCCCGAACCGCGCACCATGACACCGGTATAGCCCCAGTTCAGCGCATCCTGTTCAGTCACGATCCCGATATCAACCAGACGCTGCTTGAAGATCCGGTTTTCCGTCAGAAGACCATCCAGATCGTCCACCAGCTTCGGGAAAGTTTCACACCATGCCTCGATATCGTCAATCAGTTCCGGCGGCAGGTCCTGATGAACACCGCCCGGCCGGTAGTAACCCATATGTACCCGCGCACCCGAAGCACGTTCACAGAATACCATCAGTTCTTCACGGGCCTTGAACCCCCAGACAGGCGGCGTCAGCGCACCCACGTCCAAAGCCCCGGTGGTAATCCCCAGCAGGTGATTGAGTAACCGGCCGATTTCATCAAACAGCACACGGATGATCTTTGCACGCGGCGGCGGTTCGATCCCGGTCAGCTTTTCGATCGCCAGGCACCAGCCATGCTCCTGGTTCTGCGGCGAGGAATAATCCAGCCGGTCAAAATAAGGCAGGTTTTGCAGATAGGTTCTGCTTTCCATCAATTTTTCAGTACCACGATGCAACAGGCCGATATGCGGATCGGCACGTTCAATAACCTCGCCATCAAGTTCCACCACCATACGCAGCACACCATGTGCAGCCGGGTGCTGGGGGCCGAAGTTGATATTGAAATTGCGGATGGCCTGTTCGTCCGTCTGGGCGTCCACCGATCCGTCATCATAGGTGTTGATGCGAAGGTCACCGTCCATTTCTCAGCCCTCCTCTTTCGGGGCATATTGCGCCATGACCTCAGCCTCGGTCATGGTCTCATGTGTGCCGGCAAAGTTGTAACCGTCCGGTTTGCGGTCGATGAAAATCTCGGACACGACCGGAAAGCGGGACGGATCGTCAAATACCTGGATCGAGACGACCTGTTGCTGCCCGTCCCGCGTACGCCAGACCAATGATGAACCACAGGCCTGGCAGAACACCCGCTCACCCCATTCGCTGCTGCGATAGATCCCCAGCGGAGCCTCCTCATTGAAGGTCACGGGGGATTCGCTTTTCACACCGATAAAGTTCCCGCCGGTCCATTTGCGACACATCTGGCAATGGCAGATGCCTGCATGGTTCCCGGGTTCGGCATTCAGCTGACAGGCACCACACAGGCAGCTTCCGGTTACGGCGCAGGTCATTTCGCGTTCTCCCCGCCCTTTTCGTCACCGGGCAAAACATATTTTGCGCCTTCCCATGGAGACAGGAAATCGAACTGACGATATTCCTGTGTCAAGCGAACAGGTTCATAGACAACCCGTTTGAGCGATTCGTCATACCGGACCTCAACATAGCCGGTCGTCGGGAAGTCCTTGCGCAGCGGATAGCCGCGAAAGCCGTAATCAGTGAGGATACGGCGCAGATCCGGATGGCCCGAGAACATAATGCCGAACATGTCGAAGATTTCACGCTCATACCAGTTTGCGCCGGAAAACAGTCCGGTTGCCGTAGGCACCAGATCATCTTCGCGAACGGCGACCTTTACCCGGATACGCTGGTTCCGGTACATCGACAGCATCTGATAGACCACATCGAAACGTGCCGGGCGTTCAGGATGATCAACCGCCGTGATATCGGTCAGGCTGGAAAAGCGGCAGTTCGTATCCGATTGCAGGAATTCGAGCACCCGCAACAGGCCGGACAGCGTGACTGTGACAGTCAGTTCTTCAATGGCGACCACGGCCGACAGAACATCATCTTCGAAACGAACCTGAATCAGGTCGGACAGGTCGGACAGCGCTTCGGTATCAGGATAAATTGCCATGGCCTCTACCTCACCAATGTTCCGGTCCGGCGAATCCGCCGCTGCAATTGCAGGATACCGTAAAGCAAGGCTTCAGCCGTGGGCGGACAGCCCGGAACATAGATATCCACCGGAACGATCCGGTCACACCCGCGTACGACGGAATAGCTGTAATGGTAATAACCGCCGCCATTGGCACAACTGCCCATGGAAATGACATAGCGTGGTTCCGGCATCTGATCATAGACCTTGCGCAGAGCCGGAGCCATCTTGTTGGTCAGCGTACCGGCAACGATCATCAGATCCGACTGGCGCGGAGAGGCCCGCGGTGCAGTACCAAAACGTTCCAGATCATAGCGCGGCATGGAAGCCTGCATCATCTCGATCGCACAGCAGGCCAACCCGAAGGTCATCCAGTGAAGCGAGCCATTACGCGCCCAATTGATTATATCTTCGGTCGTGGTCAGCAGGAAACCCTTGTCCTGCAATTCGTTCGACAGCTCGCGCACCTGTACGTCGCGATCAGCGTCAGCGGTATTGGTTCCGACCATCATGCCCATTCCAGCGCCCCCTTCTTCCATTCATAGGCAAAGCCGACAGTCAGCACGCCAAGGAACAACATCATTCCCCAGAAAGCCAGGTCGGACAGGCCACGGAAACTGGCCGCCCAAGGAAACAGGAAAGCGACTTCCAGATCGAAAATGATGAACAGGATTGAAACCAGATAGAATCGGACATCAAACTTCATGCGGGCATCGTCAAAAGCTTCGAAGCCGCATTCATAGGCCGAGACCTTTTCCGGGTCAGGATTGCGCACTGCCAGCACGGCAGCCGCCGCCAGAAGGATCAGTGCAAGGGCCGATGCCATGGCGATAAAAACCAGAACCGGCAAATATTCGGACAGCAGATAGTCCACGTGTGAGGCTCCCTTATGCCACAGCCGGGCCCGGCTGCGATTAGGTTGGGCTAACTGCCGGTTTATCCCTGCCATCAGATAGGGTCAACTCAGCCCCCCGCGATTAAACACATCAGAACAGCCACGTCAGAAGAATGTTATACCGCATTTGCGCCCCTTACCGTCATCCGACCGCCACATATGTTGCTTTTTCACAACATATATATGTGTTTTCCTGTTTCCCGCATCTCCGGGGGAACCGACAACCGAAACATCGCGTTTAGCCGCCATACCGCTGTGGGGTTCAGTGGTTGCTGTCAAAATGGAGGCTTCATGGCTCTTATCATTGCCATCATTATCGGCGCTGTTGCCGGTTGGCTTGCAGGCCAGATTGTCAAAGGCCACGGCCAGGGACTGATCATGAATATCGTGGTCGGGATCGTCGGGGCCTTGATTGCGTCCTTTGTGTTTCCCGCCATCGGGCTGGGCACACCGGGATCAACCTTCGGCGCAATCATCCACGCCACAGTCGGTGCCGTGATACTGCTGGTATTGTTGCGCTTCATCAAGCGCGCCAGCTGAGTGACAAGTACCGGTTTTCGTAACGAGTGCCGTGTTTGGTAGGTTAACCGACGGAAGAGAAAATTCTGCTGTCAGATATGTATGGTTCACAACCCCCGCAACACGCTTGCGGGGGTTGCTGATTCCAGACAGAATAAAATGAATGTCCCTACAGTCATCCACTTTTGCCCCCTTCAGACATTCCGCCTTCCGCACACTGTGGACGGCAACGCTGGTCTCGAATTTCGGCGGCCTCATACAGGCTGTCAGCGCAGCCTGGCTGATGACCCAGCTGACCGACAACGCCACCCTGATTGCATTAGTCCAAGCATCGAACACTCTGCCGATCATGCTGTTTGCACTGGCTTCAGGGGCACTTGCGGATATTTTCGACCGCCGCCAGATCATGATGGCAGCCATCATGTTCATGGCACTTATGTCCGCCCTTCTGGCCATCGTCAGCTGGACCGGGGGGATCACCCCATGGCTGCTGCTGGCCTTCACCTTCCTGATCGGGCTGGGACAGGCGCTGTATAACCCGCCCTGGCAAGCATCTATGGGCGACCTGGTTCCACGTGACGATTTGCCACAGGCGGTAACGCTGAACTCGGTCGGTTTCAACCTGATGCGTTCGGTCGGGCCAGCGGCCGGGGGGCTGATTGTTGCCGCATGGGGGGCAGCTGTCGGCTTTGCGATCAATGCCTTCAGTTATATCCCTCTGCTGATCACGATGTTTCGCTGGCATCCCGAATATCCTCCACGGACTATTGCCCGCGAGCCTTTTGTTTCCGCCGTTGGCGCAGGGCTGCGCTATGTCGCATTGTCACCCAATCTTGTGCGGGTCCTGACACGTTCTTCAGTCTTTGGCCTGTCAGCCGCCGCATTGCTGGCACTTCTGCCCCTGGTCGCCAAATCACACCCTGAGGGCGGATCACTTCTGTTTGGCACCCTTCTGGGCTGCTTCGGGGCCGGAGCCATCATTGGCGCCCTGACCAACACCCGCATCCGGGCCCGTCTGAGCAATGAATGGGTAACACGGCTTGGCACGGCACAATTCGCACTGGCCATGGCCATCATCGGGATAAGCGACAGCATCTGGCTCCAGGCCACTGCAATTTTTCCCGCCGGCATGGCCTGGGTCGTGACCCTGTCGCTTTTTAATGTCACAGTACAATTATCCACCCCTCGCTGGGTCGTAGCACGGGCACTGGCGCTTTATCAGACTGCAACCTTTGGCGGCATGGCCGCAGGAGCATGGCTATGGGGAGCCGTGGCACAGGCTCATGGGTTCGAACAGGCCCTTATCGGTGCCGCTCTTGCCCTTTTTACCGCCTCTGCCATCGGGCTGGCCTTACCCATGCCGGAATTCAGCCAGTCCGATCTGTCCCCCGCCAATCGCTTCCGCGAACCCGTTCTGGGCCTTGACCTGCGCAGAAGATCCGGGCCGATCATGATCATGGTCGATTATCATATTGCCCCGGAAAATACCGAGAAATTCCTGTCACTGATGGTCAGACGCCGTGATATACGCCGTCGCGACGGTGCCCGTGCATGGGTCCTGCTGCGTGATCTGGAACGACCCGATCACTGGTCGGAAAGCTATCATATTGCCACATGGGACGACTATATCCGTCACAATACCCGCAGGACCGTCAGCGATTCCGAAGTCACCGAAGCCCTTCATTGCCTGCATCGTGATGAAGGGCACCCAACCGTTCACCGACTGATCGAACGACACAATGCCGCATCCCATGCCGATGTCCCGCTGCGCGGCAAGATTGACGTGCCATAGCAACCCCGATCCGGCATTTCTGCCTGCCTGGCCGATTCATCTGGATTGTTCAAACAGCCAGTCACGCACACCGGGAATATCATAGGCAATGGGCCAGGTATTGACGTGACCCGCTGCAGCGGCATTGCTTTCCCCTTCCGGAATCACCGTACCTTTGCGGAAGGTAACGTAATAGACATTGCTTCCCGCCCCTTCGGAACGGATGGCATCAACAGCTGCGGCAAATTCTTCCTGACTGGCCCGGCCATCCCATTCAGCCCGGGTAATCCCGGCACCGTTCTGTTCCAGCACATCCATGATTGCATTCATACCGGGATGAGCCTTTGCATCATCTTCGGCCACAATCACCCACAGCTTGTCCTGCGCCATCGGGGCAACCAGTTCCGGATCCCATTGCCCCGCAACCAGCAGAGAGGCTGCAAACAGATCAGGATACCTGATATTCAGCGCAATCGACGTCATGCAGCCGCCTGATTGTCCGGTCGCATAAAGCCGATCACGGTCCAGATTGTACTGCCCGGCCAGCATTTCAATCAGACGCACGGTCATATCAGCATAGACCGAAATCTGTGACGCATCATTGGCCAGGGGCACCGGATATTGCGGAGCCAGCACAAATGCCGGGTGTCGCGCCTGATCTTCCGGGCTGGCAAAAGACACCGCGCCAAGACCCTGTTCCAGCACCCGTAACGGGTTCGTCCCGGTCACACCTGCATCATGCATAAACAAGACCAGAGGATATTTCTGTGCAGGATCGTAGTCTTCAGGAATGAACAGGTTGTAGTTCAGCACAAGCCCGATTTCGGGATCATCAAAGCGGAATTGCCGGAAGTCATCGACAATCAGGTTTACCTGCCTGGTATTGATCAGCGCCGTACCGATTGGCGCATAACTTTCGCCCACGACAGTCGTAACCGGCTGAACCTGTGATACAATCGCCTGTGCCGGCTGATCAATGCCGGGTGCAAAGACCGGCGCTGCCGCATCCTCAGGATCCAGCTCAATCACCACGAACGCACCGTCTCGGCCTGACCCAGCCTTCTCTGCCCGGTCATTGGCATAAACACGCAGGATATTACGATCAGCAACCGTAAATTGCGCAGGTTCCAGTAATGCATTGGCAATCGGGGCATCATATTCGGCAATCACAGCGGTCAGGCGTTGGCTGCGACCGAAAACCTCGGTCACGGATGTCACTGCCTTGATATGTTCCGAATAGAAAACCGTAGAATTAACCGCCGGACCACCCTGATGCGAGGTTCCATTCCCACTTGCCTGATCCTGTGCAATGGCCGGTACGGCCATATTCAGCAGCCCAGCCAGAATAGCTGTCGATACAGCAGATTTCATATCAATCTCCTTGATCACGATCACTTCACAAAAACCATCCCGATGATCCGGTCTGGCATTGTATAATACGACGGACCTCAGCCCGGTCCAGTCTTCAAATTGCATACTCCCAGTCAGCACCACCCCCGGAAATGCCACTGCCAGACTGGTTCAGCCCTGCCCATACCGGACCTGAGCCAGGGGATAAGAGCGGCGCACAAGCCCCCCTCCCAGATCTGCTTCCTTCTGCCGGACAGACAGGGGCGACTGACCATACCAACGCTGGAAAGCGCGGCTGAAAACGCTTTGATCCGAATAGCCCAGTGCCAGCGTGATTTCCGACAGGGGCAACCGGGTACGGGTGATAAGCGACAGTGCCCGCGTCCGGCGCCAGTCATCCATCAGCCCCCGGAACGAGGCCCCTTCACGCTTCAGACGCCGCTGAAGGCTGCGTGGCTCAACCCGCAAATACCGCGCCAAACTTTCCAATGTGCAGTTACCGAACTCCATCTGTCGTGCAATTTCGTGGTATACGGTTTCGCAGATACTGCCTGATGCTTCATGCCGGGATGTTGAAAGATAGCGTTCAATAATTGCGTGATAGGCATCATCGCTACGCTCAATCCGGCGATCAAGTATGGCCGCATCCATATACAATGCATTATGTTCCGCCCCAAAGCGAACCGGGCAATGGAAATAGGCCTCTGCGGCATCCCGTATGCCACCCGCATCCTGACGGATGCTGACCTCAATCAGATCAACCGGGGTACTTGCGGCCTGTTCGATCACATTCCGGGCCATGCCAAGCGACAGTAATGCATATTGGCGCGAACCTGCCGGCATCGACAATGTGTCAACCAGAACCGTTGCGATATCATCTTCCTCGACAAGTGTCGCGATAATGGCATTGCTGTGAATGATCAGGTTCTTGGTGATGGCCTGAATTGCACCACGAAGGTCCTGTTCCATGCGGGTGACAAGTCCCACCGGTCCGAGAATATCGAGATGCTGATAAGATGCAAGCCGCAGCGCAAAATCAGGCATTACCCAAGCAGAGGCACATTGTTCAAAAAGGTTGCAGATCTTGTTGAACGCAATCCGCTCATCAGGCTTGTTCAGAATATCGGGGTTAAGCCCGACAGCCTTCATGACAACCCCAAGATCAGCCCCTCGCTCATTCGCGATTTCCTGCAACCCCTTAAGCGTGCTTGCCCGGTTGTAATAACCGCTCATCTCCCCCCCCTGAAGACAAAAACGGAGACCGGCACCCTATTCATGTGTCCCCGATATGTCACCCCGGTTTGTCGGTAACCCGGGTGCTGATCAGTTCTATCGGTTCCGGCAGGCTGCGCCTATCATCCGGACAAACGCTACATCACCATAAGCTTTTCATATACCGGACACGATCAGAACTAGGGATCCGCTCCTTTCATCAAAAATCATGCAGCCAGTTACAGGATCAAATTTTTGTCGCCTGAAGTCAAATACCATCGGATCCGCCAAGCTATCCTACCCCTCACACCTTGGGCAGGGCGTTGGGAATCGCTTTTCCTGCTTGGGATTGAATGCGGCCCACCTTATCGGGGCACCCTGCTGCCCATAAGCCGAATGGGTGCCGGGTAACTGTCCTGAAAATGCAAAGCCGCAGCAGGGATGGCAATATTTCTGGAGGAACCATGACATCTACCCTGACAGAACAACCTGTTCGCAATGACCTGTTACCGACAAGTGAGGAAATTGCGCTCATGCGCGAAAAGGCGCAGATGGTACGGCTGGAAACGATCCGCCTTATCATGCTTCCAAAAATCGGGCATTTCAGTTCAGTCTTTTCTTGTGCGGAAATCTTCTCGTCCCTGTATTACGGCGTCATGTCCGTCAAAAAGGGGGACCCGGACTGGGAAGACCGGGATCGCTTCACCTTTGGCAAGGGCCACGCGGCCGTCGGGCTTTTCCCGATCCTGACAGATCTGGGCTGGCTGCCCAAGGAAGTTCTGGACGGCTATTGCAGCCTTGGAAACCCGCTGGGGGATCATCCTGACATGACCAAGGTTCCCGGTATCGACTTTTCGTCCGGCTCAATCGGACACGCGCTTTCAAACGGCCTGGGCATGGCCATGGGCGCACGCCTGCTGAACAAAGACTTCACCGTCTTCACAATGATGGGTGATGGTGAACAGCAGGAAGGCCAGATCTGGGAAGCCGCCACAGCTGCCGTTGCAAAGAAGGTCAGCAACCTGATCGCAATCGTGGATAACAACAAGTATCAGCTTGATGGAGCCGTGAAGGATGTCAACGATATCGGCGACATTGCGGCAAAATGGCGGGCGTTCGGTTTCGAAACCCACGAAGTCGATGGCCACGATCTCGAAGCTCTCACCCTTCTTCTGCGCAAGCTGAAAGCTGACAAGACCCGTGAAGTTCCGGCCTGCGTCATTGCCCATACGATCAAGGGCAAGGGCATTGATCTGATGGAAAACGAAACCGGATGGCATCTCGGCTACCTGACGCCTGAGGATTCCGAAATTGCGGCTCAGGAAATCATGAGCAAGGAGATCTGAGATGACAAAACTTGAAAAGCTTTCCCCTGGCTCCTGGCATTACCAGATGATGGGGGACATTTTCCCCGACCTCCTTCGCCCTTCGGATGCGCTGATTGACCTTTATGAAGGTGGCACACCAGTTGTGGCATTGTCACCGGATCTGGTTTTTTCCGGCGGATTGGCCAACTTCTTCAAGAAGTACCCAGAACGCTTCATCAATACTGGTCTTTCCGAACAAAATACAGTGTCGATGGCCGCAGGGCTTGCAACAACGGGCACAATCCCATGGGTGTCGGGCATGTCGGCATTTCTTGCTCTACTGTGCAACGAACAGATCCGCATGGATGTTGCCTATTGTCAGCAACCGGTCCGCTTCTTCGGGCATCACACCGGCCTGACACTCGGTTTCTACGGATCATCCCACCACGCAACCGAAGATATCGGCGTTCTGCGTTCACATGCAAACATGACCATCATTTCGCCTTCGGATGGAAATCAGCTTTATGCGGCGATGATGGCATCGAAGGATTACGACGGACCAATCTATTACCGCACCGGTCGTGGCCGTGATCCCGAAATCTACGATCAGGATGTCAAGTTCACCATCGGAAAGGCGCATGAGCACTTCAAGGGTGACGAGGTCACGATCATCGCCTGCGGCCTGCCGGTCCATCCCGCACTTCAGGCTGCCCGGAAACTGAATGCCGAAGGCCGTTCCGTCGGGCTGCTCGACATGGCAACGATCAAACCCCTTGATGTCGACGCCATTCTGGAAGCTGCCGAGCGTTCCAGGGTCATTCTGACAATCGAGGAGCATAACATCCTTGGCGGTCTGGGATCGGCAGTTGCCGAGGTGCTGGCCGAAAATGGCAGCAAAGCCCGTCTGGTTCGTCACGGAATCAGGGATGAATACGCCCTGATTGGCCCGCCGACACATCTCTACCGGCACTACAAGCTGGACGAGGGCGGTATCGAAGAAATCGTACGCAATATCCTGAGATAGGGCGCACCATCCTCACCCCAAAGGGGGGAGCTGTCACGGTATGGCCATCACCTGCCACAAACGCAGCTTTCCCCGATTAGGAATCAGGCTTTCGGCGCAGGATCCCGGTATGAAAACCGGATCCTGCGAATATCTACACCTTGTAAGGTCAGGATTTGCAGGATGAACGACATGCGTAACATAGAAGCTCCACCCGGCAGTGCCCCTGAAGAACTTGAGCAACGCTTCAACAGGATGTGGGCCGCAACACGTACCGGCACAGCCCCGACGCTGGAAGAACGTCTTGGGCGACTGGACCGGTTACGCCAAATGCTGCTGGAAAACGAAGATGCATTCATAAAAGCAATTTCATCCGATTTCTGTCACAGGTCCGTTCATGAAAGCCGGCTTCTTGACATTGTCCTGACCCTGAACTCACTCCGCTGTGCACGCCGGAACCTTCGTCGCTGGATGCGCGACGAACGCCGGCATGTCGACATGGCATTTCGCCCGGCAAAAGCCTGGGTCCGGCATGAACCCCTTGGCGTGATCGGAATCATCTCACCATGGAATTATCCGCTCTTCCTGTCGCTTGGTCCGCTGGTCGATGCACTCGCTGCCGGCAACCGGGCAATGATCAAGCCTTCCGAACTGACACCACGGACATCAGATCTGCTTGCCGAAAAGATTGCCGCCGCGTTCGATGAAACCGAAGTAACCGTCATCACCGGAGGTACCGAAGTTGCACAGACATTTTCAGCATTACCCTTTGACCACCTTGTCTTTACCGGCTCAACCACAGTTGGGCGCAAGGTCATGCAGGCCGCGGCCGGGAACCTGACACCTGTCACACTTGAACTGGGTGGCAAATCCCCGGTGATCGTCTGTGACGATTATCCGTTGGAAGACGCGGCTCGCAGTATCGCTTTCGGCAAATATCTCAATGCCGGTCAGACCTGCATCTCACCTGACTATGCATTTGTGCCCATGGACAAAGTCGATGAGTTTGCCGAGCTGGTCATCGCACAGGCCCGCAAGAAATATCCTGATCTGGCAAGGAATGACGATTATACCTCGATCGTGTCGCCACGCCATCACGCACGGCTGGCCGGTGCCATTGAGGAAGCCCATGCAGCCGGTGCCCGGATCCTCAGCCTTGACGACGATGGCACCGCAGAATTCCGCAAGCTTCCCCCAACCGTCGTGATCGGTGCACCAGAGAACTGCCTGCTGATGAAAGAAGAGATCTTCGGACCAATCCTTCCCGTCATCGGCTACGAAACACTGGATGAGGTTGCCACATATATCAATTCACGGGACCGACCGCTTGCCCTTTATGCCTTCAGCAAGGATGACCGGAAACTGGAAGGTATTCTGGACAGGTCAATATCAGGTGGCGTGACGCTTAACGGAACAATGCTGCACGCCGCGCAGGACAGTATGGCCTTCGGGGGCGTTGGTCCCAGCGGCATGGGCGGGTATCATGGTCATGCCGGTTTCCTACGCTTCAGTCATACCCGGTCTGTTCACAAGATCGGCTTCATCAACGTCTTCGAAAAGCTTGGTCCCCCCTGGGGCCAGCTGGCAAACCGGACAGCCGGTTTCCTGTCTAAACGGCGCTGAACGACAACACCGGCCACCCCGACATCAGGGTGACCGACTTTCAGAATAATAAGTGTAAGTAACGGAGGAACAGGGTGAAATATCAGGATACGGACGATAAGCCGCATATCTTGCTGCGATTATTTGGAATTCTTCTGGGGATGATCGGTGCCGCACTGACCGTGGGCGGCATTTATCTGATTTTCCTTGGCGGATCATGGTATTATGGCATTGCAGGATTTATCATCCTGCTTTCGGCCATTCACACATTCCGCGGTAAGGCAACAGGTCTGTATTTGTTCCTTTCAGTGTTTCTTGGCACAGTAATCTGGGCCATCTGGGAGGTCGGCTTCAGCTTCTGGCCGCTCACCTCACGTCTGGTTGCGCCGATTTTCATGGCTGCCTGCGCATTTCTTCTGTTTCCACTGGTCAGCCCGGCCAGAGGGCGACCAGATAACAGCCGTCCTTTCGTCATTGCCGGCCTTGCGATGGCCATGGGCTTTATAGGCTTTTTTGCCTTCATGTTCCGACCTCATGACATTATCCGCAACGATGTGGCCATCACGTCTGGCAGTATTTCCCGGACAACGCAGGATGCCGGAGATGACTGGACAGCCTGGGGCAGGACCAATGAGGGCCTGCGCTATTCCACAGCAAATCAGATCACCCCGGAAAACGTCTCTCAGCTTGAGGTCGCCTGGGTTGCACAGACAGGCTACATTGCCGATCAGTCGCAACATCTTCAGGACCAGAATACACCGCTTTCGATTGACGGCACGCTGTATCAATGTGCTTCCGGGTCACAGGTCACGGCACTTGACGGCACCACCGGTGAAATCAAATGGCAGTTCGATCCGGAAGGCGCATCACCGTTCTGGAAGCGTTGTCGCACGCTGGCCTATTTCGATCCCGGCCCTCAGGATGAATGCGGCCCGCGCGTTGTCATGACAACGACAGATACGCGGCTGATTTCCCTGAAGGCATTGGACGGAACACCATGTGAAACCTTTGGCACGCGCGGCGTAGTCGATCTGGCAGCCGGCATGGGCCAGCTAATGCCAGTCGATCAGGTTCAGGACAGTGAAGTCGTCCCCGCCATCCCGGGCTTTCTGGCTCAGACCACCGGACCGTTCATCGGCGGAGACAAGATCATTCTGGGGGCATGGGTCGCCGATAATGTCAGCCTGGGAGAGCCTTCAGGTGCTGTCCGGGCCTTTGATGCCCGCACCGGTACACAGGTCTGGGCCTGGGATCTGGGCAATCCGGCAATCACGAACCTCCCACCCGAAGGCGAAAACTACACCCAAGGCACCCCAAACGTCTGGAGCGGGATCTCAATCGATGAAGATCTCGGCATGGTCTACCTGCCGCTGGGCAATGCAACGCCCGACTTTTACGGCGGACAAAGGCGCAACTTCGATGATGAATACAATGCTGCACTTGTTGCCCTGAATCTGGAAGACGGGCGTGAGGTCTGGCACTTCCGTACCATGAACCACGACATCTGGGATTATGACCTGCCCGCACAGCCTGCACTGGCCGACCTGCCCGATGGCAATGGCGGAACAGTCCCGGCTGTGATCCAGACAACAAAGCGTGGTCAGATATTCGTACTTGACCGCCGGACCGGCAAGCCGATCAAACCGGTGGAAGAACAGCCCGCTCCTCAGGGTGATGGCTCAATCAAGGGGGAATATTACGCACAAACCCAGCCGCATTCGACCGGCATGGCCGAAATCGGCAGTGAGCTACTGAGCGAGAAGCGGATGTGGGGTGCAACACCCATTGACCAGATGCTTTGCCGCATCATGTTCAAAAGCTATAACTATGAAGGCAACTTCACCCCGCAATCGACCCAAAAGACAATCGTTTATCCGGGTAATAACGGCGGGATGAACTGGGGCAGCGTAACATTCGATCAGGAACGCAACCTGATGGTCGTTGCTGACATGCGGATGCCTGTTATCGCACAGCTCATCCCGCGTGAGACATTCCGCGAAGAGAACCCGGACTTCCAGGGGGATACCCATGGTGCCCTGTCATCCCAGTTCGGCCTACCCTACGCGCATCACCTCGTCAACTTCATGTCGCCCATCGGTATCCCCTGCCTTGAGCCGCCATGGGGAACCGTATCCGGGGTGGATGTCGTCAGTGGTGAACTGGTGTGGCAACAACCTGCCGGCACAGGCAAGGATGCAACACTTCCTTCACTCGGCCTGCAAAATCCACTGGCCCTCTATGTCGGCATGCCGGCTTTGGGTGGCGCAATAACAACCAGATCAGGTCTGACCTTCCATTCAGGAACACAGGATTACTATCTGCGTGCCTATGACACCGAAACCGGTGACGTATTGTGGAAAGGCCGCCTGCCCTCGGGTTCCCAATCCACCCCCATGACCTATGTGGGAAAGGACGGGCGCCAGTATATCACCCTGACCGCCGGCGGGGCGCGATATAATCCCAACGACTGGGCGGATTACATTATTGCCTTCGCCCTGCCCGAAACAGAGTGACGGATACCACCCTGTGCGCTTTGACCGTCGCACAGGGATGAAGACACACTCCAGTTACGAATTACCAACCCCAGACAAGATGAAAGGGCTGAAAGATGGCAAAGATTGAAGGTGGCTGCCTGTGCGGCAGTATCCGTTATACAAGCGACACCGACCCGCTGATGATCCTCAATTGCTATTGTGAAAACTGCCGGAAGAGTTCGGGTTCCACACATAGCTTCAACCTTGGCATGCCGGCAGGATCCGTGACGGTCACGGGCGATACCATTACAACCTATGTCGATAATACCGGGGCAAGCGGTCAGCCTTTCAACCGGTATTTCTGCTCCTCCTGCGGGACCCATTTCCGTTCGGAAGGGCCAGCCTATGAAGGGGTCGAGATGATCAAGGGCGGTACGCTTGATAATCCCGAAAACTTCCCACCAGCACTTCATATCTGGTGTGAACAGAAACTGAACTGGATCACTGTCCCCGACGACGCACCACGACTCCCGCGTAATCCATAATGCTCCGGTAGCACTGATCCTACCCTGAGGAACGGTCCTCCGTTACAATTAGGAGACGGGGGATCAAAGACAAAAACGCAACCAAGACCGGAAGGAATTGTGGCAGATTGAGGCTCTGATGTGGCAAGGTATGTCCCGTCTGGACGCAATCAGGAAAATCGGGGTTGTCAAACAGACCTGTGACCGCTGACGGACAAGTATGGTGGAATGGGCATGGCATCAGTTGAGGGAACTGAAGCGTCCGCAACAGAAGAACGAACGGCTGTAATGCGCCGTATCGGATCTGATTCGTATACTCGCTCAGCCACGCATCAGATTTCGTTTCTGTTTCACGCCGGCACCGTCGAGAACCAACTTCAGCATGGGCATAAAAATCTTCGCGGGCTGTCGGATATCATGTCATTCCCGTCTCAGGAACGCGCTGCAAAGCTTGATGTGGCACTGCTTCCATAACAGCCGGTCGAAGATGGCAGACAGGGAAACGGGCAGCGTAACGGGCAGCGTAACGGGCAGCATCGTAGATTTCGCTCCGGACACCCCCGAAACTGCGTGATTACCAGACAATACCATCGTGAACAGCAAGCCATGTAGCAAGGATGCAGCCCCTTCGTATCGTTCTCAGTCCCATATGCCCCTTCTGCAAGGGCAGGCCTCAGAATGCCATGACCCGCTCAATCACCCAAAACGCCGCCAGCGACCCGATGCCATAGCTGGCAAGAAGTGTCATCCGTCGCGAGGTGGCCGGGGTCATTTCATAAAGCCGTCGCACCGTAACACCAATCAGCAGCACCGTTGCGATGAACAGAAGCTGACCAATCTCGACACCAATATTGAACGAGAACAGTGCCAGTGGAATATCGCCCGCCGGCAGCCCGATTTCACGCAACGCCCCGGCAAAGCCCAGCCCGTGGATCAGCCCAAAGGCAAATGACACCAGCCATGGCGCACGCTGTGTCAGTCGGTCACGACAGACAGGAGGCAATGTCAGCTCATAGGCCAGAAAGACAATCGACAGGGCAATTACAGCCTCAACAGGCGGCGGAGGCAGGTTCAACACCCCCAGAGAGGCCGCCGCCAGGGTGATGCTGTGCGCCAGCGTAAAGGCCGTGATCGCCCAGAACAGCCGCCGCCGGGAAGGAACCACCAAAAGTATCACAAAGACGAACAGCAGATGATCGACGCCTTCCAGAATATGCGTGATGCCCAACCCGATATAACTGCGCAGGATCTGGGCCATACCAGCGTCGGCGGGAACGTCAAACCCGGCCGCAGCAGCCGTCAGGCGGCGAAGCTGTACCTGCCCCGGCGTGGATTCATAGCGCACCAGCGCATCAGTGCGGGTCACTTCCAGTCCTTCAATCCCGATATGTCCACCTGCCAGCCCGGCCGGACAATCGGTGATCCAGTTGGTGACCCAGGCCCGCCCGTCGAACACTGGCAGCGGACCGGCTTGCGGGGTGCAACCATCCGGCAGGTTTGCGGTCAGCCCCATCGGGTGCCCGGCCACATCAGGAATACGCCATGTTACATGCCAGCCTTGTGGTCCGGCGGTTGTCAGTTCCAAATAGGCCGGATCCAGAGCATGCGCCGTCACAATCTGCGGCAAAGCCAGGATCAATAATGCAACCACCAGCAAGAACCGCCACATCATGGCGACAGAACCTCTGCCACAGCGGGCAATGATACATCAAAGCGCGCAATGGTGTCGCGCATGAATGCCTCACGCAGATTGTGCGCCTGATCGGCGCGCCATCCGGTTTCAACACGGTCACGGATATCGTTCAATGGCGGCAAAACGGCCTTAGTCCTGTTGGTGACGCGCACCAGATGAGAACCAAAGGCACTGTCGATCGGACCGGACCAGATACCATCGGCCTGTGCGCCAAGCGCCGCGCCAAAGTCACCACCAAAGATGCGATCTATCGCCGCCAGGCGCGTGAGGGGAACGCTTGCAGGCAGCAGGCTGGGTACGCCAAGTGTGGCCGGATCGGTGCCCGTCTTGACTGCCTGTCGGATCACTGACTGTTCAGCCTCGTCATCGGGCAACACGATCTGGACAAAGGCAATCATTGCCGGAATCTCGAATTTGTTGCGGTGCTTGACCAGATATGCTTGCAAATCAGCATCCGTCGGTACCAGCGTGGCGGCACGGGATTCGGCCAGAAACCGCATCTTGACGTTCAACCGCTGACGGATCATCTCGTCGCCACGGTCAAGACCCAGAGCCAGCGCTTCGCGCACCATCGCCTCATCCTTTGCCCAAGCCTGCATCATGCTGGTCAACTCGTTCTCAGATGGCGGGCGGCTCCATTTTTCAGAAAACTGATCAGCCAACTGGCGCGCCCCGGCCACACTGAGCGTAATGGTATCTGGCGGCGCAGGTGGCGTATCATCCAACACCGCAAAGATAGCGAAGATCAGCTCGCCAAGGGCAAAGAAATGCAGTAACGGGGATATCAGTATACGGCGCAATTTCTCTCGGTTTCCGTGCAAAGGGTGACAAGGCTCAGCCCGTAATTTCTGGGAGGGCGGCGGTCATGATTCCGATAGCAGAAAACCATGATCCGGCAACAGCACTTGGAATACGGCCCCAGAGCGCGTGAACCTGATCTGTCACCGCCCAGAGAAACAGCATTGTCAGTGCTGCGCCCGCACCGGTGCCCGCGGCCAGCAGCAATGTCCCGCGCATCCCCTCTGTCGGATCGGTCATCGCCCCGGCAAGTACCGCCGCCACGATCACACATGTCTGCGTCAGCACAAGCGGCATCCACAATCCAACCACTGCCAGCACACCTATCAGGGCGATGGCCAATCCGGTAAGCCGCAATCCGGGGCTGGCAATGCCGGTCGCGTTCATGATCAGCACCGCCACAAGGGCAACCGGCCCCGCCAGCACAACGCCAATCCGTGCGGCGATAACCGGCTGTCGTGCCAGCAGGATCGCCATCGCAGCGAGCAGAATACCCTGTGCCGGATCGGCAAGCGGATGCAGCAGCCCCTGATAGAACGGCCCCAGATCGCCAAAGGCATCATGGGCCGTGGCCATGCCCGGCCAAAGCCCGATAATGCCCCCCAGAACCGGTGGCGGCGATATTTTCACAGTGCACCGGACAGAAAGCCTAACCCGGCGGCAGCTATGATACCGCCCATCGCCCGTACGGCAGTCGCACCGGCCCGGCTGCGCGTCAGCAGACCAAAGACGATCCCGCACAGATGCAAGAGGCCGGTCGCGATCACAAATCCGGCTGCATAGGAAAGCGGATTGGCCGCACCGGGCATTTCGGTGCCATGGGCATAGCCATGGAACACGGCAAAGAACGCGACGATCAGCGCGGCAATGATCAGAGGTGGTCGGGCAGCAAACAGCACCGCCAGACCGATCACCAGCGCCGAGGCCGCGATCCCCGTCTCAACACCCGGCAAAGGCAGGCCAGCCGCCCCCGCAGCTCCACCAATCGCCATGACCAGCGGAAAGGTCACCGGCAAAAGCCAGATGGCGGGCCGGCCAAGAAACGCACCCCACAGGCCCACTGCAACCATTGCGGCGACGTGATCCCAGCCAAACAGCGGATGAGTAAAGCCCGCGACAAAGCCATTCGCGGCCCCTTCGCCGGTATGGGCCAGGGCGGCAGATGCGGTACCGGCCAGTACGGCGGCGACAACAAGAGGAAAAACGGATTTCATTCTCATACCTTCCTGCGTTCGATAACTCAGCCTTCGCCCGGCTCATACCAGATGGGCGATGTCCATGCCCGTTCTGTCACCGTCATCGTGGTGTCAGGTGGGAACTGCGCGTCCTTAAAGAATGCCGCATCATAGGCGGTCCAGCGGGGGGTCGGTATCTCGATGATCCGGGCGTAATAGAAGGCCCGCTGGCCGGAGTCGAATTCCGGATCAGTCCAGACCGTGGCCAGCTCGGCCGCGCCGATGCTGTTGGTCCAGCTGGGTGTATCCAGATCAACCGTGCTGCCAACTGATGGCAGCTTGCCATCGCTGCCAGGTTCGCGGTCGCCCGACCAAGCCACATCAAAGACCTTTTCCTGCGGATTGCCCGCTCCGTCCAGCCAGCCTTTGACAATCTGGATACGGTCCAGATTACCCGAGACCGGGTCTTTCAGGGCCGCCACGATAAAACTGGGGGCCTGTGCGCCATCGGGTGCGGCGGGCAGATCGCCGCCCATGGGAACGCCCTTGGTGTAGCCTACGCGCCCCAGATCCGGGGCATGCGCATCTTTCGCGGTAAAATCCCAGCCACCGAAGATACGGGCCGTGATGCGCGGACCAGTGGTGCCATAAACCTCCTTGCGGGACATGGCATCAAAGATCGCCTCACGGGTATTTTCCGACGCCCAGACCGCAGTCAAACCGGATGCGCCGAGCTGCCAGTCCTTGACGATCCTG
>JBKEAB010000006.1:0-6937 GCA_047971845.1 Paracoccus sp. (in: a-proteobacteria) | reverse complement strand
TAACCGCCTGTCCCATCGACGGACACGCTTTGGCCGCGCGCCAAGGCTCCATTTCTACCAACATCACTCACCACCAAAAATTGTAACACAGTATCGATATGTAACACTAAAGACGATCCGCCCCTGCATGAACAGCTACCCTTTGGGACAGGTATGCCTTATTAGGTCATTTACGGTAACATATTGTATTTAAATGATTGTAGTTGGAGGTTGGTGCAGCCTTGGGTAAATCCAAACGGCGCTCCCTCTGGATGGCGTGACATTTATGGCGTGCGACTCACCCTCAGGATGAACCAGAAGCAAGGTTTGTGCGGGGCGAAACGACAGTCAGGCAACCAGTGAGCCTGCGTATCGCATCGTCATAGGGCGACAAGCCGCACGCTGAATATTCCCGATGCCTATCCCTTTGGCTGAGCCTGTAGATTCGCGCCAAGCTGGTATTTCTCCATCGTTGATTGTTGCAAGGCTTGATCGTGGTGCCAGCCGTTACCAACGAAGATGGCCGCGAATTCCACCGCCGGCAAATTTGTTCGCAAAGGGCACTTGACGGCCTGCGCGAGGCACCGTAAATCCCCCGAGCCTGTGGCGGAGTAGCTCAGTTGGTTAGAGCAGCGGAATCATAATCCGCGTGTCGGGGGTTCAAGTCCCTCCTCCGCTACCATTTCATCTAGCAAGTCATTGAAATTAAAGGGGGGAATTTTACGGTGAATTTCTCTGCCTAAGAGTTGCCTAAGATCGAACGGCCCTTAAATCGGCCCCCAAAGCCCGGTGAACGGTCATGGAAACGTGAATTCTAGCTTGGTCTGGCAAAGCGCGATGATCACGCTGGAACCTAGATGACCGCGCTGCGCATGTGTCGTAGGGTGGGTCAAAATTAGCTGCGAGGGCGCAAGTGGCGGCACCGCCGTCATTCCGATCCGCAAGAACAGGCGCCTCTGGAAGGAAGACTGCCCAGCCGCGACGGCGCGCAACGAGATCCTGCGCGCCACCCGGCGCTTCGGGCGGGCGATCTGGAAGCGATGGACCGGCTATCACGCCCGAAGTCGGATCGAGGCAAGGATGCGATGCCTGAAATCCTTCGGCGAGCGCATCGCCGCGCGAGACCCCGACCGCCAGACCGCCGAAATCCACATCCGTATCGCCCTCATGAACCGCTTCAACGAACTCGGCATGGCCGAAATCGAACGCGTCGCCTGAACTCATCGGGGAAAGGGGAAGTCATACCTCACGCCGGAGTTGCCCAACAACGCCACAGTGAGGAGGAAAACCATGATGAAGAAATTTGGTACATTTGTTGCTGCTGCAACCTTGTTTGCGGGTATGGCTATGCCGGCTATGGCCGAGTATCCTGAACGTCTCGTCACGCTGGTCGTCGGTTCCGTTCCCGGGTCAGGGCCGGATGTGCTGGCACGCTCGATGAGCGAGGAGCTTTCTGCTGAGCTCGGTCAGCCGGTGATTGTTGAAAATCAGCCAGGGGCATCCGGCAATGTTGCCGCCGCCTCGGTTTCCCGCAGTCAGCCAGATGGATACAAAATCTACATCTGATCATCGGGCGAAGCAACCACACGGAACCCGCAGTTTGACGTGGAACTGTCCGGATCGTTCTTCGTCCGCGAATGAACGTGGTACCGGTCGCAATAGCTTTCGTGGCATAAGAATGACCCGCCGCGCTGCACCTTTGCCCGCCCGCTGCCGGGGCCGGTCGGGTCCCGCTCCGCCAGAGTTATGGCTGTGCGTGGGCCAAACCAGTCCTGAACCCACTCCCAGACATTTCCTGTCATATTGTAGAGGCCATAGCCATTGGGCGCATAGCTTTTAACGGGAGCCGTTCCGATATATCCGTCTTCTGCGGTATTCTCGTATGGAAATTGACCTTGCCAGGTATTCATTGCGAAGCCGCCGCCCGGATGAAGCCGATTTCCCCAGGGGAATTTTTTGTTAACAAGACCGCCGCGCGCTGCACGTTCCCATTGAGCTTCGGTTGGAAGCCGGACACCAGCCCATCTGCAATAGGCAAGTGCATCATACCATGTGACGTGAACCACCGGATGATCGGGCCTTGCATCAATATCGGAACCCGGCCCTTCAGGTGCGCACCACGTTGCGCCATCAACCTGCCGCCACCAGGGCAGTCCCGGAGGGAACGCCGGCCAATTTTGGGGTTTGTCCAAAAGCAGATGGAATACAAAACTCCACCCCTCCCGCTCAGAGACCGTGCGGTAGCCGGTTTGTTCCACAAATAAACGGTATTCGGCATTGGTAACGGCATGCGTTGCCATCCGGAAGGGCGACACATACACTTTCCGGCGCGGGCTGTCGAAATCGTCAGGGAAGGTTGATTTCCGCGCGCCCATTTCGAAGAAGCCACCCGGAATGTCGGCAAAATCCGTATGATTTATTCCTGAAACCTCAGCCTTAGACCTCGTAATCTGTTCCGCTGCTGCAATGTATTCTTCGTATGCCGTATTCTGAGATTCACTGGCGCCGCAGCAGTTTATGTTTCCGGATTTTGGCATCTTATCAGGCACTATCAATGGCCATTAACGGTTTCAATGTGGCTCGCGCTCACGGCGCGTGAGGAACTTATTGAAGTTAACTCCGCCACTTCCGCTAAAGCGTGGTCAGTTGGTTTTACATAACAATCAACTCGACGCCTCAACGTCAAGATGAAACACCCATAAAAGCCTGCATCTTGGACGCCTGCTCGAACGCGCAATGTCAGCTCATTGAGGATGGGTCGCACAAAAAAATTGACTGAAACACAATTAACATATAATTGAGTACTTACTGGGAGGTATCGTCATGTCGCCACCGCTTCGGCAGGTAGCCTATGACAATTTTAAAAAGCGTTTGTTTGACCGGACGTTGACGCCCGGACTTTTCATCTCGCAGAGAGAGCTTTGTGAGGTTTTGGAAAGTCCGATGGGGGCTGTCCGCGAGGCTTTGAAGCGCTTGGAAGCTGAGGGGCTTATCAACCTTTTGCCTCAGCGCGGTGTGCAGATTGCAGATGTCAATGTGCGGCTTATCAATGAAGCATTCCAGTTCCGTATCCTTATCGAGTTAGACGGCGCCCGACGTGTGGCGAATGCGCAAAACACAGCAACTTTGACTGAACTGGCCGATCGTACCGAGCAGATGCGTATCCGCGCAGGTCGGGGTTCCGATGCCGATCATGAATTAATGGCTGAAGGCCTTGAGGTGGATCTGGATTTGCATCAGTTCCTGGTCGAGAGCTTTCGCAATTCACTCATTCAGGAAACGCATCAGATCATCCAGGACAAGGTTCGCCTGATCCGTATGAACAGATCTTTTGATGCCCGCCGTCTTGAAAAGGCGATGGGAGAGCATCTCATGATCATCAAGGCGCTGATGGCAGGCGATGAGGAAGCCGGTGTTCGTGAGTTGAAGGCGCATTTGTCGACCTCATGGCGACGTGCTCTTGGAAATGAGGAGCTAGACACATGAAGCGCCCGAATATTCTTTTCATTTTCTCAGATCAGCACGCCCAGGCTGTGGCAGGATGCTACGGGGATAAGGTCGTCAGAACGCCCAATATTGATACGCTCGCGGCCGAAGGCGTGCGCTTTAACAATGCCTACTGCCCGTCACCTATTTGCGTTCCAAGCCGCATGTCGATGCTGACGGCGCGCTGGCCGCATAAGCAGGAATGTTGGACGAACGACGATATATTGCGCTCGGATCTGCCGACTTGGCTGCATGGTGCAGGAGCCGCCGGGTATGACCCCGTCCTGATCGGCCGCATGCACGCGATGGGACCGGACCAATTGCACGGATATCGCAGCCGCGAGATCGGCGATCATTCGCCAAACCATGCCGGGCTTGCCCGTTGGCCTATGGGTGTGCTGGAAAAAACCAATGACCCCAATCCGGATTCGGTTGTAAAATCCGGCCCCGGAATGAGTATTTATCAGCTCAAAGATGCTGATGTGGCAAATGCCGCCGCCGCCTGGCTTCGTAAAGAGGGCGTGGAACATATTGCCCAGGAAAAACCGTTCTGTCTGACGGTCGGCCTGATGATGCCGCACCCACCTTACGTGGTGGATGGTAAGGCTTATGCTGCCTACGAGGGCCGGGTGCCCCCGCCCCGTTTAGGGAGCGATGCCGCCGACCACGAATGGCATCGCTGGTGGCGTGAAAATCGCGGCATTGACGAAGCCGATCCGAAAAACCGCGACAAGGCGCGTGCCGCCTATTGGGGGTTGGTGCAGCGCACCGACGAAATGATCGGTCAGGTTCTTGCCGCGCTCAATGAAATCGGCGCCGCTGATGACACATTGATTATCTATGCTTCTGACCATGGCGACCACCTTGGAGAGCGTGGCCTTTGGTGGAAGCATACATTCTATGATGAATCGGCCAAAGTGCCGCTTATTATGCGGCTGCCGGGGGTGCTGCCTGCGGGAGAATGCCGCGAGCAGGTGGTCAATCTGGTTGATCTGAGCCAGACCATGCTTGAGGTGATGGGTAGCGATCCTCTGCCGCATGCCGATGGCCGCAGCTTCTGGCAGATGGCTTGCAACAGCGATGTGCCCTGGATCAACGAAACATTCAGCGAATATTGCACTGACGCTGTTCCTCACTGGACCGGGGGAAGAGCTGTACAGCAGCGCATGTATCGCCGCGACAACTGGAAACTTGTCATTTATGACGCCGAACCCGCGCAGCTTTTTGATCTTGATGCGGATCCGGATGAATTAAATAACCGCGCGGAAGATCCCGAATGTCACACAATCATGGATGAGATGATGTGGCGCATCACTGAGGACTGGGACCCTGATGAGGTCGCAACACGAATGCGCGAAAGGCGTATCGAGAAAGACATTCTCGCTGGCTGGGCACAGAATGTGCAGCCCGAAAATACCTATATCTGGAAATTCACAGCGAACATGAACCGCCTTGAATGAAGCTTGCCGCACGTGGTGTGCGGACAAATTGGGAGGAAATATGAATATGAAAAGATTGTTAACCGCAGCTCTGGCTCTTGCCGTATCGGCAGGTGCTGCCTTTGCACAGGACGTTTTGCCGATCCGTATCGGTGCCGCCGGTGCAACTGATCATGCGCCTGTTTTTGCAGGTGTTGAAAAAGGCATTTTTGCCAAGCACGGCCTTGATGCCAAAGTTGAGATGTATCAGTCCGGCGTGGACATGGTGAATGGCCTGTTGAACGGTGCACAGGAAGTCAATGTGATGGGCTCCGTCCCCTATTTGTCCGGCATCGCCAAGGGCTTCCCGCTGGTTCTCATCGGTCACCTGCATGGAGACCCGAACCGCGATTCTTACTCTGACAACCAGTCCGTAGTTGCCTCAGCAGCATCCGGTGCAACGGAAGGTAATGTGTCTGCCCTGAAAGGCAAGCGCATTGGTCTGCCGCGCGGGACAGGCGCAGAGGGCTATCTGTTTGGCGTTCTGGATGCCGCAGGTCTCGGAGAAGCTGATGTTGAACTGGTCAATGTCGGCCCCGCAGAACTGGTCACTGCTCTTAATCAGGGTGATGTGGATGCCATCGCGATCTGGGAACCATGGGCATCGACCGCCGTTACCAAGGTTGAAGGTGCTGTCCGCGTTCAGCAGGGCGGTTGCCCGCAATGCTATGATCCCGGCACAATCCTCACAACAAAGGCTGTAATCGGGAGCAAAAAGGAAACGCTTGACCGGTTCATGGTTGCCTTTGCAGAGGCCCAGCAATGGGTGCGCAACAACAATGATGAAGCTGCCGAAATCAATATGCGGTGGATTCAGGGTGTTGATCTCGACACCATGAAACTGGCTCTTAAAGGCGCCCCGCTCGATCCGCGCATTTCGAAGTACACAGCCGAAATGTACCAGGCAAAAACGCTGCCCTTCCTTGTCAGTCTCGGTCGTGTGGACAAGACTTTCGATCCGTCTGACGCAATCGATACGCAATTCCTGAAATATGCAGAGGAAAATAACCCGGAAGCATTTTCAGACCTGCCGCCGATTCCGGTTGACCTTCAGGTAGAGTGAGAAGCCCACTATGCAGACCAACGCAACCGCGGAACCGAAAATCAGAATTTCGGATGTGACCTTGGTGCACGTCAACGAAGAACGCCGACAGTCCAATGTGGCTGTCGAGCATCTGAACCTTGATGTGCGTGAGGGAGAATTCCTCTGTGTGGTCGGACCTTCGGGTTGCGGCAAGTCCACTCTGCTTTCAGCCATCGCGGGGTTCATGAAGCCCCGTGATGGTCAGGTGACCATGAATGGTCAGCCGATCAAAGGTCCGGGAGCCGACCGGGGCGTGGTATTTCAGGAATATGCGCTACTCCCCTGGAAGACCGTGCTCGACAACGTCGGCATCGGATTGAAATTTCGCGGTGTCGCCAAGGCGGAGCGTGACGAGAACGCCATGAAATATCTTGCCATGGCACGCCTTGCTGACGCCGCAGAAAAGTATCCGCATGAACTGTCAGGCGGAATGCGGCAACGCGTGGCAGTCGCTCGCACACTCGCCAATACACCGGAAATCATGATGATGGACGAACCGTTTGCGGCGGTTGATGCGCAGACATCGTCACCGACAAGGTCTGGGATCAGGTCGACGCCATCCTGCAGGGCAACCGCCACGCGCGGTCCAGCAACAACCGCATGCAGACGCCTGCGCCGCTGAAGGGCCTGATCTTCACCGACACCGGCGCAGCCATGACACCCACCGCGACCAAGAAACGCGGCAAGCTCTACCGCTATTACGTGTCGATGGACGTGAACAAGAACCCCACGACGGAGGACGACAGCGACCGGGATCATGCACCCGTACCTGCGCCTGCATCGGCAGCCGGTGCGGGCAGCAAAGAGTCCTGCGTCCGAAATACGACCGAACGCGTCGCAACTGACGAAACAAAAAAAGAAGAAATCAGTGTACAGATACCACAGGCTACAAAATCAGCCCGAGCAATCC
>JBKEAB010000005.1:0-3917 GCA_047971845.1 Paracoccus sp. (in: a-proteobacteria) | reverse complement strand
GTTCCGAGAAGCATTGAAAGGCAAGGGGATAAGAGTATGCATCCCCGGCCGAAAGTCCCGCAAGAAGGCGGTCAAATACGACAAACGGCGCTACAAACGCCGCAATCGCATCGAGATCATGTTCGGGCGCCTCAAGGACTGGCGCCGCGTTGCAACCCGATACGACCGATGTCCCGAGACCTTCTTTTCCGCCATCCTCCTCGCTGCAACCGTCATCTTCTGGCTATGATCAAGAACAAGTCCTGACCCTAGTTCACACATACCGAAATTATGGGTCCGATAATCAATATTTGCAGTATAATGCTGGATGACAGACCCGCAGGCACCCCACCTTTCATCGAATGCTGGACCGATGAAAAGCTGCCCTGGACTGAAACCGGGGCAAGACACAGCTTTACGTAATACCCCTGTTGGAGGATTTCCGGCGTTTTTGAGGAACATGCCCGGACATATCACAGCAGGTAAAGCAGAATCCGTCACGGTCACGGGATCAGGACGGTAGCATGACCATAGGTCCGATTACCTGCCCCCCGATGATATGCAGGTGGAAATGCGGCACTTCCTGCACACCATCATTTCCGGCATTGGTAATCGCACGAAACCCGCCGCCGCCACTGCCCGTTGACAGACCCTCTGCCTTGGTGATCTGCGCCACCATGCGCATAAAATCAACAATCTCTTCGGCGGGAGCGTTTTCGGCAAAATCGTCAAAGGTGACGTATCTGCCTTTCGGGATAACCAGAATGTGGCTGGGGGCCTTGGGCTGAATATCGCGAAATGCCAGCGTATATTCGGATTCAGCGACTGTATCATTTGGGATTTCACCGCGAAGGATACGGGCGAAGATATTGTCGTTATCATAGGCGTAGCCCATCGAAGCCTCCTTAATCCGCAAAAAGATACGGGGTCTCGGCAATGGTAATGGCAGCATCCTCACTTATATTGAGAAAGTTCGCCAGAACCTTTGCATTCTGCATGATTCCGGCCGCTTCACTGATTTCGAAGAAGCTTTCGGAAGCCAGTTCACGCAGCCGTTCTGCTTCATGGTCCAGATCACCACGCACGACAGGCAAAAGTCGTTCAACAACCTCAGCAGGGGTCGAATCATTGGCCAGACCAACCCTGGTGACATGTCCACGAACATAATCTTCGTCAAACTGCGAATCCACGAACAGAAGTCGGGTTTCTGATTTGTCGCCAATGAAGTCCTGGATAAGATCCAGTGCCGATGGATCAAGACAGATCGCCAGCCGCATATCCTGAAACTCATCCATCAAAAGCCGGATCAGCGCCCGGCGATGGCGTGCCCGCTTGTCCACGGTCTTTTCAACCCCACCCAGATCGGGCAGGTTCGCATCACGTTCGTTGAACAGGTAATCGACAGCCGGAATATCCGTATGGGTCCGGACTGCCTCAGTCAGGCGCTTGGCAACATGCCACTTCTTGGAAACCAGAATCAGAAGCTGGCTTTGCCGGCCAAGGCTTGCCTCGGTTTCCCAGAAACGCGGCGCAAAGCGCCGGCCAACCCTGCCACGTCCGGTCAGAAACCTGAACAGGGATTTCCCTTCTCCGGAAATCGGGAAGAGCCGGTTCTCTGCCTGCCAGATTGCACCCAACCGTTCCTTGAGCTCTGTCGCCTCCGGACTGATCTTGCGGGCAAACAGGTAATCCTGTCCCAACAACATGTCATAATGGTCATTGCAGAAGACCGCCGGCATGCCATAATCGGTAAAGATCAGGTAAGTCAGCGTGCGTGTACAGATTTCCTTTCTTGGCACGACATGGCGGACAACGGTCTGAAAGAAGGTCTCATCCGGAATCCAGGTTGTTGAAAAAAACCGCAGGACCTCAGGCCGGGAATCGCAGAAATGCAAGACTTTCTCGATCGTTTCACGACGCAGGCACCACCACTGGCTGCCGATCATGATCTCAATATCTTCAGGGATCTTACGGGTCAGACCAAAGCGCTTCTGAAATTCGAACGATGCATAAAAGCGGCGCGGCTGGGACCGTTCATTGAACCAGTGCCGATAAATCAGCCGCTCTTCCTTTATCCCCGTCTTGATCCAGTATGATTTAAAGAAATCAAAGCTTTCAATATAATCGACATGTTCGGCATCCAGGAATGCCCGCGCATATTCGGCCGATTTGATCGGCATGCAGTCACCGGACAGCATATAGAAATGTGTTGCCGCAGGAAAACTTGACACAGCAGCACGCACAGCATCCAATGTTGCCGCGACAAGGGACCATGCACCCCAGCCGCATTTATGGCGGCGTGCGGAAAATGTGACATTCGGGTTTGACGATAATGCCCTTTGCAAGAGGACAAAATCGGTTTTAGGGGCATTCGCATCGAAATGAATCGAGACATAATCCCCGGTTGCAGTAAGCCGTTCTGCCTGCGCGACAAGTCCATTAATATCTTTATGGGCCAGCAGGATAAATGCGATCTTGGCCATAACTCTCCGGTACAGAACGATATTTCACAGTTTGGATTGGGCGTTGTAAATTCCCTCCCGATCTGCTTTTTATTCTACGATTTTGGCAGGTATCGCAACCCGCCACCTGCATAAGAGGTTTTACATGGGTTTCCCTGGAATCTGGATGACCGAAAGCGAGAGCATGGTTTATCGGGTGGTCCCGAAATGTGCCTGTTCTACTATCGGGCAGATCATGTTCTATTCGGATCACGGTCGTTACTTCGACGGTGACATCCACGACAGCACACAAGGCCTGCACAAATGGGCACAGGATGACAGCCAGAAAGCAATCGAAGAAGCGATACATACGCATAAGGGCATAGCCTTCACCTGCGTCCGCAATCCCTATTCGCGTATCCTGTCGTCTTTCTTCGACAAGATTGCCGGGATTCAGCGTAACGGTAAACGTTATCGTGGCAATCTTGTCCCGCAGCTGATCCAGAAATACGGGATCGAGGTTGGCAGCCCGGAGGACAATTTTGATTTTGACCAGATCAAGTCCTTCCGCAGATTCCTATTGTTCGCGCGCGACACCATTCGCTGGCGCCGTCCGATGGAACCCGACATCCATTGGTCAGCCATGTCCGGCCATATCTCGACCTATATCGTCAACGGCGGTCGCTACGATCAGATCTTCTTTACCGAGAAGTTCAACGAAGGCATGAAACAGGTCCTCAAGGCAGCCGACACGCCATTGAACATGGATCTGGAAAATGTGCCGCGCTTCAACGAATCCGAAGGCCACGGTCCCAAACGCGCTCATAAGGTCAGTGAATATTTCGACGACCTGTCGCGCCATTTGATCTGGGAAATCTACAAAAAGGATTTCCAGCTGTTCAAATACGACTTCGATGATCCGGACAATAAATTCCCGATTGCAGAGGTCGATCTGGACGAAGTTCACGCCAAGCTCGGCCGCTGATTCTGCATGTTTGTTATCTGATCCGATATCACCGCCACACAGTGGCGGTGACCGGACAAGAGACATAGTATGGAAAAGCCACGTCCGTCAGGCTCGACCTCCAAAGCTAAGCTCCAGACCCATTGATTTTGCGCCTTTGTCGTGATTCAGGCTCTGCAAGGAGATCTGATCGATGAGCAATCTTTACTGGCTGACCGACGCCCCGACGGCGCCCCAGAAGCCCTTCTGCCCGAAGTCGCACGGTTCACCTCGCGTTGATGCCCGGCGTGTTCTGAGTGGAATAATTTGTATCACTCGCACAGGGTTGCGATGGTGCGATGCGCCGCAAGAATACGGCCCGGCAAAGACGCTCTACAACCGCTGGAAACGTTGGAGCGAGAACGGTGTCTTCGCCCGCATCCTGATGGGCCTGGCTGCCGAGGGCGCCGAACACAAGACGATTATGATCGACGCGACTTATCTGAAAGCCCACCGCGCGGCCTCCAGCCGGGCGGTGAAAAAGGGGGGCGATC
>JBKEAB010000004.1:0-4339 GCA_047971845.1 Paracoccus sp. (in: a-proteobacteria) | reverse complement strand
TGGCCGGCCCCGAGCTGCTGCATCTGCGCGGACATGTGGCGGTCGACATCGTGAGCGAGACGGCCCCTGCTCCCGTACAGCGCGTGCTCAAGGTGTTCGCCTGTCTCGTGATCGCGGTGTTCGCGGCCGTCTTCGCCGCCGTAAGCTGGCCTCTGGCCGTCAATGCATGGTCGCTCGGAGAGACGAGCTTTTCTGCCTGGAACCCACCCATCTGGTGGCTGAAATTCGTGGTGCCTTTCGCCTTTGTCATGCTGTGCGCACAGGCGCTGGTCGAGGCGGTTTTCGCCCTGCGCAATGATGCACGCACGGAGGCGCGCCCATGAGCTCCGAACTCGTTCTGGTGATCATGTTCGCAAGTCTGGTCGGACTGCTTCTGACCGGTCTTCCGCTCGCCTTCACGCTGGGCTCGCTTGCCCTCATCTTCACGATCACCCTTTGGGGACCGGCGGCCCTTTCCGTCACCGTTCTCAATCTCTTTGACACGATGCAGTCGGAATCGCTGCTCGCCATTCCGCTCTATGTGATGATGGCCAGCGTTTTGCAGCGTTCGAGCGTGATCGAGAGCCTCTACAAGGCGATGGAACTGTGGTCGCGCCGCCTGCCCGGCGGGCTGGCCGTGGGCACCATCGCCATCTGCACGATCATCGCCGCCATGACCGGCATTGTCGGCGCAGCCGTTGCCGCCATGGGCATGCTTGCCCTGCCCTCGATGCTCAAGCGCAACTACCAGCCGGAACTCGCCATTGGCACGATCTGCGCCGGCGGCACGCTGGGCATCCTGATCCCGCCATCGGTCATCACCATTGTCTACGCGGTCACCGCGCAGGCCTCGATCGGGCAGATGTTCATCGCCGGCGTGATACCGGGCCTTCTGCTCGCCTCGCTCTATATCGGCTACATCGTGCTGCGTGCAGCGCTCAACCCGTCGATTGCGCCGCGTCCGGAAGAGAATGAAGACATCACCTGGGCCAGGCGCATAGCCGCGCTGAAGTCGCTTGTCCTGCCGATGCTCATCTTCGTTGGCGTTCTGGGCACCATCTTGTCTGACGTCAGCGCCTGTGGGACAGATTTGAGGAATTGAACAACGGAGGATTTCTGGTTCATCGTAATCTTCATGGAGTGAAGATGAACAAGAAATCCGGAACGTCTAAGGACGCAGCTGACAAGCTGGTCAAGAACATCCGCCGCAAGACCCGTCAGACCTATTCGGCTGAGGAGAAGATCCGCATCGTCTTGGCGGGTCTGCGAGGCGAAGAGAGCATCTCGGTGCTGTGCCGCCGGGAAGGTATTGCCGAGAGCCTGTATTACAGCTGGTCGAAGGAATTCCTGGAGGCTGGCAAGCGCAGGCTATCGGGCGACACCGCACGTCAGGCCACGTCGCCTGAAGTGAAGGACCTGCGCTCGGAAGCCTCGGCTTTGAAAGAATGCGTGGCCGATCTCACCCTGGAAAACCGTCTGCTCAAAAAAAGCATGACAGGGACTGGGGAGGCCGAGGAATGAGATACCCTGCAACCGAGAAGCTCGAGATCATCCGCACCGTTGAAGGATCACACCTGCCCACCAAGATGACCCTCGACATGCTGGGCATTCCCCGCACGACTTTCTACCGCTGGTATGATCATTACGTCGAGGGCGGGTTCGATGCGCTTGCCGATCGCTCTCCCCGGCCAGGGTCGGTCTGGAACCGGATTCCACAGGATCGGCGCGATGATCTGGTCGAGTTTGCGCTGGAGCATGAAGCGCTGACGGCACGGGAACTGGCGGTTAAATACACCGATGAGAAGCGCTATTTTGTCTCTGAATCATCGGCATACCGCCTTCTGAAGGAAGCTGACCTGATCACCGCGCCCGCGCATGTGGTGATCAAGGCGGCCGATGAGTTCGCCGACAAGACCACCGCGATCAACCAGATGTGGCAGACCGATTTCACCTACTTCAAGATCATCGGATGGGGTTGGTATTACCTCAGCACGATCCTGGACGACTACAGCCGCTACATCATCGCCTGGAAGCTCTGCACAAACATGCGGTCCGAGGACGTGGCAGACACGATTGAAATGGCTCTGACCGCTTCGGGCTGTGACCAGGCGGTTGTGCGTCACAAGCCGCGCCTGCTCAGCGACAACGGATCCTGCTACATCTCTGGCGACTTGGCCAAGTGGCTGGGAAAACAAAAAATGGACCACGTTCGTGGCGCGCCGTTCCATCCACAAACCCAGGGCAAGATCGAGCGCTGGCATCAAACCATGAAGAACCGGGTTCTGCTGGAAATTACTACCTGCCCGGCGATCTCGAATGCCAGATCGGGGACTTCGTCGAATATTACAACAACCAGCGCTATCACGAGAGCTTGAGCAACGTCACACCGGCCGACGTCTACTTTGGCCGCGATAAAGCCATTCTGCGAGAAAGGGAGAAGATCAAGAAACAGACAATACAGAAACGCCGCTTGCAACACCAGAAACAAGCCGCATAATCAATCACACGAACGAGCCAGAGCCTCCAATGCTCAAGCCGCTCTGATGTCCCATTTTATATGACGACGGACAAGTTATGGCTATGCCCCGAGACGACCGCGCACAGCTTGACCGAACCCAATGATAGAAGGTATTCCATGAATGTATTCCGTTGACCAGAGTTTATTTTCAAAATCTAATCTACCGGCATATCCGATCTTATCTTTCGCATTTCTTTGTTTTAGTACGCCTGTGCATGCCGACGGCCACTGCGACAGCATCTTGGCAAATGTCCGCGCCTCATTGGATCAGATGTCACCCTTTACTGCACTGGCAGAAGAGGGTGACCCTGAGGCAAGCTGCCAAGTCCATAGGCTTTTTGCGCAATATCATGAATTTCAACGACAGTATGCTGCTTCTTGTTCACCATCCTTTCTCAACCCCGACCCTGCCGGATGGGCGGCCGCAAGAGACCGGTCGCGGGCCGAAGCGGAAAGGTGGTGTGCGGAGGCCGAAGCCTTCGAAAAACAACCAGCCCAAACGGAGGACCAAATTTCACCGGAGAGTGGTTCGGACAGCTTTAGCGATGACATAAACGCTTGTTTCGGTTGGTCGCTCCAAGATCCTACCCAAAGTTTTTCGTCATTCAATGTAGGCGTCCGTGGCCGAAACAATTGTTCGCAGACGGTCTATTGGCAGTGGGTTGCGTGCAGTCGAAAAGAGAACGTCATCCTTCACGGTAGCGAGTTTCCTCAAAGATTCGCGGGCGCACGCGGAGCCCTGGGCCCCGGATCGCCATACGCTTGGGAGCAGATGAGTGGCTTCACCTATATCGAGGGTGGGGGCTATGATTTCGATATCAAATTCTCGTTTGAGCCGATTACTCCAAGTTATCAATGTCGCTAGGCCGTGTTGGCAAGACTTCTGTTCCAAGGCTTGATACATGCAATGTCACACACTGCCGACCTCGGCCTAGTGCTCGATGCTGCACAAAGCACGAATGGCCGGTCTGGTGAAGCTGTACTGCGGCGTGAACCGACAAAATGAAGGTCCGGTTTGGGGCCGGAAGCTCCACTCTGACAGGCAGTTGCAGAGGTCTTCGGGGTGTGTGGCGCTGCATTTCTGAACTTTTCTGGACAGGTAGGGTTTGATGGGGCCTGGTGGCTGAGCGAAAAAGGAAAAGTGGGCTTTGAATTGGGTGTTTCAGCTTCACAGAGGAAGGCCCCATGACCATCACTGCTCAACCCCAGACAGACCGCCCTGATCCGAGTGTGATCGCGGCGCAGAACGATGCATTCCGAAAGCTCGCCTGTCTCGGGGTGCCGCCCGCGCGGCCCATCCAGGGCCGGATGCATGTCACCCGCTCGGTTATGGAGGCCGGTGACGGTTTCATGGCCGAGGCGGTCAAGGCCACCGGTGAGTTTGCCACGTTCGAGTCCGAGAACGATCCCGAAAGATGGCATGATTTCGGGGCGGTCGAGATCCGAGGCGAGACCGTGTTCTGGAAACTGGATTTGTACGAAGCCGATTCCGATTTTCGCTACGGGGCCGAGACCCCGGACAACCCCACGACCACCACGCGCGTGCTGACCATCATGCTGGCGCGCGACTGGTAGAAGGGCAGGGGACGCCTCCCCCTGACATTTCAGACGATGAAGGCCCGCTGCCCCCAAACAGGCCCGAGCGTGCATATTTGGACATTTTGAAGAACGTTTATAGAACAGATCAGGCGTCTGGTGCACGCAGGTACATGGCGACGTTTTCGGCGGTGAACTTGTAGCTTCGTCCATCGGCGAGGCGCTCTGCGCTGACGGGGTATTTGGGCCGGTTCGGATTGATGGCGGTGATACGGAAGGCCTCGCCCTGGGTTCTGAATGTCCTGC
>JBKEAB010000003.1:0-22114 GCA_047971845.1 Paracoccus sp. (in: a-proteobacteria) | reverse complement strand
CGGGACAACCCCGTCGCCCGCGCAACAGAGCGACTGCAGCGTCCATCAACCCAAATCCCACGACGGACCCTCGAGACGCTTGCCACCACAATCACCTGCTCTTTCCTCCGCACTTTTTGTGCGGATGTTACCGAATGCAGGTGGGTCAATTTTACTCGCTCATAACCCACCCAAGTGGGTCAATTTCGCATGCTGATTCACAACTCGGAGCCGACCTTGCCTTCGCTCACGGTCTTGACCTCGGAAGAGGACGAGGGATCGGACTTTGAGACTTATCCTATTTGCCGCCGTTTCTTCGCCATAGCCCTGCGTTGGCTAAATATCTCTTGCAGAACGCTAAATCGCCTCTCTGACTGGTCTCTGCAATCGTCAGAAACAACCAGCAGGAGGCAGCGCAACCATGCGTCAACCAGACCGTATCGTCCGCCTGAAGACCGTCCTCTCCCGGACGGGTCTATCCCGCTCCACCATCTATCGAAAGATCGCCGAGGGTACATTCCCGGCCCAGATCAAGATCAGCACTAACGGTGCCGGTTGGCGGGAGTCCGATATTGATCGTTGGGTCGCCAATTCCGTCGGGTGGCGACCCAGAAGCGAGTTCGACTTCGATGACTTCTGATCGCAAGGGCGACGACGGACAGCAACCCGCGAATGATAATTGCTCGCCCGATCAAAATGGGAACGAAGATCATGTGTCCGAGCGCCCGGATAAGGTAGTGCTGTCCATCGCCAAGCTGATTGGTAGGCGGATGGCACGGGAAGACTTTGAGCGAGCCATGCGTGCCGCCAATGACAATGCGCCCCACGAAGGCGGCGGTGATGACGGATGACATCGAGGTCCGCTTTGCTGGGAACATTTCGCATGACTGATATTGACATCTTATGGGATGTCTATAAATTACCTCACATGAGGCTGGTTCTCGACACCAATGTGATCGTGGCAGCGTTCCGCAGCCGGAACGGAGCAAGCAACCTGCTGTTGCGGTTAGTTGACCAAGGCGTGGTGACGCCCCTTTGTTCGACAGCACTGTTTCTGGAATATGAGGCAGTGTTGAGTCGGGAGCAGACCCGCAAGGCGACGGGCCAGAGTTTGAAGGATGTAGCGGCGGTCATGAGCGCACTTGCCGCCGTGTCCGAGGGCGTTGATATTTCTTTTCACACGCGCCCCATGCTGGCCGATGCCGCGGATGAGATGGTGCTTGAGGCAGCGCTGAACGGAGAGGCCGAGGCCCTCGTGACGCATAACATCAAGGATTTCCGCCCGGCCCTCAAGCTGGGCGTGACCGTCGCAACACCGGGAGAGATCGTTAGGAGACTGAACACATGACACAGGCCCAACGCTACAAATATCCGCTGCAACTGCCGCAGTCACTCAAGGAAACGGCGACACGTCTTGCACAGGAGGATGGTGTATCGCTCAATCAGTGGATCATTTCAGCTGTGGCGCAGAAGATCGGAGCCGTGGAGACGGCTGACGATTTCCTGAAAGCGCGTGCCGGCACGGCAAAGCGCGGCGACCTGACGAAGCTTCTGGACCGTGCGCCGGATGTGCCGCCGACGCCGGAGGATGCCGTCAAGAACTGACCGAAAGGAAACGGCCATGACCCGCGCCGCGCTTTACGCCCGCTATTCCTCCGACAATCAGCGGGAGGCCTCGATAGAGGATCAATTGCGGCTGTGCCGTGAGTACGCGGAGCGTGAAGGCTGGCAGATCGTGGAAAACTATACCGACGCCGCAATTTCCGGCGCCAGCATGATCCTTCGACCGGGGATAAAGACGCTCCTGGCGGATGCTCAGGAGGCCCGCTTCGACGTGGTACTGGCCGAAGCCCTCGACAGGCTGTCTCGCGATCAGGAAGACATCGCGGCACTGTTCAAGCGGCTTCGCTTCGCTGGCGTTCGCATCGTTACCCTGTCGGAGGGAACGGTGGACGAGCTGCACGTCGGTCTGAAGGGCACCATGAACGCTCTTTTCCTGCGTGACCTGGCTGCCAAGATCAGGCGCGGCCAGTCCGGTCGCGTCATCAACGGATACTCCGCCGGAGGCCTGTCCTACGGATATCGGGTGGTCAAGAAGCTCGACGAGCGAGGAGAACCGATCCGGGGGCTCCGTGAGGTGGATGAGGAGCAGGCCAGCGTCGTTCTTCGCATCTACCAGGAATTTGCGTCGGGACGTTCCGCCCGGACCATCGCCGCTGGCCTGAACCGCGACGGCATTCCCTCACCATTCGGGGGTGAATGGGGAGCCTCCACGATCAACGGCAATCTCAAGCGAAAAAGCGGCATACTGTACAACGAGGCCTATATCGGGCTTCTGGTCTTCAATCGCGTTCAGATGGTCAAGGACCCGGAGACCGGCAAGCGCATCTCCCGTCCGAACCCATCCGAACAGTGGCAGGTGGTAGACGCGCCTCACCTGCGCATTGTCAGCGACGAGCTATGGAACGCCGTTCAGGCACGCAAGAAGCTCTACGGCGGAACCCGACTGCATAAGCGCAGACGGCCGAAGCATATGTTCTCGGGTCTGGTGCGGTGTGGATGTTGCGGCGCGACCTACACCATCAAGTCGCAAGATCAGCTCGCCTGTACGGCGCATCGAGAACGCGGCACCTGCACAAACAACCGAACCGTCCGTGTGCCTGACCTCGAACGCCGCGTGCTTGAAGGCATCAAACAACGACTGCTTGCACCCGATGCCGTTGCGGAGTTCCTTGCAGAGTATCATGCCGAGAGGAAGCGGCTGAACGCCAAGCTTCGGCGGGACCGGCACCAGATCGAAAAGCGACTTGGCGTTCTCGATAGGCAAATCTCGAATATCATCGACTCCATAGCAGACGGTGCCGCGACGGCAGGCATGAAGACTCGGCTGATCGAGATGGAGGCAGAAAAGGAACGCCTTGCCGCTGATCTGGCTGCAATCTCGGATGCCGACAACGTCGTTGAACTGCACCCAGCGTCGATTGAGGTCTACCGCCGCAAAATCGCCGGGTTGCAGGAGGCGCTGCATTCCAACGAAGATGACCGCCAGGATGCGGTCAATGCCATTCGTTCGCTTGTCACAAGCATCGAAGTGATGCCTCGCGACGAGCGTGGGAAATTTGATCTGACCGTCAACGGCGCACTGGCAGAGCTTCTCAACCTGCCTCGCCGCAAACCCGGCGAACTTCCGAACACTGCAATGATGGTAGCGGAGGAGGGATTTGAACCCCCGACACAAGGATTATGATTCCTCTGCTCTAACCAACTGAGCTACTCCGCCCCAAGCAACCCGCTTCGGGTCTGGGCGATTTAAGGGAGTGTCCGGGGCGCGTCAAGCAGATTTTCAGTCTGGTCTGGGCCCGGTTCATCACGACCATATGGCCTTTTTCAGCTCATCATAAACAGCAGGAAGTCCACAGCGCAGCCATGTCTGGTCACCACTATGCGGACACCTATTCGTCAACGTGACCGAAAGTGGCAAAAGATTACCGGCTCAGGCCGCCCGATACGCTCGGCACATCACCAGCAGCAAAGCCGTAATGGCACAACCATCGCAGGTCGCTTTCGAAAAAGGCACGCAGGTCCGGAATGCCGTATTTCAGCATAGCCAGCCGGTCAATACCCATGCCAAAGGCAAATCCCTGCCATTCAGCCGGATCAATTCCGCCTGCCTCAAGTACCTTGGGATGAATCATGCCGGACCCCAGAATTTCCATCCAGCTGTTGCCCTGACCTATCTTCAGGCTTCCGCCTTCCCAGTTGCAGCGGATATCAACCTCTGCGGATGGTTCGGTAAAGGGGAAATGGCTGGCGCGAAACCGCAATTCGACTTCATCGACTTCGAAGAAGGCGCGACAGAACTCTTCCAGAACCCATTTCAGGTTAGCCATCGAGATATCGCGACCAATTGCCAGTGCCTCAACCTGATGAAACATCGGGGTATGGGTCTGGTCCATATCCATGCGATAGACCCGGCCCGGCGCAATAATACGGATGGGCGCACCCGTTTCCTGCATCGCGCGTATCTGTACGGGCGAGGTATGGGTTCGCAGCACATGCGGTGGACGATCATCCCCGGGAGCGCGATGCATGAAGAACGTGTCATGTTCCTGCCTGGCAGGATGTTCCGGCGGAATGTTCAATGCATCGAAATTATACCAGTCGCTCTCAACCTGCGGCCCCTCGGCAACGGAAAAACCCATATCGGCAAAGATTGCCGTCACCTCCTCCGTCACCTGGCTGACCGGATGGACTGTTCCAGTCGAACGTGGCCGACCGAGCAGGGTCACGTCCAGCCATTCCTCACGCAGACGCGCGTCCAGGGCCGCATCTTCCAATGCAGCCTTTCTGGTGCGCAGGGCCGTGTCAATCTCATCCTTCAGGCGGTTGAGCGCCGCACCTGTCGTCTGGCGCTCTTCTGGTGTCATCCGGCCCAATTCACGCATTTTCAGACTGATCTCGCCTTTCTTGCCAAGCGCGGCAAGGCGGACCTCTTCCAGGGCAGCGGCATCAGAGACATCAGCCACACGGGTCAGATAGGTGGAGCGAAGCGTATCGAGGTCGGTCATCAGCATCATCCTGAGTTGCCAGCGCGGCTTAGCACGGGTTTGCAGATGGTGAAAGGCATGGAAATGCAGGTGCCGCCCCAATCAGTGGGCGGCACAGTTTCACATGATGGGCTGGTCAGCTCCAGATATCACGGTTCACACCCGGAGCAATTTCAGGATGGTCCCCGATACGGAAAGTCGGCTCCTTCCCGATCCTCCGCTGCGCCAGATAATCCCGTGTCAGTGCAACAACCGTACCGGACAGCAGCAAAATCGCAATCAGGTTAATTGTCGCCATCAGCCCCATTGAAGCATCAGCGAAATTGAACACTGTCTGCACAGCCTGTATGGCACCCCATACGACCATGCCCAATACGGTGGCCCGCAGGATAACAATGCCAAGCTTACCGCCACCCAGATGGATAACGGCATTTTCGGCATATGAGTAATTACCGATGATCGAGGTGAACGCGAAGAAGAAGATCGCCACGCCGACAAAGATCTGTCCAAAGCTGCCAAAATGGTCCCCGAGTGCGGCCTGCGTCAGGCTGACGCCGGTCAGTTCATCCGACGGAATGACATCGGCCAGCAAAATCATTGTCGCAGTTGCCGTGCAGACCAGCAGTGTATCAATGAAGACACCAAGCGCCTGCACAAAACCCTGACTGGACGGATGATGCGGATTCGGCGTTGCCACCGCCGCAATATTCGGGGCCGAGCCCATCCCTGCCTCGTTCGAAAACAGACCACGCTTGATACCATTCAGCATCGCGGCCGTAACGCTGCCGGCTACACCACCAACCGTTTCCTGCAAACCGAAGGCACTCATCACGATCCCGCTGAGGATGCCCGGAACGCGGTCAATATTCATAATCATCGTGACAAGCGCCGCAAGAAGGTAAAGTCCTGCCATGATCGGGACGACAAATTCCGCCACACGTGCAATCTGCGGGATACCACCAAAAATCACGATCCCCGCCAGAATGGCAACAGCAATACCGATGGCAGCCTTGGCGATCTCGTAAGAGGTCATGCTGCCTTCCGCTGCCGTGCTGCCAACCAATTCATAGCGCAACAGAAGATGTTCGACCGGTCCGGCCGCGGCTTCGGCAATGGAATTCGCCTGTACGGCATTGAAGATCAGTCCGAAGGACAGGATCAGTGCTATCGAGAAAATAGCCGCAAGCCAAGGTTGCCCAAGTCCACGGGAGATGTAGGCAGCCGGGCCGCCCCGGTACATCCCATCCGGACCATGTGTCTTGTATAGCTGCGCCAGTGTCGATTCCGAATAAGCTGTCGCCATTCCGACAAGCGCAACCATCCACATCCAGAAAATCGCCCCGGGTCCGCCAAGCGTCAGCGCAACAGCCACCCCAGCAATATTCCCGGTCCCGACACGACTCGCCAAACTGACCGTCAAAGCCTGGAAGGGTGAAATTCCATCCTTGTCAGCCTCGCTTGAGCCGGACACACAACGCCACATTTCACGAAAATGTACGAACTGGACAAAGCCAAGTCTGATGGTGAAATACAGCCCCACGGCCAACAGGCCGTAAATCAGGACATATTCCCAGAAAATATTATTCAGATAGTCAACGGTATCGTTTACGAAACCCGCAATCACGTCCATGGGAACCTCCGAAACAGTCCTCGTGCAATGCTCGCGTTTTCGTGAAGCGTAGCCCTGCCCTCTGCGGGCTGCAAGGCATGAAATCCAGCGCCATGCCAAGGGTTACTTATGGATATGAATAACGTCTTTCATGCAGGGATATCTACAGCCGGATCAATCGCGTGCCGCAGCCAGGGCTTCAGGCAGGACTGCGGCAAAAGCGTCGAGTTCGGCCACGGGCCCACAGGAAACGCGGATACAGCGGTCCATAGGCGCAACACCCGGCATCCGCGCAAATATCCCTGCACGCTCCAACCCCGACAGGACCTCACGGGAAAAATTGCCATCACAGCCACAGTCAATGGCAACGAAGTTGGTCGCCGAAGGCAGAGCCACCAGCCCATTTTCCGCCGCAATTTCTGCAATCCTGTCACGTCCGGCAGAAACCTGATCCCGGATATGCGCAAGCCATTCCTGATCCGAAAGTGCCGCCAATGCCCCGGCCTGTGCAATCCGGTTCACACCAAAATGGTTGCGGATCCGGTCAAAGCCCGCAATCAGCCCGGCATTTCCAATGGCATATCCGATCCTGGCACCAGCCATACCATATGCCTTGGAAAAAGTACGCATGCGGATCACACGCGGATCAGCCGCATCAATCCGGGGCAACGCCTCTGGCGGAGCAAGCTCGGCATAGGCCTCATCCAGCACCAGCAACGCACCTTTAGGCATCCGATCCGGCAGGGTCTCAATCATGCTGCCCGGGTGCCAGCTGCCCATGGGATTATCCGGATTGGCAAGATAGACCAGCCGGGCCCCGTTTTTCTCTGCACAGGCCAGCAGGGCGTCAGGATCTTCGCAATCGTCACGATACGGCACCTTCACAAGTATCCCGCCAAAGCCTGTCACATGGTAATTGAAGGTCGGATAGGCTCCATCCGAAGTCACAACCATATCCCCCGGAGCCACCATCAGACGCACCAGAAGGCCAAGAAGCCCGTCGATACCTTCTCCGACCATGACCTGTTCCGGTGCAACATCGTGATGTGCGGCAAGCACCTCCCGCAGCTCAAAATTATCGGGATCGCCATATTTCCACGATTCAGCAGCCGCTTGAGCCATTGCTTCGACCCCACGTGGCGAAGGGCCAAATCCGTTTTCATTCGCACCCAGCCGGGCAACAAAGGGTGCACCGCGTTGACGTTCCAAAGTCTCCGGACCCGTGAAAGGTACGGTTGCAGGCAACGTTTCGGGAATTGAGGCGAATCGCATCAGCCTCCCCGCCCGATCAGAAGCGATGCCACCGTTTGCAATCCGGATCGTGCGGCATCAATACCGACAACAACCAGAACCACCGGTGCCGGCGCATTGCCACCACTGACCCAGCTGGCCGCAATCGCATAAATCACCAGCACAACTGCCGCGATCAGGACCGCGCGCACCATGCCGGTACGATAACCATGGCTGCGTTCAGGCAAAACGGGTTCGGGCTCTTCCGGTGGCGGCACCGGTACCGGGGTCGGATAAGTTCGTGCCAGCGGAAAGGTCGGAGCACCTTCGACATGCTGCAGTGATGCCGCAAGCTGTTCGACATCAGGCAGGCTGCGCGACACCCGTCGCCGTGGAACAGGCGGAGGCTCAGGCCGGGTTTGGACATCGACCGGCTCCGTCCGCATGATGAACTCATCTTCGCCATCCTGTTCCACTGTCAGGGCCGCTGTGGCATCACCATCCCGTTCTGGAAGAAGCTGTTCCCCTTCCGCCGACAATGGCTGATCCAGCTTTTTAGTCACATCATCTGAGGCTGCCACAGGCATATCAGCGGCAGGTGTGGTATTGCCGACGCCATCAGCAGCAGGCTTATCAACACCCTGAACTGAGACACCAACAGTATCGGCACCAAGTGCCACTACGCTGGATTCAGCCGATATGAGTTCAGCGTTTCGGGTTTGTGGCGTCATTTCGGCGGAATTACGCTGATCTGTCGCATCTGAACCGGCGGATCCGGGAGCCTTCAGAACAGAATCAGACGCTGTCGGAACCATATCACCGGCAGATTCGCTGAAGCGTTCCGGTGCCGGCAGGGCAGGTGTCGGCCTGACCGGAGGCAACCCGACACGTGCGGGTTCCACGCCCAGCTGAGGCACCTCATCTGCTTGCGATTCAGGTGTTTCTGTATCGTTTTCACCGGCCCCGATCTCACCCCGTGCAGCACGGCGGGCATGCAGTTCGCGGGCTGTTTCTTCACGCAGGATAGACAGAACATCATCCGGCAAAGGACGACGCAGAACCGGCTCTTCTCCAAGATCCGACACCGCATTTACTGCATTTTCCATACCTTTTGCGGGTGCATTCAGTTCACTTCTCAAACCACGCGCAATTGGCGGAGAAGATGCCTCTGGCATGGGTGCAGCTTCGGAATAGGGTGGCAACTGATGCCAGATATGACCACAGGCCGAACATTCGACCTCACGCCCTTCCGGCGGGATCAGATCATCGGGAATATCGTAATACGCATTACATTCGGGGCAACTCAGCCGCATGGGTCGTCCTGTCAAAAGCTACACCGTTTCTGGCAATCCACCGCTGGCTGTTTTATCAACGCAGCGTCCGGCTTCCAAGGCCGGGATATCACCGGACGCCATGGAGGCCGCCTTGATCGAAATGCTGGACCTGTCCTTTGGCTATCGCGAAGGCGGAGCCTTACTGTCGGAGATGACACTGAACCTGCCCGCCGGGTCATTCCATTTTCTGACCGGACCCTCAGGTTCCGGAAAAACAACATTCCTGCGGCTGTGCTATGCCGATCTCCTGCCCAGCAAAGGCGGACTGACAGCCTTCGGCCACAATGTATCAGGCCTGTCGCGCGATGGCATTGCCATGCTGCGCCGCAAGGTTGGCGTCCTGCATCAGGATGCCCAGTTTCTGGATCACCTGCCTGTCGCCGAAAACATCGCCCTGCCCCTGACCGTTGCCGGACAACCCGTCGACATGCAGGCACTGAAGGAATTGCTGGGCTGGGTCGGCATGAGCGGCCATGCGCGCGCCCTGCCCCCTTCACTTTCGGGTGGTGAACGTCAGCGCGTGGCCCTGGCCCGTGCCGTCATCATGTCTCCCGACTTCATCATGGCGGACGAACCGACCGGTAATCTGGACTGGGAAATGTCACTGCGCCTGTTGCAGTTGCTGGTTGAGTTGAACCGGTCAGGCAAGACCATCCTGATTGCCACCCATGACATGGACCTGATCCGTGCCGCGCGACAGATGGAGGTGCAGGCACGGGTCCTGCGGATCTCGGGAAAGAAAGTGCAACTCGCGGGGGCAGATCTATGAGGAGCGAACTTCGGCATGTCGACTGGCGCAGCCTGTGGCGTAGTCTGATCGGGCGCGACAGTGCCAGATCCGGGCGCATCGTACCCCCAACCGGATTCACCGCGCAGCTGACCATGCTGACCGCCGGAGCCATGGCCTTTCTCGCGGTCTTCGCACTGGCCCTGTCCCTTGCCACCGGGCGCCTCGCAGAACGCTGGTCACAATCGCTGGCACAAACGGTCACCGTACGCATTTCGGCATCGGTGGACGATATTGAACCGCTAACCGGCACCGTCATGGCGATTCTCGACCAGACACCGGGCATCGCCGAATCGAGGATCCTGCCCGAAGATGAGGTCGCAGACCTGCTGACACCTTGGTTCGGACCCGATGTACCTGTCGAGGCATTACCTGTACCACGCCTGATCGAAGTGACCGAAGACGGCGAAGGCTTTGACGCCAACGGGCTGCGCATGCGACTGGAAGCCGAAGCACCGGGAACGGTGCTGGATGATCACACCCGCTGGCGGCAGCCACTGGTTTCGGCAGCGCGGCGGCTCAAGATTCTGGGGATGGTCTCTCTTGGCCTGATCACGGCAGCCGGGGCGGCCATGATGGCACTGGCCGCGCAATCGTCATTGGCAGCAAACGGGCAAGTTATCCGGGTACTGCGCCTGATCGGGGCACGGGATGTCACCATTGCACAGGCCTTTGTACGCCGCTTCACCCGTCGCGCGGGGACCGGGGCTCTGGGCGGGACACTTCTGGGCATGATTGCAATCGTACTGCTGCCAGGTATGGATCAGGCTGGCGGCTTTCTGACCGGCCTTGGATTTCAGGGATGGGGCTGGCTGTTACCGTTACTGATCCCGGTCATTGCGGCCTTTGTCGGTTTCTTCGCAACCCGCTGGGCAGCGCTTCGCATGCTGCAGGAAGTGCCATGACCGGTCCGCTTCTGACTGCAGCCGAAGCCGAAAGATTTTCTGCCACCCCCCGGCCAACAGGACTGTTCAGCTATATCCGGGCGATAACTTTCTATATCCATGTCGCCCTGGCAACGATTGTGCTGGGCCTTTGGGGGCTGACACAGCGACACCATGGTCAGCCGGGCGCAAACCGGGTCGCCACAATCTGGATCCGTTACATGCTGCGTGCGGCACGCTGGCATATGGGTATTGCCGTGGAACTGCGCGGCACCCCCCCGCCGGAACACGAAAGCACACTGATCGCCGCCAAGCACCAGAGCTTTCTAGATATCCTCGCAATTGCCTATGCGGCCCGGCGCCGGGCCTTCGTGATGAAACGGGAAATCATGCGGGTCCCGATCATGGGCTGGTATGCGCGTGAAGTCGGCTGCATTCCCATAGATCGCACAAGAGGTCGCGATGCCATGGGACAGATTGTCAGCATGATCCGGACCCGGACGGAAGCCCCGGAAGGGCTGGGTCACCTGATCGTCTACCCCGAAGGCACCCGCACAAGACCCGGTGAGCACCGCACCTATAAGCACGGCATCGGTACAATCCATCTGGAAACCGGACTGCCGGTCTGGCCGGTCGCGGTCAACTGCGGAATGTTCTGGCCCATACGGGGCATGCCCATAGCCGCAGGCCGCGCTGTCATTGAGTTCCTTCCGCCAATGCAGGCTAGTCCCGGCGAAAGCCGCGATGCCTTCATCGCCCGGCTGCAGGATGTCATTGAATCACACAGCGATGCCCTGATGGCAGAGGCCGGTTTACAGATCGGAACCTGAGGTATAGTTAGGTTTGTGATCTTTTTGCGACCTAACAACTGTCCAATTGAAAGAAAGCGCAATCAGAATATGATCTGATTCCAGAGGCACAACCTCGCCGGAGCAACAACAATCAAAGGGAACGAGTAAATGTATATCAAAGCAACTGTTGCCATTGCCGCAGTCGCCCTCCTGTCGGCCTGCACCATTACACCGAAACAATATGAATCGACACCTGTTATCGCACAGTCGCCGATGGGTCCGGTCATCTGTCAGATCTACACCCATGAACAGGTTACCTGGGATCGCTCGATCGACCGCCCCGAGGCCATGGACGTCACCACCGCTGACAACCTGTGTCGCATGGAAGGTCAGCGGATCATGCAGGGCGGTGAACCTAACTATGTCCCGACCGTCGACACAACCTCGACCATCATTCTGGAAACATCAACAACGGAAGGCGGCCTGTAAAAAGCCGGTTTCCAGAAAATAGGAAAGGGCCGCAACCACCGTTGCGGCCCTTTGCATGCCGGCCCGCGACAATCTGCGCAACCCGTCCTGTCCGCCTGCGTTTACGCCTGCCCCGGCGTATAGTTCAGTATCGGGGACAACCAGCGTTCTACTTTGGCCAGATCCATTCCCTTACGTGCGGCATAGTCGGCAACCTGATCAGCTTCGACCTTGGCGACCCCGAAATAATAGGCTTCGGGATGACCAATATAAATGCCTGAAACAGACGATCCCGGCCACATGGCCATGGATTCAGTCAGCTCTACCCCGGTTGCATCGGTTGCCCCCAGCAGATCAAACAGCGTCCGCTTTTCCGTATGGTCCGGCTGGGCCGGGTAGCCCGGAGCCGGCCGGATACCGGCATAGGTTTCCGCAATCAGTTCCTCATTTGTCAGAGCCTCATCCGATGCATATCCCCAGTGATTGCGACGGACACGTTCATGCACCAGCTCAGCCAGTGCTTCGGCAAACCGGTCTGACAGAGCCTGAACCATGATCGCTGAGTAATCATCGCCCTCAGCCTTGAAGCGTTCTGCAATTCGGTGATCCTCGGGGCCTGCGGTCACGACAAAACCACCAACGTAATCGGGCTTCCCTTCCGGCGCGACAAAATCCGCCAGCGCGACATTCGGCCGACCCTCACGTTTTTCAACCTGCTGACGCAGGGTGTGAAAGGTGGCAAGCTGCTCAGTCCGGCTTTCATCGGTGAACAGGCGGATATCATCATCCACCCGGTTTGCCGGCCAGAAACCAACCACAGCACACGGACTGAACCAGTTTTCTGCAACGATACGCGTCAGCATTTTCTGCGCATCAGCAAACAGAGCCCGAGCCGCCTCTCCCTGCTTTGCGTCGTCAAGAATACGGGGATAGACACCCTTCATTTCCCATGTCTGGAAGAACGGTGTCCAGTCGATATAACGGGCGATATCCGTCAATGTAAAATCTTCAATCACACGTGGTCCGAAGAATTCCGGAGACGTCGCCTGCCAGTTGTCAAAATCGACTTTCACGGCATTGGCACGGGCAAGAGCCAAAGAAAGACGCTTCTTGTTCTTGCTCCCGCGATTATATTTTTCAGCCACATCTTCATATTCGCGCCGGATATCGGCAGTATATTCCGCCTTCTGATCCGACAAAAGCCGTGAGACGACGCCGACGGCACGGCTGGCATCCGTGACGTAAATCGTCTGACCCTTATGATAGCGCGGATTGATTTTCACGGCCGTATGCACACGGCTCGTGGTTGCGCCGCCAATCAACAGCGGAAGGTCAAAACCTTCACGCTCCATTTCAGCCGCAACATGGACCATTTCATCCAGTGAAGGCGTGATTAGCCCCGACAATCCGATCACATCGACATTCTCGGCCCGCGCAGTCTCCAGAATTTTCGTGGCCGGGACCATGACACCAAGGTCAATGATTTCATAGTTGTTACAGGCGAGCACAACACCAACAATATTCTTACCGATATCATGCACATCGCCCTTCACGGTGGCCATCAGCACCTTGCCATTGCTGTTGGACTCACCGGAAGCAGCCTTTTCAACCTCCATATAAGGCAACAGATAAGCCACGGCCTGTTTCATTACACGGGCGGACTTCACGACCTGAGGCAGGAACATCTTACCCGCTCCGAACAGATCACCGACCACGTTCATCCCGGCCATCAGCGGACCTTCAATGACATGCAACGGGCGTTCAGCATTCACCCGCGCCTGTTCGGTATCATCTTCAATGAATTCGGTTATGCCATTAACCAACGCATGTTCCAGCCGTTTTTCAACGGGCCATTCACGCCAGCTCATGTCCTTTTCACGGGTTTTCGCCCCGCCTTCGCCACGGAAACGTTCGGCAATTTCCAGCATCAGCTCGGTCCCGTCTGACCGGCGGTTCAGAATGACATCTTCACAGGCTTCGCGCAGGTCCGGATCAATCTGGTCATAGACAGCCAACTGCCCGGCATTGACGATCCCCATATCCATCCCGGCCTGAATCGCATGATAAAGGAAAACGGCATGCATCGCCTCACGCACGGGTTCATTACCGCGGAAGCTGAAAGACAGATTCGACACTCCGCCCGAAATGTGGACATGCGGCAGGGCCTGCATGATACGGCGGGTGGCATTGATAAAATCAACACCATAGTTATCGTGTTCTTCAATCCCGGTCGCCACAGCAAAGATATTGGGATCGAAGATGATGTCCTCGGCCGGGAAACCCACTTCCTGCGTCAGAAGTTCATAAGCACGGGTACAGATTTCCACCTTGCGGTTTTCCGTATCCGCCTGCCCTGTTTCATCAAAGGCCATGACAACTACGGCGGCACCATAGGCACGACACAGACGGGCATGCCGCAGAAAGGCTTCCTCACCTTCCTTGAGACTGATCGAATTTACAACCGGCTTACCCTGAATGCATTTCAGGCCGGCCTCAATCACGTCCCACTTGGAACTGTCAACCATGATCGGAACCCGGGCAATATCGGGCTCTGATGCAATTAGGTTCAGGTAATCGACCATGGCCTTTTTACTGTCGATCAACCCCTCATCCATATTGATGTCAATAATCTGGGCACCGTTTTCAACCTGATCACGGGCCACATCCAGTGCCGCTGCAAAATCACCATTGGTGATCAGCTTGCGAAAGCGTGCCGAGCCGGTGACGTTGGTGCGTTCCCCCACATTAACGAAGGGGATATCATCAGTCTTGGTAAACGGCTCCAGCCCGGAAAGGCGCAGGCGCGGTTCGATTTCGGGAATAGGTCGCGGGGCAATTCCGGCAACAGCCCCGGCAATGGCGCGGATATGATCCGGGGTCGAACCACAGCAGCCACCAACGATATTCACCAGCCCTTCACGCGCGAATTCAGCCACCTGCGCAGCCATCCGGGCAGGCGTTTCGTCATATTCACCCATTTCATTTGGCAGACCGGCATTGGGATAGGCACAAACCAATGTATCAGCCACATCAGAAATTTCAGCCAGATGCGGACGCATCGCTTCTGCACCAAGCGCACAGTTCAGTCCAACAGTCAGAGGCCGGGCATGGCGAACGGAATGCCAGAAAGCCGTGGGGGTCTGCCCCGACAATGTACGCCCCGACAGGTCGGTGATCGTGCCGGAAATCATCACCGGCAGACGTATGTTCTTTTCAACGAAAACCTGCTCACAGGCAAAGATCGCAGCCTTGGCATTCAGCGTATCAAAGATTGTCTCAATCAGGATCAGGTCCGCGCCACCATCCATCAGCCCCCCGATCTGTTCGGCATAGGCACTGGCCAGCTGATCGAAAGTCACCGCCCTGAAACCGGGGTTGTTCACATCCGGGCTGATCGAGGCCGTCCGGTTTGTCGGTCCAAGCGCCCCGGCAACAAAACGCGGGCGACCATCCTCAGTCGTCGCACGATCCAATGCCGCACGGGCCAGCCTGGCCCCTTCAAGATTCAGATCATAAACCTTATCTTCAAGACCATAGTCCGCCTGTGCAATGATGGTGGACGAGAAAGTATTGGTTTCCACGATATCCGCCCCAGCCATGGCATAGCGATAGTGGATTTCCTCAATCGCCTCGGGTCGGGTCAAATTCAGAAGATCGTTGTTCCCCTTTTGAGGATGGTCCGTATGAATGTGACAAGTACAGCCGGTACCGTGGCCGGTATAGTCGTCTTCCGACAGGCCAAGTTCCTGAATTTGCGTACCCATTGCCCCATCGAGAACCAGAATGCGCTCTCCAGCCAGCTGGCGCAACTGATCGAAGACAGGAGAAAACGGAAGATTGGTCACGGTATTACCTTTCGCGGAATCAGGGCACGCTTCTAGCAGCACCTGCATTCATCGACAAATATCTGTATCGGAAATCAGAAAATTACCGGTCTGTGGCTCAGCGTGTCTGGCCTTCCCGCGTTTCATGACCGTCATTTCCGGCATCTGAGGCAACGCCCTGCCCGGTCGCATTGCCGCCAGCTCCGGAAATATCTGTCGGGTTATCAGACGCGGTATCGCCCTGAACCGACTGATCCGTATTGGTCATCATTGTTTCGACATCAGCCCCCGATACGATATCTGTCCTTTTCGCCTCATTGGAAAGGGCCGCATTTTCATTTCCGGAATCGGACCCGCCGCTGTCATCATCCTCATCCACCTGGCTGACGCGGTCTGAAACCACGTTCCCGGTTGCCTTGTCATACACCGTATTCAGGCGGATCCTGTCACGCAGCGCAGATACATGAATCTGGCCATCCCGCTCTGAAAAAGTAATCTGTTCATAGCCCTGTGCCTCCAGTTGGGCACGTACACTTTCTTCTGAAAATTCAGCATGAGCTGTCTGGGCAAAAGCAAACAGTCCGACAAAAAAAACACTATTCAGCGCAGCGCGCATGCCATCACCCATTCCAGCTTTCGTGGAACTATGCTCAAGATAATCCACAGCGTCCATCCATACTGATAGTCAAGATTCCGTGCGCGACCAGCAGATACGGACCTTTCCAAGCCTTTCCGCAAGAGTTACATACCCAGCGACATTTCCGGGAAAGCACATGGCACGCCATCTCATTACCTCTGCACTGCCCTATATCAACGGCATCAAGCATCTGGGGAACCTCATCGGATCGCAGTTGCCGGCCGACCTTTATGCACGTTACCTGCGTGGACGCGGGCATGAGGTAATGTTCATCTGTGCTACGGATGAACACGGCACCCCCGCCGAGCTGGCCGCCGCAAAAACAGGCGAGCCAGTTGACGCTTATTGTCAACGGATGCACATCGAACAGGCCCGGCTGGCCGATGGCTTCGGCCTCAGCTTCAACCATTACGGCCGCTCCTCCAGCTCGCAAAACCATCGCCTGACCCAGCACTTTGCGGGTCAGCTGGACAAGGCCGGACTGATCCGCGAAGTCAGTGAAAGACAGGTTTATTCCATTGATGACGACCGCTTCCTGCCTGATCGCTATATCGAGGGCACCTGCCCCAATTGCGGTTATGAAAAAGCCCGCGGAGATCAATGCGAAAATTGTACCAAGCAACTTGACCCGACTGACCTGATCAACCCACGCAGCACAATTTCCGGCAGCACCAACCTTGAGGTACGTGAAACCAAGCACCTGTACCTGCGCCAGTCCGCCATGCGCAACAGGATCGCCGAATGGATCGACAGCCGCAATGGGTGGCCTGTCCTAACGACCTCCATCGCCAGAAAATGGCTGTTTGATGGCGACGGCCTGCAGGACCGGGGCATCACCCGTGATCTGGACTGGGGCGTGCCCGTGCAAAAAGGGGATCAGCCATGGCCAGGCATGGAAGGCAAGGTCTTCTATGTCTGGTTCGATGCCCCCATCGAATATATCGGCGCAACCGTGGAATGGGCCGATGCCAATAACGGGGACTGGGAAAGCTGGTGGCGAACTGACAAGGGTGCGGAAAACGTGACCTACACCCAGTTCATGGGCAAGGATAACGTTCCCTTCCACACGCTGGGCTTTCCAACCACGATCATGGGATCGGGTGAGCCGTGGAAGCTGGTCGATTACATCAAATCCTTCAACTATCTGACCTATGATGGCGGACAGTTCAGCACATCGCAGGGACGTGGCGTCTTCATGGATGATGCACTGTCCCTGCTGCCTGCCGATTACTGGCGTTGGTGGCTGCTGTCGCATGCACCCGAATCCGGCGACAGTGAGTTCACATGGGAAAATTTTCAGCAGTCGGTGAACAAGGACCTTGCCGATGTGCTGGGCAATTTCGTCAGCCGGATCACCAAGTTCTGTCGTTCCAAATTCGGTGAGGAAATTCCTGCTGGCGGGAAATGGGGCGAGGCCGAGCGGGAACTTGCCTCTGCCTTGGACACCCGGATCCGAACATATGCGGAATTCATGGATCAGATGGAGGTCCGCAAGGCCGCGGCCGAACTGCGCGCAATCTGGGTACTTGGCAATGAATACCTGCAATCTGCCGCGCCCTGGGCCACCTTCAAGGAAAATCCTGAACAAGCCGCGATGCAGGTCAGGCTGGGGCTGAACCTGATCACCCTTTACGCAGACCTTTCGGCCCCCTTCATCCCCTTCACCGCAGTCTCATTGCGGAAGGCCATGCACAACGCCTCTGGCTGGCCCGATGACACAAATGCGGCGCTAACCTCCCTGCCTGCCGGTCATGGGTTTACTGTTCCCGACAACCTGTTCGCCAAGATTACCGACGAACAACGCGAAGAATGGATTGAGCGCTTCAAGGGCACGCGAGACTGACAGCATGGTAGCCGGGCCCGGAATCCTGATCTTCTGGGCCATTGCCACTATCGCGGCATGGGTACAAACGCTGACCGGATTTGCATTGGGCCTGATCCTGATGGGAGCAACCGGTGCGCTCAGCCTGATGCCGGTGCCACAGGCTGCGGCCATCACCTCGCTTCTGGTTCTGGTCAATGCTGTCCTGATCCTGTCGCGCGGCTGGCGTGATGTGGATCGGCCAGCACTGTTCCTGATCCTGACCGGGGCCCTGCCTGCACTGATCACGGGCTATGCATTACTGGGCTGGCTTGCCGGATCAGCATTTGACCTGCTGCAATTCCTGCTCGGACTGGTCATTGCCGCATCAGCCATACAACTGGTCACACAGCCTGCCATACGCAAAACCCGATCCACACCGATCACATTCTTCGCTTCTGGCCTGATCGGCGGCATGATGGGCGGGCTTTTTGCGACCACCGGTCCTCCGGTTATCTGGCATCTCTACAGCCAGCCTATGTCACTTCCTGCTGTCAGGGTCACACTGGTTTCCGTTTTCCTGCTGACACAAATGCTGCGCACAGGACTGGTGATCGGTTCAGGCTTGGTTACGGCAGACCTGCTGATCAGCGCCGCCGGAGCTGCCCCGGCAATCATCCTCGGCACGTGGCTGGCACGACGCTTCCCGCCTCCATTCCCGACGGCCATCATCCGTAAGGTCGCATTTTTCCTGTTGTTCCTGTCTGGCATATCCCTGATCTTTTCAGCATCAGGAAAGCTTGGCTGAAATCCTGAAAAAGCTGGTACATATCTGCTCCGCCCCGTATCGTCTTCCCAAAATGAAAAGAGGATATTCCCATGACCCACTGCATCCTGATCGGTGCCCCCGTGGACGAAGGACAACGCGTAGCAGGCTGCGTCATGGGACCAACCGCATATCGGGTGGCCGGGCTGGCCGATGTTCTGGCATCGCTTGGCCATACGGTCGAAGATCGTGGTAATGTCGTCCAGGTCGCACCGGGACCGGAAACCCATCCAAACGATGCAATTCACCACCTGCCAGAAACGGTAGCATGGACTCATGCATTATCGCAGGCTGCCCGGACAGCCATGCCCGACGGAATGCCGATCTTCATGGGGGGTGACCATTCACTGGCGCTCGGCACCGTGGCCGGTGTCGCAGCATATGCCCGACAAGCAGGCAGGCCCCTTTTCGTGATCTGGCTGGACGCACACAGCGATTTTCACACCCCGGCCACGACCACCTCCGGGAACCTGCATGGCACGCCCATGGCCTATGCTGCCGGGCGTGACGGTTTTACCCCCTTCCCGCCAGTCCCCGCCCCAGTGCCGGGCAGAAACATCTGCATGTTCGGCATCCGCAGCGTTGATCCGGCCGAACACAAAATGCTTCAGGAAACCGAAATCACGGTCAATGACATGCGGGTTCTGGACGAGCGCGGCATTGTCGCACCGCTGCGCGAGTTCCTTGACCGGGTCAGGGCCGTGAACGGATTATTGCATGTATCGCTGGACGTGGACTTTCTGGATCCATCCATTGCACCAGCCGTCGGCACCACGGTTCCGGGCGGCACAACATTCCGCGAAGCACATCTTGTCTGTGAAATCCTGCATGAATCCGGTCTTGTGACATCGCTCGACCTGGTCGAACTGAACCCCTTCCTTGATGAACGCGGACGAACAGCAAAGCTGATGGTGGACCTTGTCGGATCCATGATGGGGCAAAAGGTCTTTGACCGCCGCACCCGCAGCTTCTAGGCAAGACTTGCAATCACAGAGCACACGGCCCATCTGTTCGTAGATCCGGAAATGGAGTTTGTGATGTCCGAAAAAGCCATGCGCCGGCTATCCTTCTATCTGCTGATCGGTCTGACGCTTTACGCGGCCATGGCCGGTGCGGCATAGGGGACAGACATGGCACAACGCTATCGTGGCCCTCATTCGCCGGGTATTGGTGTCCCGTCGTCACAAACCCAGCCGGGCTGGGAACATCACCCATATACATCCCGGACCAAGTGGATCACCATCGCCGCAACACCTTTCCTCTTCAGTGCATTCTGGCAGCCTCCATTGGGAATGCTGGCCAATCTGACCGGCTTCGGGCTGGTGGCACTTGGCGCATATTTCACCAAAGAGGGCTTGCAGGCTGAAGCCAGCTATAGCGCACGCCGCGTGGCGAGAAGCCCCGGATGGCCACGCAAACTCTCCGGTGGGTTATTGACCGGAATCGGGCTTGGCATTGGCGCGGCGGAACCCGGTGCACTTGCCGGTGCCACAATCATTGGTATCGGTGGTGCCATCCTGCATTTTCTGACCTTTGGTCCGGACCCGATGCAAGACAAGGGCATGGAAGGCATCGACCCTTTCCAGCAAGACCGCATTGCCCGGGTCGTCGCGGAGGGCGAAACCTATCTTTCCGGCATGCAGGACGCCATTCGCCGTACCCACGACCGGCGGCTTGAAGCCCGTGTGGCAGTCTTCGCTGAGACCGCCCGGGAACTGTTCCGCCGGGTCGAGGAGGACCCAGAAGATCTCTCAGCCGCACGACGCTATCTTGGCGTTTACCTGATGGGGGCACGCGATGCGACCGCGAAGTTCGCCGATCTTTATGTGCAGACAAAGGACCACTCGGACAAAGCAGATTACGAAGCCCTGCTGTCTGATCTGGAGACCAATTTTTCTGCCCGGACCCGCTCATTGATTGAAGACGGGCGGACCGATTTTGATATCGAAGTGCAGGTCCTCCGTGACAGGTTGGCCCGCGAAGGTATCCGTACCGACGACACACCACCCCCCTATCCTGCCCTGGAGAACCGCAAGGGTGTCGATCTGACCGACGACCTGCTCCGTGACATATCAGGGGCGGGACGAAAGCAAGACTGATGCCGCGTTACGCTTTTCGGGTCGAGTATGACGGAGCACCGTTTGCCGGTTGGCAGGCCCAATCCGGTCAGCCAAGCATACAGGCCACGATCGAGACGGCACTGGCAAGGCTGGATCCGGGTTTCCGGGAAGGTTTAAGGATCACGGCGGCCGGGCGCACAGATGCCGGGGTGCATGCCTCGGGACAGGTCTTCCACGCCGATCTGGTCAGGGAATGGGATATATTCCGACTGTCTGAGGCCCTGAACTGGCACCTGAAACCTGCACCGGTTGCCATAACGGCCGCTGCGCATGTGACCAACGACTTCCACGCTCGCTTTTCGGCAATGGAACGGCGCTACACTTTCCGGCTGATTGCACGACGGGCACCTGTCATCGCAGATCGTGGACAGGTCTGGCAGGTCCTGAAACCGTTGAATGTTACAGCCATGCAGGAAGCGGCCATGCACCTGATTGGCACACACGATTTCACCACATTCCGCAGCACGATGTGTCAAGCAAAATCACCGGTAAAGACATTGGATGAAATCCGGATCGAATCCATCCCCTGTTTCGTTGGCAAAGAGGTGCGGTTTCACCTGAGGGCTAGAAGCTTCCTGCATAATCAGGTCCGTAGTATCGTCGGCACCCTGGAGCGTGTCGGTACAGGCGCATGGAACCCGGCCCGTGTCAAAACCGCACTGGAAGCCCGAGACCGCGCCGCCTGCGGTCCGGTCTGTCCCCCTCGGGGCCTGTCACTGACCGGCGTCGGTTATAACCCCGATCCTTTTGACTGAAGAGAAAATCACATCATCAGACTGTGAATTGACCTGCAAAATCAACCCACCTGCATTCGTTAACATCCGCACAAAAAGTGCGGAGGAAAGAGCAGGTGTTATCGATGAAAAGCGTTTCAAAGATCCAGCGTTGGGTATTATCGAGGGGCGTAGCATCCGGTCTGTTGCACGGACGACGGGGTTGCTGCGGATCAAATCCATTGACCGTCATTGGTCCGAGGACAATGGCTGAGGGATCAAAAAGTATCTGAAGGATAATGACCCGCCGAGCTACGCACACCAGACTCCGCCGGTTCGACACAAGCTGTGCAGTGGGTTTAACCTTCGGCTTCAGACCTTGCTTGATCAGGACGGCTTTGTTGCACCAATCAGGGTTCGAGCGCAGTTCCCCTTTCCCCGGATGGCTTTATCCTATTGGCTCAGTGACGGGTATGCTAGATCACCTTGCGTTTAATCGTCACCGTATCCTGCTGCTTTAAAGAAGTTCCGGCATTCTTCGGGCGTGAAGAGATCGCAGATTTT
>JBKEAB010000002.1:0-2852 GCA_047971845.1 Paracoccus sp. (in: a-proteobacteria) | reverse complement strand
TGGCGAGCACGTCCCCCTTTTTCACCGCCAGGCTGGAGGCCGTGCGGTGCGCTTTCAGATAGGTCGCGTCGATCATAATCGTCTTGTGTTTGGCGTTCTCAGCGGCCAGACCGTCCATCATCCGGGCGAAGACGCCGTTCTCGCTCCAGCGCTTCCAGCGGTTGTAGAGCGTCTTTGCCGGGCCGTATTCCCTCGGCGCATCGCACCATCGCAACCCATTGCGAGTGATGAAGATTATGCCGCTCAACACACGGCGATTATCAACGCGGGGCTTGCCATGGCTCTTGGGAAAGAACGGCTTCAGACGCTCCATTTGCTCATCCGTCAGCCAGAAAAGATTGCTCATCGATCAGGTCTCCTCGCAGAGCCTGAATCACGACAAGCCATCAAATTCAATGGGTCTGGAGCCTAATCGACTGCAGGCGCTTGCCGCGTTTGACGCCGATCCCGCACGGGCGCGACAGTCATCCATCTATTCTGGAAACCGATATCAGCGTGGCCCAAGCCCATTGCCTGAGCACGGTTCGCTGTCGAGGACCAGCTATCCATCCGACATGCTGATTGATTGTTTTGAGGCAGTCATCGCCACAAGAGGGTTGACGTGAGAAGGTGGGTGTAACAGACCCTTAAGGGGTCTCAGGTTTCCCATTCATCAAAAACAATTTTAGCTGTAAATTGCTGCAAAAGTGTCTGTCACGCTACAGCATAACAATGTCTTCATTGAACACCTCTGACAAACCAAAACAATCTATTTGCACGCCTATGTCAGCGTCTCCGAGGTCCGTGCCGGGATCGGTCGCTCATATACCCACACCCACATCCATCGCTTGACGGACTGCCCTGATCAGGCCTGCTGCAACCAACCAATACCCGAAACGGTATACCTGTTCAGATTCCCCGAACCACCTCTCCGAACCCACGTCAACAGACCTGCATAAATGAAGGAGGGACCCTTGCGGCCCCTTTCTTGCTATCCCGACAGGAACGACTTAACCGCCAGCAATAATGCGTACATAGTTGCGGGTCTCACGATAAGGCGGAATACCCCCATATTTCTTGACCGCACCAGGTCCGGCATTATAGGCGGCAAGCGCCAGCCGCCAGTCACCGAACTGGTTATACATCATCCGCAGATAGCGTGCACCACCTTCCAAATTCTGAATCGGATCACGTGGGTTCACCCCCAGCTTGGCTGCCGTTCCCGGCATTAACTGAGCCAGGCCCATTGCGCCCTTATGTGATCGCGCATTCGGATTCCAGCGGGATTCCTGATTGACCAACCGCAGAAACAGCGCCTCGGGGATGCCGTATTTACGGGCCATGGCCTGAGCATGCGGAATATAGGCTGAACGCTTGCCGCTATAGGCCTTGGTCGAAATTGTTGGCGACAGTTCAATTGTTGTGACATTGACAACCTGACGGCCCGTAGGGCGCAGACGCTTGGATTGCCGATACTGGCTGGCCAGCCGCGAATCCATCAGTTGCTTCTGACGCGCAAATTGCGCCTGCCGGTTCTTCTCGGAAACCCGGCGAAGATTCAGACCATCAGCAGCGGCGGGAACCGATGTCACGACAATGGAAGCGGAGATCACCCCAAGCTTCAAGAACAAGCCAAAGCTTTTCAACGTCTTGCTGATCATGTCCCTTACCTGTGCCTTTTATATTTATTACGAATATACGCAAAACTACAATTTTCACCAGTAGCTTTACCACCCTGCCCTCACGGCACTTCCCCTGGGCAGCATTCCGCCGAAAATGGTAATCCCATAAACTTACATGAAACCATGACCCCAGAGCCACAAAATACCAATTTGCTTGCCCGCTGCCATCCTCGCGCGTTAGACCGTCGCGACGATCAAATGAAAGGTACAAGATGGCAGGCAGCGTTAATAAGGTGATTCTGATCGGCAATCTGGGTCAGGACCCGGAAGTCCGCACCTTCCAGAACGGTGGCAAGGTGGTTAACCTGCGCATCGCCACATCGGAAACCTGGAAGGACCGCAATTCCGGCGAACGGCAGGAACGCACACAGTGGCATTCGGTCGCGATCTTCTCCGAACCGCTGGCCCGCATTGCCGAGCAATATCTGCGCAAGGGCAGTAAGGTCTATCTGGAAGGCCAGCTGGAGACGCGCAAATGGCAGGATCAGTCTGGTCAGGACCGCTATACAACCGAGGTTGTCCTGCGTCCCTATCGCAGTGAGCTGACATTGCTTGATGGGCGCAGCGATGGCGGTGGCAATCGCGGCGGGTCGAGTGGTGGTTATGGCAGCGACAGTGGTGGCTATAATGATAACCCATCAGGTGGTACAAGTTCCTCCATCGGCGGCCGGTCAGATTTCGACGACGAAATCCCGTTCTAGGCGAGATCGACATTTATCGCAGCCAGATCATGTCTGCGGCAAGATGAACAAAGCCCGCGAAGTGGATGGTGCGGCGGTCGTAGGGGGTTGCGAACCGACGGAAATGCTTGAGGCGGCCAAAGCGTCGCTCGATCCGGTTGCGGTCGGTTTGTAGACGGCGGCATCATGCGGAATGAAGACTTTGCGGTTGCGCTTCGACGGGATGACCGCCTCCGCCTTCATGTTGGCGATCCGTTCACGTAAGTCATTGCTGTCATAGGCCTTGCCGGCGAGTGCGGCCCCAGCTTTCTGGCCTTCCAGGAGATCGGGAGCGGCGGTGAGGTCGCTGGCCGGGCCCGGTGTGATACGAAAGCACAATGGCCGACCGAGCGGGTCCGCCAGCATGTGGATCTTGGTCGTCAATCCACCTCGGGAACGCCCCAGCGCCTGATCCTGTGCCCCCTCTTTTCCGGTCGCCGCCTGTTGGTGGGCGCGGACGATCGTGCTGTCC
>JBKEAB010000001.1:0-17108 GCA_047971845.1 Paracoccus sp. (in: a-proteobacteria) | reverse complement strand
TCGTAAGACAAACCTGGATCGACGCGTCGCTGAACTCAGGCTGACCACCGCGCTTGCCTGTCAGACGCGCGTGCCAAGGCCAAGGCATCTCAGGATCGAACCAGATCGATAGCGAACCGCGCTGCTTTAGCGCCGTGTTGTACGAAGGTCAGTTCCTGGTCTTGTACTTCGTAGGGGACCAACCGCTTATGCTGGTCAGCTACCATCTTGGATTCAATCAGTGAATCCCTCACACATTTGTCCAACAAAGCTGATCAGTCAGACCAGTCCACACCGTGGCACAGGCAGACCCGTATTTTTTACGGCTGACGGATGTGAAATTGCGATACAGACAATCCAAAACAACGCAGCCCATGTCTGGAGCACGGGCTGCACAATGCACCATCATCCGACAGCAACCTGCATTGGCTATTTCAGCTCATCAACAGACTGAATAACCTTGCCCAAAAGGCCATAATCCAATGCTTCCTGCGTATTCAGCCAGAAATCCCGCTGTGTATCCTCATCAATCCGTTCAACGTTCTGTCCGGTTGCCTCGGAAAAGATCTGGTTCAGCCGTTCACGCATGATGCGAACCTGTTCGGCCTGGATCATCATATCGGTCGAGGTACCACGGATGCCACCGGAAGGCTGGTGCAGCAGAAAACGCGTATTGGGCAGACAATAGCGATTTTCCTTTGCCGCCCCGACAAAAATCAGCGCACCAGCCGACGCCACCCAGCCAGAGCCGATACAGCGCACCACCGGCCGGATGAACTTGATCATGTCGTGAATCATATCGCCGGATTCGACATGGCCGCCGGGTGATGAAATCAACATGTTGATCGGATCATCACTTTCTTCAGCCAAAGCAAGGAGGTGAGCAACCGTCCGCTGGGCCAGCTTGTCGTTGATCTCACCCGCAACAATTACATTACGTGATTTGAAATAAAGTTTGCCGATGTTGCCGGCATCCGGCAAGCCAAGGCCCTGCGACGCTTCACTTTCGCGGTCATCATCTTCGTCATCCAGAACGATTTTCGGCATGATTTCCTCTTGTTTTATTGTTCAGGTTATACGATCAGATCAGCTGGCTGGAGTAGAGCTGACACCGACCTTTGCCGGTCGTAGCAACCGGTCGTGAAGCATGAAGCCGGGTTCCATCAGCTGAATAATGTCACCAGCCGCTGTATCGGGAACAGGCGCTTCAAACATCGCTTCATGCAGCTGCGGATCGAATTTTTCGCCAAGCTTGGGTCGTAACACGGTAATACCGTGCTTGCCAAAGACATTGCCCAGCTCACGCAGGGTCAGTTCAACCCCTTCCAGAACAGCGGCATTGGCGCTGCGCTGTTCTTCCGGCACGGCATCAAGCGCCCGGTGCAGGTGATCATAAACCGGCAATAAATCACGGGCCAGCCGCGTGCCGCCATACTGTTCCGCATCACGACGTTCCTTATCCGCACGTTTACGGGCATTTTCAGCATCGGCCAGTGCACGCATGAAACGGTCGTTCAGTTCGTCCCTTTCGGCAAGCAAACGCTGGACCTCGTCTTCTGGCTCAGCCAGCGAGTCCATGAAGTCTTCACCAAGATGGAAATCCTCGGGCGGCAGTCCTTCAGGGTTTTGATCACTCATCCTTTTCATCCTTTCAGGCCGGACAGTACACGCCCAACCAGCTGCGCTGTATAATCGACAATCGGCACGATGCGTCCGTAATTGAGTCGTGTCGGACCGATCACACCGATTGCACCAATAATCTTTCGGTCGGAATTCATATAGGGAGATACCACCAAAGAGGAACCCGAAAGTGAAAAAAGCTTATTCTCGGATCCAATGAAAATCCGGACACCATCTCCGCCTTCCGTCAGATCGAGAAACTGGGCAATGTCACGCTTGCGCTCAAGATCGTCAAACAGCACCCGGATACGGTCAAAATCCGCTGCCTCATCCTCAATCAGGTTGGCACGGCCGCGTACGATCAGGCGGGCATCGGTAGCTTCGCTTTCCCATGCTGCCAGTCCCTGTTCAATCAGTTCCGTGGCCAGGCTGTCCAGTTCCTGCCGCCGCGCCGTGATTTCCTGTGCAATCAGGTCACGCAATTCGGTCAGTGTTCGCCCCTCTGCCAGTGTATTAAGAAAATTTCCGGCTTCACGCATGGATGATGGTGTTTGCCCCGGTGGCGGCGAGAACAAGCGGTTTTCAACATGACCATCCGAGAAGACCAGTACCACAAGCGCACGATCCGGGGACAGGTTGACAAATTCGATATGCCGAATCGGAGCTTCATGTTTCGGGGTCAGTACAAGGCTCGCACCAAGTGTCAGCGATGACAGGGCACGCCCCACACGATCCAGCAGGGTTGCAACGTCCAGAGAATCATCCCCCAGCGTCTGTTCAATCCGGGCACGGTCTGTCGGGGCGATTGCATCAACCTCCATCAGCCCATCGACAAACATACGCAGCCCTTGCTGAGTAGGCCGCCGCCCTGCCGAGACATGCGGCGCATCCAGAAGACCCAGATATTCCAGATCCTGCATGACATTGCGCACGGTCGCGGCACTGACCTTTTCGGACATATCACGGGTCAATGTACGGGAACCGACCGGCTCTCCGGTCAGCAAATAAGCCTCAACGACGCGGCGGAATACCTCGCGCGAGCGGTTATTGAGTTCATCGAGTATCGGGCTCGTTATCATGCGCGCTTGCGTCCGTCCTTTGCAGACCTGTATCTGAACACCGAATAAGGAAAGGGAATCCGATGCGTCCTTCGGGCCGAAACTTAAGCGAAATGCGGACGATTTCAATCAAGACCGGAGTCATGAGCCATGCCGAGGGCTCTTGTCTGATCAAGATTGGCAATACTCACGTGTTGTGCAGCGCCTCGATTGAGGAAAAAGCCCCCCCGTTTTTGCGCGGAACCGGTCAGGGCTGGGTAACCGCAGAATATGGCATGCTGCCACGCGCAACCAATACCAGAAGCCGCCGTGAAGCCGCTACCGGCAAGCAGGGTGGCAGAACCGTTGAAATTCAGCGCCTCATAGGAAGATCTCTGCGTGCAGGGATTGACCGGCAGGCCCTTGGTGAACGACAGATCGTCGTTGATTGCGACGTTATTCAGGCCGATGGTGGTACGCGCTGCGCATCAATCACCGGTGGCTGGGTCGCATTACGTCTGGCAATGAACAAACTGATTGCGGCAGGCATGGTAACCTCGGACCCGCTTACAGATCATGTTGCTGCCGTTTCCTGCGGTATTTATGCAGGTCAACCGGTACTTGACCTTGATTATCCTGAAGACAGCGAAGCAGGAACTGACGGGAACTTCGTAATGACGGACACGGGCCGTCTGATCGAAGTACAGATGTCTGCCGAGGGTGCGACATTCAGCCGCGAGCAGATGGCCCAGTTGCTTGATCTTGCTGAAGCCGGCACTGCGGATCTGGTTGCCGCACAAAAGGCAGCCATCTGATGCGCCGCTTTGAGGGCAAACGTTTATTGGTTGCCACACATAATGCCGGTAAACTTGCCGAAATGCAGGCACTTCTGATCCCCTATGGTGTCGAGGTTGTCGGTGCGGCAGAGCTGAAACTGGCTGAGCCTGTCGAGACCGAAGACAATTTTGTCGGGAATGCCCGGATCAAGGCTCATGCCGCCGTCGCGGCAACTGGCTTACCAGCACTTTCGGATGATAGCGGAATCAGCGTCGATGCCTTGGGCGGGGCCCCCGGAGTTTACACCGCTGATTGGGCCAAAACCGGAAGCGGCCGTGATTTCGGCATGGCCATGGAACGCACCTGGCGCGAGCTTGAGGAACGTAACGCCCCTCTTCCACGCAACGCACAATTTCGCTGTACGCTGGTTCTGGCATGGCCTGACGGCCATGACGAGGTGTTTGAGGGTGTTTTGCCCGGACAGGTCATCTGGCCCCCACAGGGCGCGGAAGGGCATGGCTATGACCCTATCTTCGTACCCGACGGCCATGATATTACGCTGGGTCAGATGAGCCCAGGACAGAAAAATGCAATAAGCCATCGTGCGGTTGCGGTTTCAAAGCTGTTGGAAGCATGTTTTGCGTAGGATCTCAACCGGATCTCCCTTTGAAAGGACGATGGGTTACAGTCGCGCCATCGTAAAGGGCCCGTGGTGCTTTGTTTCAGGCGTGACCGGATACGAATACACAACCATATCTATGCCGGAAGACATCGCGGATCAGGCACGCAATTGCCTTGTAACCATTCGCAACGTATTGTCCGAAGCCGGATTTTCAATGAGCGATGTCGTGCGTGTGCAATACACATTGACGGATGTCGCATATGTTGAAGGGATCATACCGGTTCTTGGTGAGTTTCTGGAAGATATACGTCCGGCCGCAACAATGGTAATTGCCGATCTTATCAAACCGGAAATGAAAGTTGAAATCGAAGTTACTGCGTTCAGGGAATGATTGAGGATTGGCAGTACGGGGGGTTCGGGCTTTATGTTCACTGGCCATTTTGTGCGTCCAAGTGCCCCTATTGCGATTTCAACAGTCACGTTGTCCAGATAATTGATCAGGCAGGTTGGGCAAATGCCTATACTGCTGAGATTATCCGTCTGGGCAATATGCTTCCGGGGCGGGTCCTGGACAGCATTTTTTTTGGTGGCGGGACCCCTTCCCTGATGGCACCAGAAACTGTGGCTGCAGTAATTGAGGCTGCCCAGAATATCTGGACATTTGCAAATGATATCGAAATCACGATGGAGGCCAATCCCAGCAGCGTAGAGGCCGGACGTTTCACAGGGTATGCCGATGCCGGCGTAAACCGCCTTTCGCTTGGCATTCAGGCACTGAACGACGTTGATTTGCGTCGCCTTGGAAGGATGCATAGTGTTGCCGAAGCCCGTCAGGCTTTTGACCTGGCAAGGACCAGCTTTGAGCGTGTCAGTTTTGACCTGATCTATGCCCGTCAAGATCAAACCATAGCAGCCTGGCAGACCGAATTGCAGGAAGCCCTATCAATGGCCGTCGATCACCTTTCACTTTATCAGCTGACAATAGAAGACGGCACCGTTTTTGGCGCAAGGCATATGGCCGGCCAACTGCACGGCCTGCCTGAAGATGACATATCTGCTGATATGTATTTGGAAACACAGAATATTTTATCATCCCACAAGATGCCTGCCTATGAGGTTTCCAATCATGCCGCATCGGGTGGTGAATCGCGGCATAATCTGATTTACTGGCGACAGGGTGACTGGGCAGCAATAGGTCCAGGAGCACATGGACGCCTGAGCATTGGCCGTAATCGTCTTGCAACAATGGCCGAAAAGATGCCTGCAAAGTGGCTGGATCTGGTAAATCAAAACGGCAATGGAGATATTGAGGCCACCCTCCTGTCTGGTGAAGACATATCCATGGAGTATCTGTTGATGTCGATGCGATTGTCAGAGGGAATGGACTTGCAACGCTATCACACCAAGGGTGGCCTTCTTGACAATATGCGGCTTGAACGCCTGATTGAAAATAATCTGCTGGAAATGGACACCACCCGAATCCGGACAACGCCATCGGGACGACCAGTCCTGAATTATATACTGCGGGAAATGGCAGGATAATGCGGTTAGTTTATTTTATAATTGGATGGGTTGCCGTCGGGCTTGCCTTTATTGGTGCGTTCCTTCCCATAATCCCGACAGTACCCTTCCTTTTAGTCGCGCTCTGGGCTTTTGGGAACTCATCCGAGCGACTGAAACAAAAGCTGTTATCGCATCCAGTTTTCGGACCAGATATCCAGCGTTGGCAAGAACGTGGCGCAATCCGACCGATTGCCAAAACCTTTTCCATATTTGCAATGGGCGTAAGTGTTCTTATTACTCTTGCTTTTCAAGCACCTGTCTGGGCGGTTACAACCCAGGCACTTATATTGGGTGCCGTATCTGTTTATATCCTGTCGCGGCCAAGTGAATAGGTAAAACTACGATAAGTAGATTAATTATATCAGGCACTGCCCGCTAAAATTTGACAAAGCCGATCAAGCTGATCCAGATCCTTATAGGTAATTACCATCTGTCCCCCATCAGTTCCACTGTGCCGGATTTGCACACGCATCTTCAGCGTAGCACCAAGATCACCTTCAAGCGCCCGCGTATCTGCATCCTTTTCTTCTGATGAGCCACGCTGCTTTGTCTGCTTTGTTCCCTTATTGCGAACAAGTGCCTCTACTTCCCGAACTGAAAGGTCCCTATCAATAATTTTACGTGCGACCACAGTCGGATTTTCAACGGTCACAAGTGCCCGAGCATGCCCCGCTGTCAGCTTTTCTTCGCGTACCCAATCCTGAATTTGGTCAGGAAGGTTAAGCAGGCGCAGCAAGTTTGCAATATGACTGCGGCTTTTGCCTAAAGCTTCTGCCAGCTTTTCTTGTGTGTGCCCAAAGCGTGTCATCAACTGACGGTAAGAAGCGGCTTCATCAATCGCATTCAGATCTGCGCGCTGAATATTCTCAATAATTGCAACTTCCAGCATTTCAGCATCACTAAAATCTCTAACAAGTACTGGAAGTTCATGTACTTGCGCAATTTGTGCAGCCCTCCAGCGACGTTCGCCGGCAACAATTTGGTAAATTTCCGGATCCTGGGGATGACGCCGTACAATAAGTGGCTGAATAATCCCGCGATGGCGGATCGAATCAGCAAGTTCAGATAGTGCAGACTGATCAAAAACACGACGCGGCTGATCCGGGTTTGGAGTAATCTGTTCTGTTGGGATTGTGTGTGCGCCATTATCTTGCGGCTGAACACCCTCTTCTGCCTGAAGATCAGCCATCAATGCGGAAAGTCCGCGGCCAAGACTACTGCGCTTGTTCTGCGTCATTAGTTCATATCCTTCTGGCGATCGAGAAATTCTTCCGTAAATGTTTTGTAAGCCCGGCTTCCCATGGAGGATGGGTCATAAATTGTTACCGGAAGGCCATGAGATGGTGCTTCGGAAATTTTGACATTCCTGGGGATGATCGTATCATAAACAATCTCTCCCAAGGTTGCGCGAGCATCAGCTTCTACCTGTTGTGACAGGTTATTCCGGCCATCATACATGGTCAAAACAATTCCATCGAGGCGCAATTCCGGATTTGCGCCCTGGCGGACCTCCCGGACAGTCATCAAAAGCTGGGACAGCCCCTCAAGGGCATAGAACTCTGCCTGGAGCGGAACAAGAATCGAATTTGCGGCAACAAGAGCATTAACCGTCAGCAAACCGAGTGCTGGAGGACAGTCTATCAGGATGTAGGCATAATCTCTGGCTGTATTGAGGGCTGACTTCAATAACCTTATCCTGTCAGGGCGCGAAGCAAAATCAATATCCCCAGAACTAAGATCGGGTGTCGATGGAACAAGACTAAGGTTATCAACTGTAGTTTCGATCAGCGTATCGGCCAGGCTAAGACGACCAGAAAGTAAGTCATAAGATGTCGCTTTTCGGCCTTTAACCTCACAGCCAACGCCAGTCGAAGCATTTCCCTGCGGATCCAGATCAATAATTAACGTGCGATATCCTTGGGCCGATAGCTCGGCCCCAAGATTTACAGCTGTTGTTGTTTTTCCAACTCCACCCTTCTGGTTGGCAACGGCAATGATCTTTGGGCTAAGCATTTTGACTGATATTCCTTAACTTAAGGACCATAGATTCGGGATCTGTGCGGCTTTTATACATTTCCAGATTAAAAGACCAATTTTCTTTGGCCTGATCAACTTCTTGTTGCCACGACTTCCCCTTCAGTAACCAAGCTTCACCACCCTCTGCAAGCTGTCTGGACAAATTTGGCATTAAATTTTCAAGTGATGCAAGCGCCCGGGCACTGGCAAATTTGAACGCCCCCTGAGCAAGATCCTCCATTCTTGCTGCTTTTATTTGCAAATTTTTCAGATTTAATTCTCGCCTAACCGTAGCAAGAAAAGCGGATTTTCGCTTGTCGCTTTCAACAAGCGTTATGGTGATTGGATGATTGATAGCAAATATCGCGATAACAACACCAGGAAGTCCACCACCACTGCCAAGATCTATCCAATTTCCTTGTTTTGGGGAGGCTAGTTCGAAAAGTTGTGCTGAATCTCTGATATGCCGGTGTTCAAGATCACTGATCGTTCCCGGTGCAACAAGATTTATTGCCGGATTCCACTTTCGGATAAGATCTCCATACTGATCTAATAGCATCCTTGTTTCACGTGAAACACTCATCTTGCCCGACTGGCTTTTCTTGTCGAGGCAATTAAAAGAGAAAGTGCGGCTGGTGTCATACCTTCAATCCGTGAGGCCGCAGCAATTGTTTCCGGCCTTACCTTTGCAAGCTTCTCCTGCAGTTCTTTCGACAAACCTGGCAATAAAAAATAATCAAGTTCACGCGAAAGCTCAATACCTTCATCACGCTTCAAGGTTTCAGCCTCACGTTGCTGGCGCTGCTCATATTGTGCGTAGATCGCATCAATCTTTATTTGCCGTTTTGTTTGGCTGTCAAAGTCTGGTAAAGATGGATCAAGATCTTTCAAAACATCAAAGCTGACCTCTGCCCCAGATAATAAATCGAACGCAGATCTCTGTCGGCCGTCTCTGCCAATTAATATTCCTGCTTTGGAGAGTTGCTTTCCAGAATAACTCCGCTGACTCAAATCCATCTTTGCATTGCTTAATCTATTATATTTATCTAAAAATTTCTCTCGTCTGCTCTCGCCAATACAGCCAAGTTCAATTCCTTTGGGAGTCAGTCGCTGGTCTGCATTATCTGCACGCAACTTAAGCCGATACTCCGCACGAGAAGTAAACATTCGATAAGGTTCTGTCGCACCTCTTGTCGTCAGATCATCAATCATGACACCTATATAGGAATTCGTACGAGAAAACAGAATAGGATCTTCACTTGACGCATTCAGACCGGCAACCAAGCCTTGAGCTGCAGCTTCTTCATACCCTGTTGTTCCATTAATTTGCCCGGCTAAATATAATCCTTTAACATCATGTAGTTGAAGAGATTCTTTTATACTTCTTGGATCAATATAATCATATTCAACAGCATAACCAGGTTGCAGGATCTCTACGGCTTCAAGACCCTTGATTGAACGGACATAAGATTCCTGGACATCTTCAGGAAGTGATGTCGATATTCCATTTGGATATACCACATCACTATCAAGGCCTTCTGGCTCCAGAAATATTTGATGAGAATCCTTATCCGAGAACCGATGAATTTTATCTTCAATTGACGGGCAATATCTCGGTCCAATGCCTTCAACTCGACCACCATACATTGCTGACCGGGATAAGTTCCTTCTTATAATTTCATGCGTGACAGCATTAGTATGAGTTATTCCACAGCTTACCTGTCGCAAATGTGGTTCAGTTGAAAGGAATGACAGAAACTCAGGAACCTCATCACCCGGTTGTTCTGCCAAGGATTTCCAATCTATTGTTTTCCCATTTAATCTTGGTGGAGTTCCTGTTTTCAGTCTGCCTAAATTAACACCAAGATCATGAATCGTGGAAGCTAACCGAGAGACCGAAGAATCGCCCCACCTTCCCGCAGGTCTTGTAACCTCACCAATGTGAATGAGCCCATTGAGAAAGGTTCCGGTTGTCAGAATAACGCTTTGGGCATGAATTTTCTGATCATCCATCCATATTCCATGGATCGATCCACCTTTCAAAATAAGGTCTGTGACCTCTCCAAACATGATTGAAATATTCTTTTGCTGTGTGATAGCTCTATTTGCAGCCATACGGTAAGCACTACGATCAGCTTGTGTACGTGGTCCCTGAACCGCTGGGCCCTTTCGACGATTCAACAGACGAAACTGAATTCCAGACGAATCTGCAAGTTTTCCTATCAGACCATCCATTGCATCAACTTCTCGAACGAGATGGCCTTTGCCTAAGCCGCCAATAGCCGGATTACACGACATAGTACCTATGTCGCGATCAGACATCGTAATCAAGGCCACCTTCTTTCCCATCCTGCCAGCCGCAGATGCGGCTTCGGTTCCGGCATGGCCACCACCAATCACAATCACATCGAAATGTTCCACGTGAAACACTCCTTATTTTCCGATACAGAACGTACTGAAGACTTGGTCAAGATAATCTTCTATATCAATTTTTCCGACCAGTCTTCGTAAATGATATACAGCTTCCCGGATATTCTCTGACAGGATTTCCACTGATAAATTATCATCAATCAATAACGCAGCTGCTGCATCTGCGATCGCAACAGCCTGGCGTTCATTACCAGCCAGGCCCGCACCAGATATCTTTTCTTTCAATACATCAAAAATTTTATCAAGAAGATCATCAATTCCGACTCCAGTCAGACTGGAAATTGCACCCTTACTTCCAGTCAAATCACCTTTAGTCTCTATATGAAAATCTCTTTCCCGAACCAGATCTCTAGCCATTTCAGGAATTGGGCCAAGAAAAATCCGCAGGTCAGAAGACAATGCCCTGTCCCGCGCCCGATCAATACCTATTTCTTCAATCTGATCTACTGCTTTTCTGATCCCTGCCGTATCCAAAAAGGTAACAGGAATTCCACGAAGGTCCGCCCGAAATTCTACCACATCCCGTGTTGTTCCTGCCCGATCAGTCACAATTGCTATATCACGACGTGCAATGGCATTCATCAATGACGATTTTCCAGCATTAGGGGCGCCTATTATCGCAACCTCAAACCCTCTTTTCAAACGCTCACTTGCAGGATATCCAGCCAATTCCTTTTCAAGAGAATTTCTTACCTGTTGAAGGATCAATCCAACATCATCTGCAACATCTTCGGGTATTTCTTCATCTGCAAAATCTATCGACGCAGTAATCATTGCTCCTGCTTTAATAAGATCAGATCCCCATCTTTCAGCCATGTGACCTAAAGCGCCGCTGCTCCTTTCTACTGCCAGTTTTCGTTGTATTTCTGTTTCTGCCAATAAAAGGTCGGATAAACCTTCTACATCAGTTAAATTCATCTTACCGGATATTAATGACCGCATTGTAAACTCGCCCGGTTCGGCTTGCCTCAAACCACGTCTGCGCAAGGCTTCTTCCAAGCGACGAACTACTACCGGAGCACCATGTAAATGAAACTCGCTACTCTCTTCCCCAGTAAAGCTTGCCTCATGATCAAATCTGACAACCAGAGCCTGGTCAATCAGATCGTCATCATCCTTAATTGTTCGGAAATAACAATGGCGTACCTCAGGTAAAGGACCTGCCAGTTCTTCGGTAACCTGTCGTGCCTCAGGACCACTCAACCGAATAATTGAAACCCCGCCACGTCCCGGCGGGGTTGCTTCTGCAAAGATTGTATTCACAATTCATCACGCATTCATGGAATCGAAGAATTCAGCATTGTTCTTGGTTTGCTTCAGCTTTGAAATCAGGAATTCAATGGCATCTGTGGTTCCCATCGGATTCAAGATACGGCGCAACAGATAAGTCTTCTGTAGATCCTTGGCATCGACCAAAAGTTCTTCTTTACGAGTGCCGGATTTAAGGATATCCATTGCCGGGAAAACACGCTTGTCCGCAACCTTCCGATCCAGAACAATTTCGCTGTTACCAGTACCCTTGAATTCTTCAAAGATAACCTCATCCATCCGCGATCCGGTATCAATCAGTGCAGTTGCAATAATCGTCAAGGAACCACCTTCTTCGATATTACGGGCTGCACCAAAAAAGCGCTTTGGTCTCTGCAGAGCATTGGCATCTACACCACCAGTCAGAACCTTACCCGAAGACGGAACAACTGTATTGAAAGCCCTACCAAGTCTTGTGATCGAGTCCAAAAGAATAACTACATCTCGTGTATGCTCAACAAGACGCTTTGCCTTCTCAATAACCATTTCCGATACAGCAACGTGACGACTGGCTGGTTCATCAAAGGTTGAGCTTACAACCTCACCCTGCACTGAACGTTGCATATCCGTAACTTCTTCCGGACGTTCATCAATTAAAAGCACAATCAGATAGCATTCCGGATGATTTTTTTCGATCGAATGCGCGATATTCTGTAAAAGAACCGTCTTCCCCGTCCGTGGAGGCGCCACAATCAGCGAACGCTGCCCCTTTCCAATAGGTGCAACAAGATCAATAATCCTAGCAGAACGATCCTTGATTTCCGGATTTTCAATTTCCATCGTCAGACGTTCGTCAGGGTAAAGCGGAGTCAGGTTATCAAACGCCACCTTATGGCGGGCTTTTTCCGGATCTTCGAAATTGATACGTTCAACCTTGGTCAGGGCAAAATAACGTTCGTTCTCCCCAGGTGCCCGGATCACCCCTTCAACGGTATCACCAGTCCGCAGCGAATGCTGACGGATCATATCAGGACTGACATAGATGTCATCAGGACCAGGAAGATAATTTGCCTCAGTTGAACGCAGGAAGCCAAAACCATCCTGCACAACTTCCAGAACCCCATCCCCACCGATATCAAAACCCTCTTCGGCATGCTCTTTCAGGATCGAGAACATCATCTCGCCTTTGCGCATCGTCGAGGCATTCTCGATTTCCCATTCCTCAGCCATTGCCAGAAGGGCCTTCGGGCTTTTTGCCTTCAGATCCGACAGGTTCAAACGCTCATCGCTCATCGCATCACCGCAATATGACCTTCTATGAAGGCATATCTTCATTGTTTTGGAAAAATTCCGTGCCGGACGGCCGGATTACCGGTCATTTAACCGAGGACAAGATTTGAGTCAACTTTCATTAGAAAGTAATGCTCTGATTCAAAATTTCAGAATGACAGACAAGACAATAATCACCATAAGAAATGTCGGAAACTCATTCATTAACCGATATGTCCGGCCGCTTGCCCCCCTGTCATGACACAGCAACCGACGCTGTCTGGCCAACCACATATGAAACCAGGTCATCCCAAATACTGCTATTGCCTTGCTCCAAGGCCAGATCATGGACCAGTCAACAATCCCAGGGGTAAGAACCAGTAGGACACCACAAACCCATGATACAATCATTGCGGGGTTCATGATCATCCTGAGCAACTTCTCTTCCATGATCCTGAAGGATGAAGATGGTTCCTCACCATTCGTTCCCCGTTCCGCATGATAAACATAGAGTCTGGGCAGATAAAAAAGTCCAGCCATCCATGACATCACAGCCATTATATGCAAGGCTTTCAGCCAAGGGTAGATGAAAGTCAGAATATCGTTCATCCCCCTCTAATATATATAAAGAAATAGAGAAGAAAGATGATGATAGTTGTAGGTTCTGTGGATGATAGAATATTTGAAAGTCAGCTGATAAATGCACAATATATAAAAAATAATTTTATAAATTTATTGATTTATATCAATCATTTACATAACATTAAAAATATCTGTCCACAGGGGTCGGATAACTCTATGACTTATATCAAGATGTGGATGAACAGAGTATGTTCATGCTAGGTTCTGACGGATTTTCCCCGACATGAATAATCCAATCCGAAATCCACAGCCTTATCCACAGGCTCATCCATAAACTTCGCTTGAACACATCAGATTTTCTCTTCTCAGATCAAGTATCTGCGGCTATCGAAAAACAATGACACCCGATCCGATCAAGAACACGGAATCCGATATCAGCCATGTGCCATTGGCTGGTGTCATTGGCTGGCCGATCGTGCAATCACGCTCGCCTCAGCTTCACAGATACTGGCTTGATCGCTATGATCTGCCCGGACACTATGTGCCATTACCAGTTCATCCGGAACATCTGGCTGAAGTTTTACCAGTACTGCCAAAAATGGGATTTGTAGGGGTCAATGTAACAGTTCCGCATAAGGAATTGGTCCTGAAACTTTCCGATATTGTGACGGATCGTGCTGCCCTGATCGGGGCTGCTAACACATTGATTTTTAGTGAAGATAGAAAGATTCATGCGGATAATACCGATGGGTACGGTTTTATCACGAATCTCATGCAGAATGCCCCGGATTGGCAACCGGATCAGGGTGCTGCTGCAGTAATAGGTGCAGGGGGTGCAGCACGGGCTGTTGTCGCTTCGCTTCTGGAAAGTGGCGTGCCGGAATTGAGAATTGCCAATCGCACCAAACTGCGTGCTGAACAGATCAAGGCAGAGTTTGGTGCAAGGGTTATCGTCTATGACTGGGCACAGGTCGGAAACATGCTGGGTGGTGTGCGAACCGTTATCAATGCGACCTCCATGGGAATGACCGGAAAACAGCCCTTGCGAATACCTTATGATACGCTGGGACCGGGGATGCTGGCTACCGACCTTGTTTATAACCCCCTGATAACCGAGTTCCTTGCTCAGGCAAAATCGCGTGGTTGTGATATTGTCGATGGTCTGGGAATGCTGTTGCACCAGGCTGCTCCCGGATTTGAACGTTGGTTTGGTCAGCGCCCGGAAGTGGATGAGGCATTGCGTCAGGAGATCCTGTGACTTTCCGGCTGGGTCTGACTGGCTCTATTGGTATGGGAAAGTCGACAACCGGTCGCATGTTTGTTGAACTTGGTTATCCGCTTTGGGATGCAGATGCGGCCGTGCACCGGCTTTATGGGAAGGGCGGTGCAGCGGTACAGCCAGTTTCGTATGCTTTTCCACAAGCATTAGTAGATGATGGTATTGACCGGACAATATTGAAAGCAATCCTTGTCGAAGATCCGACAGTACTGATCAGACTGGAATCAATTGTTCATCCCCTGGTTGCAAATGATAGAAGACAATTTAATGAAAAAAAACAAAAAAATAGAAAAAAAATTTTTGTTCTAGATATACCAATGATATTTGAGACAGGCGCAGACAGTCAGATGGATGGGGTAGCTGTGGTTTCAACAGATGAAGAAACGCAACGTGCCCGTGTTTTGTCTCGGCCCGGTATGACAGAAGAAAATTTTGACATGATCTTGTCTCGACAAATGCCTGATACGGAAAAGCGTATACGGGCAGACTGGGTCATTCCAACCGACAGCATGGATTCGGCAAGACAGGCAGTTCATTTGATCTGCGATGAAATACTGGGGCGAGATAATGCGTGAAATTGTGCTTGATACCGAAACCACCGGCTTTGATCCGGAACAGGGTGATCGGATCGTTGAAATTGGTGCCGTTGAATTACTGAACCATTTGCCCACTGGCCGGACATTCCATAAATACATAAACCCTGAACGCGAAGTACCAGCAGATGCCGTCGCGATTCATGGCCTGACGAATGAATTCCTTCAAGACAAGCCATTGTTTTCAGAAATATCTTCTGAGCTTGTCGAGTTTATTGGCAAGAATACAAAACTTGTTATTCATAATGCGGCCTTCGACATGAAGTTTCTTAATGCTGAGCTGCGGAAAACTGGATATGAGGCCCTGCCATGGGCACGGGCGCTTGATACGCTTGCACTTGCGCGTGAAAAATTTCCTGGGGCACAAAATTCCCTTGATGCGCTATGTCGTCGTTTCGGCATCGACAACTCTGCCCGGACATTGCACGGTGCGCTTCTGGATAGTGAAATCCTTGCCGATGTTTATCTGGAACTGATCGGAGGGCGACAGCCTGACCTGGTTCTTGATGCGCCCACAGGCGGAGGATATGAAGACAAGACAGATGATACATCACGGAAAATACGGCAGCAGACAGCCCGTACCCGGCCTGTATCTTTGCCTTCGCGGCTGAATGATACCGAAGCAAAGGCACATGCTGAATTTGTTGCGGATCTTGGGGAAAAGGCAATCTGGCTACGTTACGGTACATCGCCTGACGGTTGAAACCAATCTGATATGCGTCAAGACTGCATAAAGATAAGCAGGCAGGCAGCATGATTGGTCGAATAATCAATCCCCTACTGGATATATGGCAATTTATCCGGGCTCTTGGTGAACGGATGGACAAGATCCACATGGGTCTGATTTCTGCCGGGGTGGCATTCTATGGAATGTTTGCTGTTTTTCCGGGTCTTGCCGCGATCATTGCCTTCTGGGGGCTTTGGTATGATCCTGGTGTGATTCAGGATTATGTCCATGTTGCCGAAGAGTTTGTTCCGCCAGAGGCAATGCAGATCATCCAGATGCAAGTTGATGCACTGACGGCAGGTGGACGTACTCAGCTGGGCTGGACGACTTTTGTATCATTCATGATTGCGACGATTGCTGCACGGGCAGGAGTCAACGCTCTGGTCAGAGGATTGAACGCGGCTTACGGCGTTAGAGGACTTTCAACGGTCTTTGGATTTGTTCTGGCATATCTCCTGACGCTGGCAATTGTTGGTGTGGTATTCTTGGGGCTGGTTACCATTGTGGTCGTCCCGATTGTTCTGAACTTCCTGATAACGGAAGAAATGCAAAGCTGGATGACAACTGCCTTGCCATGGGGGGGTATGTTACTGATTGTGCTGGTCGGAATCGGCATTCTTTACCGCTATGGTCCGAATGTCCGACCGAGGACACCGATTTTTACATGGGGCTCAATCGTTGCAACCACCGCCTGGGGGCTCGCATCACTGGCGTTCTCGGCCTATCTGGGCAGCTTCAACAGCTATAACCGGATCTATGGATCAATCGGAGCTGTCGTTGCCTTGCTGATGTGGTTCTATCTAGCAGCATTTTCAGTGATGCTGGGGGCAATTTTCAATGTCGAACTGCGCCGCCGCCGCCGGATCCTTGTAGTTCAGGAAAAGCGCAGGTTATCCCGCAGGAAAGACGGTACAGCTTAGGATCGGGACCCATTGACCATCGGACCGCGGCGTGATTCAGCCTCCGCAAGGAGACTGGCCGATGAGCAATCTTTTCTGGCTGACAGACGCACAGATGGCGCGGCTCCAGCCCTTTTTTCCGAAGAGCCACAGCAAGCCGCCAGCCCGAAGACGGTGATGATCGATGCGACCTACCTGAAGGCGCACCGCACGGCGACAAGCCTGCGGTTGGAAAAAGGGTAATCCCCCCTTTTTTAGCGGGGCGGGTTCGTAGAATTCACGCGGCCATTTTCAGCTTCTGTGCGGGTGTGATGCCGCCGATGCCCATGTTGGGGCGGTCGTTGTTGCAAGTCCAGAGCCATTGCGTGGCGTAGTCCTGAGCCTCCTCGATGCTTTCGATGATGTATTGATCGAGCCATTCGTGACGGACGGTCCGGTGGCAGCGCTCGACATAGGCGTTTTGTTGC